>JAFGPZ010000193.1 GCA_016935935.1 Deltaproteobacteria bacterium
ATGAGGACAATTATTCCATGTTCGAGAGGCAGGGAGAGCTCCTTATTGCTGAGCGGTACATTCCGCATATCAATGCCTACCTCTGGGGAAAGGCGGGTCCTCTGTATGACAGGAACAACCGGGTTGTGGGTGCCATCCAGAGCCTTCGTGATATCACGGAGCAAAAACTGGTCGTGGAAGCGCTGCGGGAGTCGGAGCAGCGTCTGGCGGACATCATCGATTTTCTCCCTGATCCGACCATGGCTATCGATCTGGAGGGGAAGCTCATCGCCTGGAACCGGGGCATGGAAGAAATGATGGGTGTCAAAGCGAGGGATATTCTGGGAAAAGGGAATTACGAGCATGCCCTTCATTTTTACGGCAAGAGGAGACCCATGCTGGTCGACCTTGTCCTGGACCCCGGAAGCATAGATGAAGACAATTATTCCATGTTCGAGAGGCAGGGAGAGCTCCTTATTGCTGAGCGATACATTCCGCATATCGAGTCCCATCTCTGGGGGAAGGCCAGTCCTCTGTATGACAGGAACAACCGGGTTGTAGGTGCCATACAAAGCATCCGTGATATTACGGAGCGTAAGAGGGCGGAAGATATTTTAAAAGAGTCCGAAAACCGATATCGTACAATTTTCGAGAATACGGGAAGTGCCATGCTGATGATCGAGGAGGATACAACGATCACTCTTGCCAACGCCGAGTTTGAAAATATTTATGGTTACCGTAAAGAAGAGATAGAAAACAAAATCCGCTGGACCGAATTCATTGTCAAGGAAGACGTGAAAAAGCTGAAGAAGTATCATAGAGCACGGAGAATCAATCCTGATGAGGCACCCCGTCAATATGAATCCCGGATGATCAATAGGGATGGCCAAATCAGAGATGTATTGATTAACACGGCAGTAATTCCTGGAACATCAAAAAGCATTGTTTCTTTGCTCGACATAACCGATCGAAAACAGGCCGAACAATCCGTACTTAAAAGAGAGCGGGAATTAAGGGTCAAAACTGAAGAGCTTCAAGAGATGAATGCAGCATTGAAGGTTCTCTTGAAGCGCAGAGAAGAGGACAAAGACGAGCTGGAAGATAAAGTACTATCAAACGTTAAACAACTGGTATTGCCCTATCTTAAAAAATTGAAGAAAAGCAGATTTGACAGTAAGGACATTATCGATATCAATATCATTGAATCCAATTTAATGGACATTGTTTCTCCCTTTGCCAAGAAACTGTCCTCAGAGCATTTAAATCTCACACCGAAGGAAATTCAAGTTGCCAATCTTATCAAAGAGGGGAAAACGACAAAAGAAATCGCCGACTACATGAATATCTCTAAAAGCGCAATCGATACCCATCGTTATCATATCAGAGAGAAACTTGGGTTAATCAACAAAAAAACAAACCTTCAATCCTACCTATCTTCGATCCTGTAGTATTGATGTAATATCAATACTACATCCTAAATCTTCCAATATTGATTTTTCATTTCCCTGCCTTTAGAAGTGTATGCATCTTCTACACGCATTATGACATCGCACGAAATGTTCTTTTACATGACGGATGCTGCCGAAAGAATATGCAGGAGTGTAAGTGATCATTTTGCGAAAATCGATGCGGTTTCAGCTATGCAAGAGATCGCGTACTCATTGCCCTGTACTTGATCAATAGAGACTCAGAAAGAATGAAGAGAAGGGGGGACGATCAGAGGATAAGGGAGAGCAGGAATTGCTATGGGCTCCCGGGAAAAATGCCTCGATAGAGGTCAAAGTGAGATCCGCTGGAAACATGTCTGAAAGAAAAGAGACTTAAATATTTAAGAAGCAATACTTGATCAGGCTTCTTATTCCGACTCGAAAGGAGAAGGTTAGATGGAACTGGAACAGGTCATTTTAAATAAAGAAGACGGCGTGACGGTTATTAAACTAAACCGGCCCAAGGAATTCAACGCCCTCAACTTTGAGCTGATCGGTGATCTGGTGAAGGCCCTGGAATTCTGTACGGACGACGATGAAACGAAGGTTGTTGTCATCACCGGAGAGGGTAAGGCCTTCTGTGCCGGCGGGGATGTGTCCCTCTTCAGCAGTAAGGACACGGGCGATACACTGCGGCAACTGATCAAATACATGAATATGGTCAGCATCGCTGTTCGCAGAATGCCGAAACCTGTCATTGCCATGATAAACGGCATGACGGCGGGAGGAGGCATGAGCCTCGTTGCAGCCTGTGATCTCAGGATATGTGGTTCATCCGCCAGATTCAAGACAGCCTACGCGTCATCGGGGCTGGTTCCCGATGGTGGATGGTCTATTCTCATGCCCCTCCTTGTGGGTTTTGGGAAGGCTTCTGAAATGGCATACATGGATCCTCTCCTCGGTGCGAAAGAGGCTCTGGACTCTGGTCTCGCTACGATGGTCGTCGAGGACGCGGAACTGGAAAAAACCACCATGGATATAGCCCGGAAGATCGCCGGCGGTCCATCCGTTGCCTATGCACTGGTTAAAGAGAACCTTAACAATGCTTTTTTCTCATTATTGGAAAGGCAGCTTGAGTTGGAGAAACGGGCCATGACGGTTGCGGGTCGTACGGCAGATGTAAAAGAAGGTGTCACGGCCTTTGCGGAAAAACGGAAACCAGTCTTTACCGGGCGATAGACATTATCAGTACAGTGTCGATTTTGACCGGAATGATTTACCACAGAGAGAAGTACGATCGAATTCGTTATTTTGTTCACACTAAAACCTGAAGAGGGGTGGGAAAACCGTTAGTTGGAAATTGCATGTAGAAGTAAGGTTAATATTTGGCAATAAATAAAAAAAATGTAGGAAAGGAGAAAGGAATGACAACACCAATTCAACAAAAAATAAGAGACAAGAAACGAACACCGAAGCAGATAGCGGACATGATCAAACCGGGAGACTGGTTAAATCTTGGAACGTGTGGTGGTGACTCGGCTGAATGTCCTAATGCAATTGCACAGAGACTGGGACCAGGGCCCGGTGATTTGAATGGACTTGAGTGGTGGTGTTTTGGAATGTTTCGACCGCAGCCCGCATTTAAGGAAATCGATCCCGAGGAAAAATATCATATCTTTCACGAGTTCTTTTTCTTTCCATGGATCAGGAAGGGAAGAGATGAACATAACGTGTCGAGCTGGGCGCAGTGTGGTTGGGTAGATGGTATGTATTTTCACCATTACCGTTTTGCCAATCCCCAAAAAGACAAGCGCGGGATAGACTGGTGGTTTAATTCTGCAACGGCGCCTGATTTCGGCGGTTTCTTTAACTGGTCGTATGGTGTAAACAACGCGAGCATATATCGACAGACTGCAAAAAATCTCGTAGTTGAAGTTCGTGAGGATTATCCGTGGGCGGAAGGCGGCCGTTTCAACACCATCCACATTGACGATGTCGAGTACTGGGTGGAGGTGGATTGCAAAAAATTCGAATGGCCGCAGATGGACGAAAAATCAATTAAACCATCAGAAATTGATATGAAAATAGCGAATACTATCCTTTCCATTATGGATGACAGAGATGTTGTGCAGCTCGGTATCGGTGCACTGCCGTCAGCGGTTGTTGCTGCTATGGCTGATGCGGGACTTAAGGATCTCGGTGTTCATACCGAAATGCTCAATGCCGGCCTGATCAAACTGATGGAATCGGGTCAGGTAACGAATCGGTACAAGACACTCGACAAAGGAAAGAGTGTTTGGACCCTTGCATTTCCATTTGACACAAAATGGTATTACGACACAGTCCACCGGAACCAGGCCCTCGCCGCATATGATATCGACTATACGAATAACATTCAGACACTGACAAGAATCGATAATATGATCGCAATCAATAACTGTGTCGCCGTTGATCTTCTGGGTCAACAGTGCTGCGGATTCTATGACAAACGTCCCATTTCAAGTACCGGCGGCTACCTGAAATTTATTGGTTTCTGTGCACAGGCGAGGGGCGGCAGAGGTGTTGGCAGCTTGACGTCCCGAAGTAAACATGGAACATCTCGAATTGTTCCTTTCCTGCCCGAAGGTTCTACAGCAGATGTGCCTGCCCACTTGGCAAATTATATTTGTACAGAGTACGGTATGGTCAACCTGAGAGGTCTCAACGGGTATGAAAAGGCGGCATCATTGATTTCGATTGCCCATCCGGACGATCGTGAGTGGCTGGAAAAAGAAGCTCGTCAAAATGGTCTGCTGCCGCCCAACTTCCCCGGCAATTTCGTGGCCCATGAAGGTAATTCCAGAAAGTATCCGTCTTATAAAGAGGACAGAAGGAACTATAAAATTCCTTCGGCCAGTTCTTTGTGGGGATCCACATGGGACAATGATATGCAGATTGGAAAGTAAAAATTATTGATGATAAAGGGTCCGACGGAGAGCCCGGGCTTTACCCGGGCTCCCTGGGGCTTAGCCCTAACATTCTTCGGAAATTCACAGGGAATAGCCAATACGCATCACTATAAAATGAATTTTTGGAAACGGTGAATGATGTGCTGATTTTAAAAGCTAAAAGGATAACCTTCTGATGAGACAGGTTAAATTTTATGACGAAAGGGGTGAATAAGGAAGATAGAAGTGCGTATAAAAAAATATCATTACAGGTTTTTATTAATTTAAACAGCAGTGTGTAACTATTAAAGAAATGGAGGTAATTATCTATGGCTCACGAACATTCTTTTGCTACTCCAGCTCCCAGCGGATTAGGGGCTCTCGCGATGGCCTGTTTTTGTTTTTTCGCATTACTTACTGGTAAGGTTTCCCACGCAGCTGCGCCTGTGCTAGCATGCTGGATGATAGGTGGCGGTATCGTACAGATAGTTGCCGGTGTAATCGAATTAAAAGATCATAATGTAGTTGGTGGAAACGTATTCACCTTTTTTGCTGCTTTCTTTATGTTTGTTACGGCGCTCAGCCTGGCAACCAAATATGGTCTGCATAATGCAGGTCTTCCCATGGATACAAGGATTGAGGGATGGGGATGGTTAGCAGGAGCGGCTTTCTTGATCGCTATGACTCCAAATTATCTGAAAGCCACCAAACTGATGTTTATCCTTGTATTTCTTGTTGATATAGCGCTGATATGTATCGTCATACTTGACCTGAAACTTGACGTCAACAGGGCAATGGTTGCCCAGACGGCCGCATGGCTGTTAATGATTTGTGGCTGGATCGCTGTTTATCTGGCAGGAGCCATTTCAATAAATACCAACTTTGGAAAAACGGTGCTGCCGATCCCCGGTCCGTTTATTAAATAAGTAATTGCGGAATATTTGCAGCAGAACATTGTAAGAGGCAGGTTTCAAAACAAACCTGCCTCTTCTTTTAGTTACCCCTTATGGCACACAGGGTATTCCGGACAGGTCCGGCCATCTTGAAACAAGGAGAGAAAAAAGAGGGTGGAAAATGATGAGCAGCCAGTTACTGACTACATGAAGAAAAGCTACCTTGACTTAAAGCAACTATTGTGGCATTTATTTTATGATCAGTGTCGCTCAGCTCCGGCAAGGAACCCGGAATCATATGAGCGTGTCAATAGAATTTCCAGGAATGGCTGGCTGGATTTACCGGAATCAAAGAGTAATACTGTAATAAAAATAGCGTATAAGAGGGTGCTTCTATAACTGTTAAAGGAAAATATGAAGTTCAAGCAGACTCAGAGGGAAATGCAATATACTCATTTTGATCTCTGGTAATATGGCATTAGTCTCTGGAGTCAATATTCGTTTCCTGGGTCAGATTTTGACGAATCCTTTTAAACGAGCCACTATTAATACTCCTCGTTTGGTTGATGGCAATAGGGTTAACGCGAAGATTCCCGCCCCACACCGGATGGTCCTGTACCGGACAATCAGGCGATATAATCTGAATGTATAGAAATATGTACATGTAGAATATTTACGTCACTTTTTGATTGATCTGTAAATTCAATAACTAATCGAAGCTATAAAAATTTGAGATGATTAATGTGTAGACGCTTGTCGACACTTCTTTTTTATCCTTCCAGAGGGTTTTGATTGTCTGCCAATGCTATGACGGAAAATATCTATAGAAATCAAATAGATACAGGCTTATAGCGAGAAATGGTCTGGACTTTGCATAACTCATACTACGTGTTGATCGAGTGTTCTCGGCGTAAGAGATAAAGTTTGAAATGAAGAGAGTTGCCATACTGTAGTTCTCTCTATAAGCTGATGTCGTATGTAAAAGAAACGGGGAAACTAAAAAAATTAGGAGGTAGGAATACATGGAAGTCAAAAAAATCGCAGTGCTTGGTTCTGGCACAATGGGGGCGGGGATTGTGCAGGTTGCCGCTCAGGCCGGATATGAAGCAGTAATGAAATTATATAGAAACCTCGAACGGGGAATGAATAACATCAATAGGAGTATCGACGGTCAGATCAAAAAGGACAGGATGACCGAAGACGACAAAAAAGATATCCTTACGCGAATCAGTGCGACAACCGAATGGGATGCCGTGGCAGATGCAGACATTGTTATTGAATCTATTGCGGAAAATTATGAATCGAAAAAAGAAAATTATGAAAAGATCGACAGCATCTGTAAACCCGAGACGATCTTCGCGACTAATACCTCATCAATGTCCGTAACACTCTTGGCATCAACGGTAAATCGGCCTGACAAATTTCTCGGTATCCATTTCTTTAATCCCGTTCCTGCCATGAGGCTCGTTGAGATTGTGAAGGGGCTGAAAACATCCGATGAGACGGTTCAAACGGCGCAGGCAGTCATTGCCAGCATGAAAAAGGAGAGTGTGCTTGTCAAGGACGTTCCCGGATTCCTGGTCAACAGAATCAACCAGGCACTGCGAAATGAGGCATACAATTGCCTCCTGGAAGGTGTCGCAAGTGTGGAGGACATCGATAAGGCTGCCCGGCTAGCTCTCGGGCATCCCATGGGTCCCTTTGAAGTAGCTGATCTTGTCGGATTGGATGTAGGTCTCGAAGTGTTGAGAGAGCTTTACAATTCGTACAAAGAAGTCAAGTGGCGTCCTAATATGATTCTCGAGCAGCTTGTTCGCAGCGGCGATTTAGGCAGAAAGACAGGAAAGGGCTGGTACGACTATACCGAGGGAGAAAAGAAACCGAGAGGCGATATTAAGTTTTAATCATTGAAATCGATAGAAATTAAGAGAGAGGCACCAATGGATTACACCACAATTCTTCTCGAAAGAAAGACGGAGGAAAGGATCGGTATCATCACGTTACACCGACCTGAAGTACGTAATGCCATAAACGAAACGATGAGAGAGGAATTGATTAAGGTGGTCGGCGAGTTTGAGGCAGATCCGGATATCAGGGCGGTCATAATTACCGGGGGACCAAAGGTCTTTGCAGCAGGTGCGGACATTGCGGCAATGGTGACAAAGGAGGCCATTGAACAGTTTAATCGGATTTCGCTATGGGACGTATCTTTTAAGATTGAGGCGTCGCGAAAGCCCTATATTGCGGCAGTATCCGGTTTTTGTTTGGGCGGTGGCTGTGAGCTGGCAATGGCATGTGATGTTCGTATTGCGGCCGCCGGAGCTAGGTTCGGTCAGGCGGAAATAAACATCGGTATCATTCCCGGTGGGGGCGGAACGGTACGTCTCACAAAACTGGTTGGTTTGGGAAAGGCAAAGGAGCTGGTACTTACCGGTACAATTATCCCAGCCGACGAAGCACTGAATATAGGTCTGGTAAACAAAGTGGTTCCTGACGAAGAATTCATGGATGCAGCGATTGATATGGCTCAACAGATGTCTCGGCACAGTCCCGTGGCATTGGGTCTTGCTAAGTATGCCGTTCAAAAAGCCGCGGATGTAGATCTTCAGACGGGTCGCGCGATTGAAAATTCATGTTTTTCTCTTGCATTTGCGAGTGAGGATCAACAGGAGGGCATGAAGGCCTTTCTCGAAAAACGAAAACCGGAATATAAAGGGAGATAGAACCTGATGGGTCTTCAACGATGTCTGTAATTGATGTTAATAAAGCACTTCATAAGAATAGATCCAGACAGGTAATTGTTAAATGAATTGAAATACAAATAGAGGAGGACGTAATGGGTAAAGTTGGAATTATAGGAATTGGACAAAGCAAATTTGTCCGGGCCTATCCCGGATCCGTTCGGGAATTGACATTTGAAGCCTACAAAGAAGCCATGGAAGATGCCAAATTGACAAATAATGATATAGATGCAACCATCGTCTGTTCAGCTCCTGAGTATGACAAACAGAGATCTGCATCGGGTGTCATTGCTGAATATCTCGGATTGATTCCCCAGCCGACATTCTACCTCGAAAGCCTGTGTTCCTCAACCAGCACAGGAATAAAATTGGCGTATTCGATGGTCAAAGCCGGTCTCCACGACATCGTCATGGTCCTTGGCTTCCAAATCATGTCTCAGCTGACCTCGGCTGAATCACAGGAGCGAATGGGGCGTGGCGCCGATATCCAGTGGGAAGCTCCCTTCGGAACCATGATGCCGGCTTACTATGCCCTTCACGCGAGGGGTCACATGGCAAAGTACGGAACCACCCCGGAGGATCTGGCATTGATTCGTGTCAAGGCGGGCCAGTATGGAGCATTGAACGAAAAGGCTATGATAAGAAAATCCATCGACGCCGATGCTTTTCAGAACCCGGAACTGCCGTTCGGCCGCGTGCTGTCGAGTCCTCTGAGAGTCGGGGATTGTTGCTCGAATGCCGATGGAAGCTCGTGCGTCATCGTGGCAAGTGAAGAAAAAGCCAAGGAACTGTGCGACAAACCGGTCTGGATAAAGGGTATCGGGGCTGCATCGGCGCCGGTCAACATGTCTGGACGGGATCACTTCTCGGGACTCGATGCCGCCGTTTATGCGGCACAGGAGGCATACAAGATGGCGGGGCTTACACCGAAGGACATTGACGTAGCCGAGGTACATGACTGTTTCACTATCGCCGAGATGATGGCATATGAAAATCTCGGCTTTGCCGAGCCTGGCGGAGGCAAGGAACTGATTCGTTCCAAGGAAACGTATAAAGAGGGGAGTATTCCTGTTAATGTCGATGGCGGTCTTCTCTCCAAGGGTCACCCAATTGGAGCGACCGGCGGTTCCCAAGTTAGAACCATTGTCTTACAGTTGAGAGGAGAAGCCGGCGACATTCAGGTAAAAAATCCGGCTGTCGGTTTGGTTC
Source organism: Deltaproteobacteria bacterium (assembly GCA_016935935.1). The sequence continues at coordinate 9,177 of JAFGPZ010000193.1, forward strand.
ATAATATTGGTGGTGTTGGTCTATATGCCAATGTAACTATCTTGGGGAGAGAGTAATCATGGCGAAAAAAGAAAAAGACATACGTTTTAATAAATTCGGAACGGTTAGCTTTACGGGGATAACAAAGGTTAATGACTTCATCGATTATCTCGAACAGGGCAAGTTGATGGGAACAAAATGCAAGAAAACGGGACGATGCTTCTTCCCTCCGCGTGCCGACTGCTACGAGACGTTATCCAATGATGTCGAGTGGTTTGAAGTTACTGGGGCAGGCAAGCTCTTGACGTACAGCACGCTTACGTTTGCGCCCGTCGGATTTGAAAACGACCTGCCGTATACGATCGGTGTGCTTGATTATGGCGATTATAAAGTATTCGGTCGCATTGATAAATCCATTACTGAGGAGGATCTCTCTGTCGGACTGGATATGAAGGCAGTTGTGAAAAAACTCGAAGACGACCATTTGACCTACGTGTTTGAAAAAGCATAAGAGGCGGTTTTTTCAAACTGACGGGATGAGAACAGCACGGGCACTGAATAATGTGAAATATCCTGTACCAGGCTTGCTTACGGTGTTTATTTTACGTTGTTCTTCGGTTATTAAGTCATGGTGAAGATCTTATATAGTGCCCGCGTCTCAACATCGGCCTTATGGGGTAACTTTGAGGGAGTACCCGTGATGAGGTGCGGTTCGGCGATGTGAGCCCCCACTGTAATTCAGTTATGACAGCGAATAACATTTAATCGACATAAATTTTCTAAATGTGGAGGAAAAGGGTTATGAATTTTAAACTGAGCGATGAACTCGAGATGCTCCGTGATATGGCTCGTGGTTTTGCAGCGGAAAAGATTGCTCCCTATGCAGATGAGTGGGATGATAAAAGCTACTTTCCCTATGAGGAAGTTATCAAACCAATGGCTGAATTAGGTTTTTTTGGTACAGTCATCCCTGAACAATATGGTGGAAACAATATGGGATGGCTGGCAGCCATGATATTGACTGAAGAGATAGCACGTGCTTCCAGCTCTTTGAGAGTGCAGATAAACATGCAGACACTGGGTTGTGCCTTCACAATTTTACGATACGGCAATGATGAGATAAAGAAAAAATATATTCCCAAGCTCGTGAGTGCCGAACTGTTGGGAGCTTTTGCGATTACGGAACCGCAAGCAGGATCGGATGTTATGGCAATAGCTTCAACGGCCGAGGATAAGGGCAACTACTGGCTCCTCAACGGGACAAAGACATGGATATCAAATGCCACGATCGGTGGTGTTAATATCTACTATGCGTATACCGATCGCTCGAAAGGCGGAGCAGGGCTGTCGGCATTTGTCGTAGATCTTGAAAATTTCGAAGGGATTACCGTGACAAACCTTGAAAAATTGGGATCCCATTCATCGCCTACGGGTGAGATAATTCTCGAGAATACCAAGGTGCCCAAGGAGAATATCCTGGGAAATCCCGGTGACGGAGCAAGAATCGTATTTGGATCATTGTCGCAGACGCGGCTTTCTGCCGCTGCCGGTGGTGTCGGTCTCGCACAGGCCTGTTTCGATACGGTAACGAAGTATGCACAGGAGCGCGAACAGTTTGGTAAACCGATCGGTCATTTTCAGATGAATCAGGATCTGATAGCACAGATGTCGTGCGACATTGAAGCGGCACGGCTGCTTATTTATAAAGCGGCATGGCAGAAGGACCAAGGTGATCTGGGCAATAATCTTGAAGTTGCGCAGGCTAAATACGCAGCGGGTGAATTGGCTTACAAATGTTCTCAGTACGCAATGCGTATACTTGGAGCCTATGGTTACTCGACAGAGTACCCTATAGCCCGCTATTACAGAGACGCCCCTACGTATGCAATGGTTGAAGGTTCGGCGAATATTTGTAAGTGGATCATTGCACAGGATGCACTGAATATTCGTAAAGCGAATCGCTAAACCGGTTTAGTTCCGATCGGATAATGCCTCGTGTGAAAATGTAGCGATTATCTCTCACCGTTAATGACAATCGCCGCGTTTGTGGGTGTTTTTTGTTCACAGGAAGCCCATAGTCGCCGTGATCGTAAGAAGAATCTGACACGTTCTTTTTTTTACCGGACGTCGAAGAGTTAGATGGAGGAAAAAGAAAAATAATGAGACCGTACTTTGAAAAGATGGACGATATCGGAAAACCTCTGAAGCCTGCACAGATAGAACGAATGAAAAAGAATGTGGAGCACATTGAGGAAGTAATGAAAGGGATAGATGCGGAAGTTGCGCGCATAAGAAATGACGTTGGTATCCCTGATGAATTAGTTCATAAGCGGGGGCAGTTGACGGTGTGGGAGAGAATTGAATATCTTGTTGATCCCGGTACTTTCTGTCCCCTTCATACCATTTATGATCCCGATGACGAAGAATCAGGCCATACGGGAGTCATTGACGGGTTTGCTCGAATCAATGGCAGGTGGTGTATTCTCATCGGATTCAACAATAAATGGATTGCCGGTGCCTGGATTGCCGGGCAGGCAGACAATAACCTCCGTGTGACAGATATTGCCAAGATAATGAATCTGCCCCTGGTCTGGCTCGTTAATTGTTCAGGGGTTAAGTTGCCGGAACAGGAGAAGGTGTATGCAAACCGCCGTGGTCAGGGAACCTGCTTTTTCCGCCATGCGGAGTTAGAGCAGTTGGGTATTCCCATTATTGCGGGGATCTATGGGACAAACCCGGCAGGTGGCGGTTACCAGGGAATCAGTCCCACGATATTGCTGGCTCACAAGGATTGCAATATTGCTGTCGGTGGAGGCGGCATTGTGGGCGGGATGAGCCCCAAGGGATATTTTGATCAGGAAGGTGCCGAGCAGCTTATCGATGCAACCCGTCACTTCAAAGCGGTTCCTCCGGGACGGGTAGCCATTCATTACGATGAAACGGGATTCTTCAGAGAAGTCTACCAGGAAGAGACCCAGGTCCTCGATGCCATCAAACAGTACATGACTGAAATACCTGCGTATAATCCCCGGTTTTTCAGGGTTGCCGATCCGGCCGAACCGAAGTTTCCATCTTCTGAAATAGCGTCAATAGTACAATTTAATCAGAAATCAGGGTATGACTTTGATAACGTTCTGGCCCGCCTGGTGGATGGTTCGGAACACCTGGAATTCCGTCCCGGCTACGGTCCGGAAATTTATTGCGGCCTTGTGAAATTAGACGGGTTCCTTACGGGTGTTATCGGCAATCGCCAGGGTCTCTTCCCGAACTATCCCGAGTACACCAATGAATATATGGGAGTGGGCGGTAGAATATACCGTCAGGGACTCATCAAGATGAATGAGTTTGTCACACAGTGCGGTCGGGACCGTGTTCCGATTGTCTGGATTCAGGACACCTCGGGTATTGATGTCGGCGATATTGCGGAGAAAGCGGAACTTCTCGGTCTCGGGCAATCTCTCATTTACTCGATCGAACAGACAAAAGTGCCCATGATGCTGATTATCCTCCGCAAGGGAACAGCAGCGGCGCATTACATTATGGGGGGACCCACGGCTAATAATCATACCGCATTCACCCTTGGCACACCGACAACGGAGATCTATGTCATGCACGGGGAGACGGCTGCCGCGGCAAGTTATTCAAGAAGGCTCGTTAAGGAAAGCGATGCCGGTCGACCCCTTGATCCGGTAATTGACAAGATGAATGAGATGGTAAAACATTATTACGATAAATCGAGGCCTCTGTATTGTGCGAAAAAGGGTCTTGTTGATGAAGTGGTTCGTTTCGAGGATATGCGAAAGTTCATGGTGGCATTCGCAAATTGCGCATATCAGAATCCGAGATCAATATGTCCGCACCATCATCTGATGCTTCCACGACTTATCAGATCACAGGTAGTGACGGGGCTTCAAAGACCGGCGAATACTGTGTCTTAAGTGGGAGGAGCGGACAATTGGATATGGAGTGATTCAAGATAAAAGGTCCGTAGTCCTTAGGGTTGTTTATATGCTGAAAAAGCTGGCAGTAGACTTTGCCCCGAAAGGGGGTACAAACGTAACATACTTCGGCTCCCGAGAGGGAGCACCTCCTTGACATACTTCGGCCCCCGAGAGGGGGCCACCTCCTTATGAAAAGTTTACCTGCCGAAGGCAGGTGTGAATAGAATATGGTTACTGGGTGGTACTGATGGGAGAACGCCATGGTTGTATGACCCGAAGGATCGTTAGTGGTACGGGTACAGAAATATGGGAAGCAATAATCCCGGCATGCAACTGAAAGGGTTATATTATTTAAAGTAACAGGGGGAGTAGAGTAAAGGTCAGTAACTTACACAGTCATTTATGAAAGGGGAGGAAGTATGGCTATTGAGAGTAATGTTACACCGCAGCAGATTGAAGAGTATACTCGCTTGGGCTATTGGGACAAATGGACATTCTGCGATTACATCAAAAGGTGGTCGAAGGCGTTTCCCGATAAAGAAGCACTCATTGATGGGAATACCCGTCTTACGTGGTCACAGTATGAAACCATGATGGACAGAATGGCCCTTAATTTTCTTGAGTTGGAGATAAAACGTGATGATCTTGTTGTTACGCAGATTCCCAATTGTGTCGAGGCTGTTATTACGGAAATGGCTTTGGCGCGGATCGGCGCATGTATTGTGCCGTTGGCAATGCCGTGGCGGGAGCATGAATTAAATTATGTTCTAGGTCTAACAGAATCTCCCGCTGTTATTGTCTCTCGTGAGTATGCAGGGTTCAACTATGTAAACCAGGCAAAATCATTGCAGTCTCAGAATTCCAACCTCAAGCATATCATTGTCCTTGGTGGTGATGCGCCGGAAGGTACAGTGTCATTTCCCGAGATGTGGAATAACAAATTAGAAGAGAAATACGCTGAAGACTATCTTGATAAAAATTTTGTGATCGATGCAAACGACGTTCTGACAATGTGTTTCACCTCAGGAACAGAAGCTGATCCGAAGGGGTGCCCGAGGACGCATAATCACTGGAAGGTCTTCGAAAGATCCGCATTTCTCCACCATCTCACAGAGAATGTTAGTGACAAGGTGGTTATGGCGCTTCCGTGGATTAACCTGTTTGCCCAGAGTGTTGGAATTCTTTCAATGGCCATGGTTGGTGGTACGGTGATCCTGCTGGACGGATTTAACCCCGCCGTAATGGCTCAAACCATTCATAATGAAAAAGCAACGCTGTATGCGGGTGTGCCGGCCATGCATGTTGCCATTCTTAACTATCCTGAACTTGACAAGTATGATCTCAGTTCTTTGAGGGTTGTTGCAAGTGGCGGTGCTCCTTGCCCAACGGCAGTGATCAGGCAGATGATGGAGAAGTTCGGATGCCTGATGTGGAACGGATTCGGTTCCAATGAGGGACATTTGAATGTAACCGAGGTTGGCCTCGATCCGGAACTCGTATCAACGACGATAGGATTACAGCAGCTTTACAGCGATGTGAAAATCGTTGACGAAAGTAACAACAGGGTCGGCACTGGTGTCGTAGGAGAATACTGCCAGAAAGCATCGTTTGTAATTGCAGGGTATTATAAACGTCCGGATCTCAATAAAGAAAAATGGGATGATGAGGGGTTCTATCATACCGGTGACGCGTGTTTCGTCGACGAGGCCGGGTTCTACCATTTTTCCACTCGCCTCAAAGATATTATCATTCGGGGCGGCATGAATATCAGTGCAGAAGAGGTTGAGTTTGTACTTTACAGACATCCCAAAATACTCAATATTGCACTGGTGGGAATGCCCGATGACAGACTGGGAGAACGAGCGTGTGCGTATGTGGAACTTAAGGAAAAGGGCGACAAGATTACAATAGAGGAAATTCAATCATTTATGGAACAGGAAAAGGTTGCCAAATACAAATGGCCCGAGCGTGTCGAGATTCTTGATGCGTTGCCGAGAACGCCTACCGGTAAAGTGCTCAAATATGTCTTGAGAGAGGAGATTGCAAAGCAAATAGAAGCAGAAAAAAAATAAATAAATAAAGTTCTTCAGTGGTCCTTTCTGATTTCCTTTCAACCCTTTAACTTGGAGGCGGGATTCCTAGAATTCCCGCCTCTAATTTTTTAAAGGCATTACAGCCGAAGAAGCGTGATAACACCTGATTAGTTCATCGTTTTTTAAAAATGTGTGGATCGTTAAGACAAATCTACAAAACACTTAACAGGAATTGTCCAGTTATTCCCCTAGATCTTTGACTATGTGTTTCACCATCTGGCGGCACACCTGCTGTATGATGTCCGGTGACAATGAATCGAAAAGATCACCGGAGTAGTAAGTATTATAGAGTTCCAGAGCAGTCGTAGTCACATCTTTCGTGCGAAGATACAGTGTTTCCATCAGTAAGCGGTACCGATGTGCCATTTCAAAGGAATCGGTGATAAAGGTTCGGGCTTCTTCTCCGGTGAGATATCCATAATGTTCGGAACAGAGATAATCAGTGGTCAATATGCTCAGTTTTTCCAGGCTTTTCTGATAGAGGGAAAAATCTGAATTAGCCATGATGATAATTGTATCTTCGAATGGAATTCCCGCGCTGTCAGAGGGGAAAAGGGCCTGACACTTCGGGATATACGCTGAAAGAGAGCAGGGCGAATGGCCTGGAGTATCATAAATCTCGATTTCAATATTACCGAGATCAAAACGGTATCCTTCCGAAATTGCCCGGCCCGATATATCGTCACGCCAGTCTATGTCGTAATGGGCGCATGCTTCAGACATGCCGACGTTTTTGATCGTCTGCCTCGAGAATTTATTGGTAATAGTGACAATTTGGGGATTATCCAGTGTTTTCCACCCGGAAGACGATGCGAAAAGCTCCAGCTTGGGGCTGCGGCGTTTTAGAAAGGGTACAATGCCGATATGGTCGAAATGCGTATGGAGGATCAGAAGTTTGGTTATTTTACTCTCATCAATGCTGAATTCTTCGAACTGTTGAAGAACTTCAGGGATAATATAGCTCGACCCTCCCCCGATTATAATGGACTCGTTGTCACCCTCTACTAGATAGATTGAGGAATCTTTTCCGCCCAAGTGCCATAGGTGATCACAGACTTTACCAGCATTGCGAATTCTCATTGTCGTTTCCCTCCGTTTTTATAGTTAAGAAGATTTCACATACGGAGCTACCGTTATAGGGTAGTCGCGTGAAAGTGTATCGACACCTTTACGTTTTGCACCAATAGATGTATATGATATTTCGGAAGTAACAGAATTAATGGAGTCATGTCAAGTGTGAGCGAACTATAGTGATTAAAAAATCATACTAGCATTGTGATTCCTAGATAACATTGCAGTTATTATAGTATTGTGATATTTTTCTTCCTAAAAAGCAGGGAGGGGGAAAATGCCATTTAAAAGA
>JAFGPZ010000194.1 GCA_016935935.1 Deltaproteobacteria bacterium
AATGTCAAGGATAAAATAACCTAATTTGCTATTATTCTTGCCTTTTTCCTTAATAACTTATGCAATTCCCTAACCGGACATTACTGAATGAAAATAGGATATCTCCAGAAGTCTTCTTTTATCGATTACCCCGGGAAAATATCGGCTATTATTTTTACCCAGGGATGTAATTTCAGGTGTCCGTATTGCCACAATCCGGAACTCGTCGATCCACACCTGTTTTCTGAACAAATTGATCCGGATGAGATCTTTGCCTTCCTGGAAAAGCGAAAGGGAAAGCTCGATGCCGTTGTCATAACAGGGGGAGAGCCCACCATACATAAAGATTTGCCCATATTCACCAAAAGAATAAAAGATATGGGATACTTGGTAAAGGTTGACACAAACGGTACTAATCCGGATATTCTGGGAGACGTTATTTCTCATGGCTCTGTTGACTATATAGCTATGGACCTGAAGGCGCCGACAGAAAAGTATGAGTATGTAGTGAAGGTGCAGGTAAATAAAGAGGCGATTGCCTCCAGTGTGAGCATGATAATGAATTCGGGAGTCGATTATGAATTCAGGACAACCCTTGTGAGTGGGCTTTTAATGGCTGACGATATTTTAAAGATTGGAGACATGATCAGGGGAGCGAGACAGTATGTCTTGCAGAATTTTGTATCTTCAAAGCATCTCGACAATGATTTTATCACAGCAAATAGCTTTAGTGGTGCAATGATTGCGGAACTGAAACTGAAACTCGATTCAACGTTGGTGAATGTAATTATCCGTTAGATGAAAAATCGAGTAATAGTAATTTGTTAAGCCACGGTTCAAACCCTCTTGGCCTTTGCTATAGTCTTTGTTTAAACTTTGTTTGACACGTCCCGATCCGTTTTTTCTTCCGTAGAGTTGAGGTTTTGCCCTGGAGGTCATGCTATCGATTGTCGTGAGCACCATTATGGGGTTGCAATTTTAAATCTTGCATTAATTATATGAGTAGCAATAATGCGACCAAGCGATGATCGGTTTATTTTGATGTAAGCCATAAATACAGAAATGACAACATATTACAATCAAACTATTGGATGGCATGTTGTATGCAAGGTACACAGAGAAAGAGTCGCGAAGGTAAAGGAAATTTATTGTTAGCGATAGAACCGAAGAAAGGAGAGCAGAATATGCCAAGAGGAGATGGTACAGGACCACAGGGACAGGGTTCCATGACTGGACGGGGAATGGGGCAGTGTTCAGGAGGGAAAAAGAAGGTTCGACCTGATTCAAATTCTTTGGGAACGCCCGCAGGAAGACCTGGAGGCCGAGGAAATTCTTCCGGTATCAAAAGTGGAGGGACCGGCAGAGGTCTCGGGCGAGGTCAGGGGAATAGATAAATAGAAGGGAGGAAGGAATATGCCATTTGGTGACGGAACAGGTCCAGCAGGAATGGGGCCGATGACAGGCAGGGCTGCCGGTTATTGCGTGCCGGGCTATACTAACATGATTCCTCTGAGGAGTTATTTCCCACGATATGGGATTTCGGACTATACAGGTTTTATTTCGGCACCCGGTTATTGGGGCCGAGGTTTTGGAGGAAGAGGTAGGGGTTGGTGCAACAGGGTTTATACACCCGGTCGTATGGGTTGGCATCGATTCGGGAATAGACTTTCGTTATATGGGTGGTAGGATACCTGATGGCGTGTTCGATATATTGAACATGCCATCAGGCCAAATAGATCAAAATCAGGATAAAGACAGCAGAAAGGAGAAAAAGATATGCCAGGAGGAAATGGAACAGGACCAGCAGGAATGGGACCAATGACAGGCAGGGCTGCCGGATATTGTGCAGGATATAACATGCCGGGTTATGCCAACGCCGTCCCGGGCCGGGGTTTCGGAGGCAGAGGCGGACGCGGAGGGCGTTGGGGACAACAGGGAGTCTGGAATCAGGCTCCGTACTATCAGGCGCCGGCTTATGGGACTGCTCCGTATAGCCCGGGACAGGAACTCGATGCCCTGAAGGCTCAGGCCCAGTATCTGCAAAATTCACTGGAAGGAATTAGCAGAAGGATCAAGGAACTGGAAGAAAGTTAAGCGTACGAATAAGTATATCTCCTGCAAAATCCGGGCATGGCCCGGATTTTGCTTTTATGGGGATACGACAGAAAAGGAGAAAATGAATGAAGATAGCGATTTCAGCATCCGGACCGAATTTGGATGATATGGTTGACCCGCGCTTTGGGAGATGTGCTTTTTTTCACATTGTTGATATTGAATCAGGAGAGCATACGTCGTTTATGAATGAAAGTGCCTCGGCAGGAGGAGGAGCAGGGATCAGTGCTGCCCAGGGAATTGTGGATAACGGGGTAACTGTTGTGCTGACCGGTAATTGCGGCCCCAATGCCTTTCAGGTATTCAGTGCTGCCGGCGTTCAGATGATTGTCGGGGTAAATGGAAAGATTCGTGATGCCATCGAGCAATTCAAGGCAGGTACTCTTAAGCCGGTATCATCACCCAATGTAGCCGACCATTTTGGTTCTGGTTCAGGATCAGGAGGAGGCATGGGTGGCGGCGGTGGCATGGGCCGTGGCGGTGGCATGGGCAAAAACAGGAGATAATTGGTTTTTCCCGGCAAGGTGTCGGATCGAAAAGAGTATAATCAAAGCTGTTTAGATAATTACTACAAGCACAAGAGTCACTTGCAAAACTGAAAGAAGCTGACTTCCCGCGAAGTTGGTGATCCATAACCTTCTGAGAATACTGGATTCCCGCCTTCGCGGGAATGACAAGAGTGGATGCGGGAATGAAAAGAGTGGATGAAAGAATGACAAGAGTAGATTTGGGAATGGCAAATCCGGACTTTTGCAACTGGCTCAGAAGGATGTTTATATGAAGATAGCGGTAGCAAGTGGAAAAGGTGGGACAGGAAAGACTACTGTTGCTACAAATCTTGCGCTCACAGCAGGCATGTTGGGGGAAATGGTAACCTACCTTGATTGTGATGTGGAAGAGCCTAATGGACATCTTTTTCTGCACCCCGAGATGCAGGAAAGCTCTTCCATAGGAGTACCTGTCCCGCAGGTAGATAAAGAAAAATGCAATGGTTGTGGAAAATGTGCTGACATCTGTCAGTACAGCGCTATTGTCTGTGTAAAGGAAAATGTTTTGATTTTTCCTGGACTTTGCCATGCCTGCGGTGGCTGCAAAAGGGTCTGTCCGACAGGGGCCATATCGGAAATCTCACGTGATATCGGGACGATCGAGCAAGGGTATGCCGAACATATCGGATTTGTGCATGGAAGGCTCAATATAGGAGATATCATGGTTCCTCCGCTTATCAGGGCCGTGAAAAAGATTGATCCTCCCGGCATACAGATAATAGATACACCTCCAGGGACATCATGCCCGGTTATAACGACATTGAGGGGTGCTGATTTTGTGCTTCTGGTGACCGAACCAACCCCATTCGGGTTGAATGACCTTGGTCTTGCCGTTGAAACCGTAAAAGAACTCGGTATTGATTATGCTGTGGTTGTGAACCGTGCAGATGAGGATAATCCAAGCGCACAGCAATTCTGTCAGGACCGGGGGATTCCGATTATCGCCGAGATTCCGGATGACAGGAGGATTGCAGAGGCGTACTCCCGGGGCGAGCTTATAATCTCTGCTCTGCCGCAATACCGTGATGTCTTTGAAAAACTATTCAGGGATATTCAGGAGAGGTTGTCAACAAGATCAGCCAGGCAGGGGGTGTTATGAAAGAAATTGTAGTTATCAGCGGAAAAGGTGGTACGGGCAAGACCAGTATTGCCGCAGCATTTGCCTGTCTTGCGGAAAGTCCGGTAGTGGCGGATTGTGATGTGGATGCTGCAGATCTCTTCCTGGTGCTTGAGCCAACGATTCTGAAGGAAGAAAAGTTCAGCGGAGGCTCTCTGGCAAAAATCAGACAGGAGAAATGCACAGGGTGCGGCACATGCATGGAGGTGTGTCGTTTTGATGCTGTGGTAGAAGATGAGCAATCAGAAAAAGGACGATTCTCTATTGACCCGGTGGCCTGCGAGGGATGCGGGGTGTGTTCTTATTTCTGTCCTGAATGTGCGATAGATTTTTTGCCTGTGGTCAATGGTGTATGGTTTGTCTCTGATACTCGGGTAGGTCCCATGGTCCATGCGAAGCTTGGAATAGCCGAGGAAAACTCGGGTAAGCTTGTAACCCTTGTGAGAAGTGAGGCACAAAAAATTGCACAGACCAATGGTCATGATTATCTGATAGTCGACGGTTCTCCCGGTATCGGTTGTCCCGTGATTGCATCCATAACCGGGGCGGACTTTGTCGTCATTGTGACAGAGCCTACTGTAGCGGGCGAGCATGATCTCGATCGGGTTCATCAACTGACGAACCACTTCGGCATACCAGCTGCTGTCTGTATCAACAAGGCTGATATTAATCCGGAAATGACGGAAAGGATTATAGAACAATCCCGACGTAAGGGAATTACCGTTGCCGGTCAGATCAGGTATGACAAGGCTTTCACCAGGGCTCAGGTCGAAAAGCAAACCGTGCTGGAGTATACCGATTCCGCGGTTGCGGATGATATTAAAAAGGTCTGGTCTTGTATCCTGAACCAGATCGAGGGGGAATATCCCCGGAAATAATGGGAGAATATGATGTCGATCGAGAACGATCCGGAGAAAAAGAAAAGGATGGAAGAGGATCAGGCAAATTTAAAGGAAAGCCTGTCTAAAATAAAGAACACTATTATGGTCATGAGCGGCAAAGGTGGGGTAGGTAAATCGACAATATCCGCCAATCTGGCTATGAGTCTGGCCCGTGAGGGCTACAAGGTGGGGGTGCTGGATGCCGATATCCATGGGCCGAATATCCCCAAGATTCTGGGCGTCGAGAATGCAGGCCTGATGGCGGATGAGAACGGGAAGATTCTTCCAGTATCCGCCCATGAAACACTCAAGGTTGTTTCCGTTGCCTATCTTCTGCAAAACCAGGACACGCCGGTGATATGGCGGGGACCCATGAAACACCAGGTGATCAAACAGTTCCTGAAAGATGTAAACTGGGGCGAACTCGATTTTCTCGTGGTTGATCTGCCCCCGGGTACGGGTGACGAACCATTATCCATTGCCCAGCTTATCAAAAATATTGATGGAGTAGATGCACCATATGCCCTCGTGGTTACCACTCCTCAGGAGGTGGCCTTGCTGGATTCGCGTAAAAGCATTGAATTTGCCCGGACCCTTGAACTGCAGGAGCTCGGGGTGATCGAGAATATGAGCGGGTTTGTATGTCCGCATTGTGGAGAATCCATAGATCTTTTTAAGCAGGGGGGAGGCAGGAAAGCGGCCGAAGAGTTGGGTGTTCCCTTCCTGGGTGCTATGCCGATTGATCCGCAAATCGTACAGGATACGGACGCAGGCAAGCCTTTTGTGAACCAGGATAATGGCACTCAGGCAAACAAGGCCTTTAAGAAGATCATGGAGCAGGTACTGAAAAATTTCTAAGACCATAAAACATAGCCGGGAGATAAAAGGAGACGGGTGTATGCGCATAGGAATTGCAGCTGAAAGTGATATGGGGCTGCAGGCCCGGGTAAGCCGGCACTTTGGGCGGTGTTCACATTATGTGCTCGTGGATGTGGAAGACAATAGCGTAAAAGAGGTGGCCACTATTGAGAACCCGTTTCACAAGGCTCACGAGGAACCGGGGAGGGTTCCGTCATTTATCAGAGATCAAGGCGTAGACGTGATTATTGCCGGCAGTATGGGAGGCCAGGCAATGGGGTTCTTTATGGGTTTTGGAATACAGACGGTGACTAGGGCAATGGGATCAGTTAAAGAGAGTCTTGATAACTATCTCGCTGGCAATTACAGTGATTCAACAAGATTTATCTCCTGAATTTCCTGCCGGATTGGACGCCTGATTTGCGTATTTTGAGCATGTATATGTCCGATTTACTTCGATACAAGGTAGAATCTTTTTAGCAATTTAAGGAATACCAAGGTCACGTTGCACAAAAATATGCTGCCGCATGACTATCGCTACTGGAAAAAGCAGAGCCGGGCTGGAAAGATTTTTCTATCATAATACGGATATTTTACCATTTAAGATGGTACTTGCCCGCCTTTAATGCTTTAATAAGTATTAAAGGCTTTGGAAATTATTACTGATTATTGGAGCAGGAGG
>JAFGPZ010000195.1 GCA_016935935.1 Deltaproteobacteria bacterium
GTAGCTAAAAGTCCTTGACAAAGCCGATATTGTTATATATTATGAGACTCGATTTGGGATCTGTATGCTAAATCCTTCCTCTTGAAAAGCTTCAGAAATTCAAGTTAGCTGCCGATAATAGAACATCCGTATATTTCATAAAGGGGATTAAATCCTTAATAAAGTCAAGTTGTTTATATACCTCTTTAAAATTCCATATGGAACAATAAACCAGTAAAACCTAAGATCATCTTATAATATATTAAGAGGGAAAGTGCATGAATATTTCAGAAGTTAAGAAACAATCCATTGCTGAACTGACTGATTTAGCAAAAAAATTAAATGTAGCTGGAGCCAGCGGGATGAGGAGGCAGGATCTGATCTTTGCCGTCCTTCAGTCTCAGGCGGAAAAAAACGGGGCCATTACGGGGGAAGGGGTTCTGGAAACCCTTCCTGATGGTTTTGGATTCCTCAGATCGGTGGATTACAATTATCTCCCCTGTCCTGATGATATCTATGTTTCCCCTTCTCAGATAAGAAGATTCGCACTAAAAACGGGTGATACCGTATCAGGCGAAGTCAGACCTCCTAAAAATGGAGAAAAGTATTTTGCGCTGCTAAAGGTTGATTCTGTGAATCTCGAGTCACCAGAGGCGGCGAGAGACAAGATTCTCTTTGATAATCTGACGCCGCTTTACCCTGAGGAGAAGTTAAATATAGAATCCGATCCCGAGAACTATTCCACAAGGATCATGGACCTCTTTACCCCAATCGGGAAAGGCCAGAGAGGATTGATAGTATCTCCACCCAGGGCAGGCAAGACTGTTCTGCTCAAGGATATTGCGAATAGCATTTCGGCTAACCATAAGGAAGTAGTCCTGATGGTTCTCCTTATTGATGAGCGTCCCGAAGAAGTTACCGATATGGAGAGGAGTGTATCCGGCGAGGTCGTATCTTCCACATTCGACGAAACAGCGTCGAGACATGTTCAGGTTACAGAAATGGTTCTTGAAAAGGCGAAGAGAATGGTGGAACACAAGAAGGATGTAGTAATTCTCCTCGATAGTATTACAAGACTTGCAAGGGCATATAATGCCGTTGTTCCTCCCAGTGGGAAAGTTCTTTCCGGTGGCGTTGATTCCAACGCCCTTCACAAACCGAAGAGATTTTTTGGCGCGGCACGAAACATCGAGAATGGCGGGAGTCTGACAATCATTTCAACGGCCCTCATTGACACGGGAAGCAGAATGGACGAAGTCATTTTTGAAGAGTTTAAAGGAACGGGCAACATGGAGCTCCATCTGGATCGTAAAATTGCAGACAGAAGAATTTTCCCCGCTTTTGATCTTGTGCGTTCAGGAACCAGAAAAGAAGAGATGCTTATACCTAAAGAAAACATCAACAGGATATGGATACTGAGGCGGCTACTTCAGGAGATGAACTCCGTGGATGCCATGGAGTTCATCATTGACAAGATTAGAAAGACAGACAATAACCAGGAGTTCCTCGAATCAATGAATCATTAAATTTTTCTTGAAATAGAGAGAGAAGGGAGTATAATACAACCCTTTTATACAAGGAGGACAGCAGAGATAATGAAAAAAGGTATTCATCCGGAATATAGGGAAACAACGGTAACCTGTGTGTGTGGCAATGTTATAAACACACGGTCTACCAGGCAGGATATAAAGGTCGAGATATGTTCCAAGTGCCACCCGTTCATGACAGGGAAACAGAAGATTATCGATACAGCCGGCAGGGTAGAGAAATTCAAGCGGAAATATGCCGCTGTTGGGGAGCAGTCAAAGTAAAAAATCATGATTCCTGCCCTAAGTGGAACGGCCTCCGTTCTTTGGTTATGAGCGGCGTTTGAACTGAACAGCGAGCGAATTCCCCGCTGCTTGCGGCGGGGTTAGCGAGCGAATATAAAACAAACAATTTCCTCAACAGTCGGAGATTCCCCGCAACTTATTGCGGGGAGCTTCAATATGCAGTTTGCTTCCACTGTTCCCGACTGCCATGGGAGCGAGTCTGGCAGAGGTAAGTGAAAATAATAACTGTCCGTCATTCTGAAAGTAATCTTACATATGGTTATGATCCCTTGATCCTTACGGATTAACCTTATGCCCGCCGGTAATCGTAAAGCACAATATGAGATAATATGTTAGAAAAATTGAGAGAAATTGAGAAGAGATACGAGGAGTTGGAACACCTGCTCAGCGATCCTGCCGTGATTGGTGACTATAACGGGTATAAGAAATATGCCAAAGAGCATTCCGATATTTCTGACATTGTGCATACGTATAGAGAATATGAAGAAGCCAGATTGCAAATTGAGGAGAACAGGGAACTTCTTCACGAAGGAGATGAAGAATTAAGGGCCCTGGCAAAGGAGGAGATAGCAAGGCTTCAGAAGAGAATGGAAGAGCTTGACGAACAGATTAAGGTTCTGTTGCTGCCCCACGACCCCAATGATGAAAGAAATGTCTTTCTCGAGATCAGGGCCGGAACCGGCGGTGAGGAAGCGACACTCTTTGTTGCCGACCTCTTTCGCATGTACGCAATGTATGCCGAAAGATGCGGATGGAAGGTGCAGGTTATAAATACCAGCCAGGCTGGTGGTATGGGTGGATTTAAAGAGGTTATTCTGTTCATTGCATCTAAGGATGCATACGGCAAACTGAAATATGAAAGTGGTGTGCACAGGGTACAGAGAGTTCCTGTAACAGAGGCCCAGGGAAGGATACATACCTCAGCTGTTACTGTTGCTGTTCTTCCCGAGGCTGAAGAAGTCGAGGTCGATATTGATCCCAATGAGCTTAGAATAGATGTCTACAGATCTACGGGACACGGAGGCCAAAGCGTAAATACCACAGATTCTGCAGTAAGGATTACTCACCTCCCCACAGGATTGGTGGTAACCTGCCAGGATGAGAAATCACAACACAAAAACAGGGCAAAGGCCATGAAGGTTCTTAGAGCAAGACTGCTAGATCAGATCACGGCTGAACAGGATGCTTCCATTTCTCAAACAAGGAAAATGCAGGTCGGCAGTGGAGACAGGAGCCAACGGATTAGAACATACAATTTTCCTCAAGGGCGGGTTACCGATCACAGAGTAAATCTGACCCTTTATAATCTGGAAGAGATTCTAAACGGGGCCATACAGCCCTTTATCGATACACTCATAACTCATCATCAGACAGAGGTACTGAAAGGCTCCGCCCTTTAGCCGGTTTCTAGATCGAGTTTCTGTTATGATCTGAAGCCCGGCAACTTGCTGAGTGCATCTTACCGTCCTTTACTTTCATGCAGGGTAATCGCCAATGAACATCAACTCCATTCTGACCAGAGCCGAGGCTTTACTCAGAGGCAAGGGTTTTTCCACTCCACGCCTTGATGCTGAGGTCCTGCTGGCCGCCTGTCTCAAGTGCGATCGTCTGTCTCTGTATACCAGGAGAATCGATTCCATAACCGATGAAAGGGCCGAGGAATTTGATGGCTGGATCACGAGAAGGAGCAAGGGCGAGCCCGTTGCCTATATTGTGGGGGAAAAGGAGTTCTGGTCTCTTGATTTTTATGTTAACAAAAATGCGCTGATCCCAAGGCCTGATACGGAGGTGCTTGTTGAAGAGGTTATCAGAATTTCGGAGGAATATGCCGAAAAGGATAATATAAAGGTTCTCGATGTGGGAACAGGATCAGGATCAATAGGCGTGGCAATTGCCAGTGAGTATCCGAATATGACGGTTGTAGCGATTGACAGTTCATTAGAAGCCGTCAGTTTAGCCAGAAGGAATGCCTTAAGGCATAATTTGCTAGATAGAATTTTCTTTGTTTGTGCAAGTTTATTAAAGCCAATCTTGGGAAAGTTTGATATAGTTGTTTCCAACCCGCCCTATATATCGGAAAGTGAATATGATACACTTCCCCCGGAAGTGAGAAATTTTGAGCCCAGGGGCGCACTTGTCGCGGGCCCTGATGGGACGGAATTTCACCGTGATCTTGTCACAGGGGCACAGGAAATCCTAAATCGGGGCGGGTGGCTGGTCATGGAAGTGGGAACGGGACAGAGTAAGACCATCGAAAACATGCTGCGAGAGGAGGGAGCCTATAATCAGATCAGTTCCCGCAGGGATTATGCTGGCATAGAGCGTGTTGTTACTGGCAGAAGGAGATAGCTATCAGTGGATAAGATTGTCATACATGGTGGGGAAAGACTGAAAGGGGAAGTCCGGATAAGTGGAGCCAAAAATGCCGCGCTCCCCGTAATTATATCAGCACTGCTCACAGAAGGTTGGAATACCTTTCATAATATTCCGGACCTCATGGATATCCGGACGGTCAAAAGGCTCCTTGCCAGTATGGGAGTAGAATGCGAGGGGCAGAATATCCTCAGAGTTAATGCCGGTAACATAACAAATTGTGAGGCTTCATACGATCTGGTCAAAACCATGAGGGCTTCCATACTTGTTTTAGGACCTCTGGTAGCCAGGATGGGAAGAGCCCGTGTGTCTCTGCCGGGAGGTTGTGCCATCGGTGCCCGACCGGTTAATTTGCACTTAAAGGCCCTCCAGGCAATGGGAGCCGAAATAGAGATCAATGATGGTTACGTGGAGGCCCGGGCCGACAGGCTGAAGGGGGCAACCATATACTTTGACATATCGACTGTGACAGGGACGGAAAATATAATGATGGCGGCAGCCCTGGCCGAAGGCGCCACGGTTCTCGAAAATGCGGCGCGGGAGCCGGAAGTAGTAAATCTGGCCGAAGTTCTGAACAGTATGGGTGCTCGCGTAACAGGCGCCGGAACCGACGTGATCACCATTGAGGGGGTAGAAAGTTTGCATCCTGCCGAGGCGACTGTTATTCCAGACCGAATAGAGGCAGGGACATATATGATAGCCGCAGCTATTACTGGAGGTGATCTGACACTTCTGGGTTGCAACAGGGATTATATGGAGGCTCCTATAACAAAACTCAGAGAGACGGGTTTATCCATTGCTGCCGTAGAGGGCGGGTTACAGGTCAGGGGGACGAAAGAGGTAGGAAGTGTTGATGTTAAGACACTGCCTTATCCGGGATTTCCTACAGATCTTCAGGCTCAGGTGATGGCGCTCATGGCCACAGGACAGGGGATGAGCGTTATAAGAGAAACGGTTTTTGAAAACAGATTCATGCATGTAAACGAATTGCTCAGAATGGGTGCCGATATCACCGTTGAGGGGAACAGTGCCATAGTAAAAGGAGTGCCAAAGCTCCGAGGGGCGCCGGTTATGGCGACGGACCTGAGGGCCTCTGCCTCACTGGTCCTTGCGGGACTGGCAGCGGAGGGTAAAACAGAAATATCTCGTGTCTACCATATAGACAGGGGTTATGAAACGATAGTGGAAAAACTTTCTTCTATTGGAGCGAATATTGCGAGGGTAAAGTAATAAGATGAGAATTGTTTATACGGATGATCAATCATTTGAAGCGGAAATGAACCGTCTGAAAAATCGGGGGAAAGTAATCGATCCTTTGATTTACGAGGCAGTCAGTAAAATAGTGCGTGATGTGGCGGAACGAGGCGATGAGGCTCTCTTTGAATATACGCAACAATTTGAAGGGTTTACTCTTGATGGAAAGTCGGTTGAGGTCTCGGCAGAGGAAAGAAAATTGGCACTGCAAAAGATAAGTACGGGGGATCGTGAGTTGCTTGAACTCGCTGCTTTGCGTATTGAAAAATTTCATCGTAAGCAGTGTGTCAATTCATGGTTTACCATAGATGACGACGGCGTTGAACTGGGGCAGTTAATACGTCCTCTGGAGCGAGTCGGGATCTATGCGCCAGGCGGGCTCGCTGCCTACCCGTCGACTGTTCTCATGGCAGCCATTCCGGCCAGGATTGCCGGTGTAGGCGAGATTATTCTTACAACCCCTTCTAAGGAGAAGGAGATGAATCCCATTATCCTTGGAGCGGCCGACGTAAGTGGCGTCGATCGTATATTCAAGGTCGGAGGCGCCCAGGCAATCGCCGCTCTTGCCTACGGTACGGCATCCGTTCCTGCCGTAGATAAGATTGTAGGTCCGGGGAATGTCTATGTGGCGACGGCTAAACAAATGGTATATGGGAGTGTGGGTATAGACATGATTGCCGGCCCCAGTGAAATTGTCATTATTGCCGATGGTACGGCCAGAGCTTCTGTTGTTGCCGCAGATCTCTTGTCTCAGGCAGAGCATGACGAGATGGCGAGCGCAGTACTTTTGACGCCCCTTAAGGAATTTGCACGGAATGTCGCTGCTGAAGTCGATTCCCAGATCAAGGAACTTAAAAAGAGTGATGTTGCTGCCAGGTCTATTGAGAACTATGGAGCCATCATAGTGACGGAAGATATGGATGAGGCGCTTTCCATTGTAAACAGGTTTGCCCCCGAACATCTGGAACTGATAGTGAGAAAACCCAGAGAGTTTCTGGGGAAGATAAAAAATGCGGGAGCCATCTTCATTGGCGGCAGCTCTCCCGAGGTTCTGGGAGATTATATTGCAGGGTCCAATCATATACTGCCCACAGGAGGGACGGCTCGGTTTTCTTCTGCCCTCGGAGTATATGATTTTGTTAAAAGAATGAACATCGTATCTTTCTCTGATTCATCTCTGCTTAAGCATGGCGAATCGGTAAAAAGATTTGCGGACATTGAAGGCCTTGAGGCCCACGGAAAATCAATTACACGGCGACTTGATTAGCCATCGCCGTAAATTTTCTTGACATAGTAATGATTTGTTAATATTGAGTATGCCGTGCGGGCGTAATTCAGCGGTAGAATGTCAGCTTCCCAAGCTGGACGTCGTGGGTTCGAGTCCCATCGCCCGCTCCAGGTCTATTTTTTCATTGCAAATTTTTTTTTAACGTGTTAACCTCCTTCCGGATTTTCGACTAAGTGGGCTCTGCCCACTTTTTTATTTTTTGACCATGAAAAACTATAGCAATGCATACGGGATACAAATCGCTGGTTTGATTGAACCTCTTATTGAATCTGAAGATATGGAGTTAGTGCATGTCGAGTGTATCAGAGGTAAGATCCGCTGGCTTGTGCGGATCTACATCGATAAAGAAGGTGGAATTACCGTCGATGATTGTGCCGGAATCAGCCATCAAGTGGGCGATGTTCTTGATGTACATGAAATACCTCCCGGCTCTTATACATTGGAGGTGTCATCGCCCGGACTGGACAGGCCTCTTGCCCGTGACAAGGATTTCGTGAAATACAGGGGATACAGAGTAAAGGTTCGGACCGGTGAAAAAATTGATGGAAAAAGAAACTTTACAGGTAGGCTTATAGATTATCTGGAAGAGGAAGGAAAAAAAAATCTCATATTAGATGTAGAAGGAAGACTGCACAATATACCACGTGAAGTAGTGATTAAGGCAAATCTTCAATATGAGTTTTAAATTGGAGGGTTCTAATGTTACCAGAGCTTGGACGTCTCATTGACATGATAGTGAAAGAAAAGGGGATAGACAGGGAAATCATAATCGATGCCCTGGAAACAGCTGTTTTGACTGCTGCAAAAAAGAAGCTTGGTCCTGATCTGGACCTGGAAGCGCATTATAACGAAGAAACCGACGAGGTAGAAATCTTCCAGTTCAGGACAGTGGTTGAAACGGTTTTGAATCCCAACAGCCAGGTTTCACAAGAGGAGGCCCGGGAATCCTTGGATACGGACGCTGAACTTGGCGACAGCCTTGGAATGAAAATCGAGACAAATACTTTCGGCAGGATTGCTGTCCAAACAGCCAAGCAGATCATAATCCAGAAAGTAAAAGATGCGGAAAGAGACAATATTTACGGTGAATACAAGGACAGAAAAGGCGAGCTAATCAACGGTTTTGTTCAGAGGTTTGAAGGTGGCAACATTATTGTAAACCTCGGGAGAACAGAGGGTGTGATTCCTAATGCTGAACAGATACACAGAGAGACCTTCAAGAGGGGCGAGAGAATCCGGGCATACATATATGATGTAAAAAGGATATCCAAGGGTCCCCAAATACTGCTTTCCAGAACGCACCCGGCCTTTCTGAAGACACTCTTTGAACTGGAGGTTCCCGAGATTTCCGAGGGATTGATTGAAATTGTCAGTATAGCAAGAGAGCCGGGGAACAGGGCAAAGATCGCCGTTAAAACGATGGACAGGGATATCGATCCCGTCGGTGCCTGTGTCGGCATGAGAGGTTCCAGGGTGCAGGGAGTGGTCCAGGAATTAAGGGGAGAGAAAATTGATATTGTGCCTTATTCAGATGACAACGTCAGATATGTCTGCAATGCTCTGTCGCCAGCCAAAGTAGATAGAGTTTACATGTATGACGATACTCATTCCATGGAGGTTGTCGTCCCCGATGAACAGCTTTCACTGGCTATTGGGAAGAATGGACAAAATGTCAGGCTGGCTGCAAGGCTTACGGGATGGAGGATTGATGTTAAAAATGAATCTCTGGTGGCAAAACAGGACGAGGATGGGTACACATCCCTCATGAAAATCCCCGGCGTTGGAGAACAAACTGCTCAACTGTTGTTTGGCGAAGGGATTAAAAGTCTTACCTCTCTCGCTTCAACGGATTCTGAAACGCTAAGTACCATCAAGGGTATTAGCGAAAAGAAGGCACTGGCTCTGATTGAAGGAGCCAAGGCAACTTTAAATGTGACGCTGGATGAAAAGAATCACCAGTCTTAGCAAACAGATAATTTGTTGGCGTAGATGACTGCGAGGGCGTAACACAAAGAAATACAATAGAGTAATCAGGAGTTTAAGAGATGTCCAAAACAAGGGTTTACGAATTGGCGAAAGAGCTCAACATGGACAGTAAAGAATTTGTCATTCGCCTGGAAAAGCTCGGCATAGCTGTCAAATCTCATTCGAGTACCCTTGAAGACAGCGAAGTGGAGAGGGTCAAACGAGAGTTCAATCTTAGCGGCAAAAAAGAAATTGTAGAAAAAAGAATCAAATCCACTGTTATAAGAAGAAGAACCATTCGTCAGCCTGAGGATGAAGAAGGCCTAAAGCCCGAAACGGCAGAGAAGGTTTCTGCTGAACCTGAGATCGGGGAAAAGGCGGCAGTAGAAGTCAAAAAAGGCATCCCGGCAGTCGAAGTGGCGAAGGAGATCGATAAGCAAATTCCTGAAAGACGGGGAACCACAGAAGAAATACCAGAAACTGCCTCAGGCGATTCGGATAAAGAACAAAAAGCCGACAGACCTTTACAAAAGATAGTTTCCGAAGATGATGCGTCACCAGTAACTAAAAAACGGGTGAAATCTGAAGCGTCTGAAGAAGAAAAACCGGCTGCCGCACCTATGCCGGAAACAAAGGCGGTGGAAGATACAAAGGATGCAGAAGCAGAGACGCCAAAAAAGAAAAAACGCCCCGTAGAAGTGGTTGTTGAAGAGGCCCCTATACGGAAAAAGATCTTTGCCAAGCAACGGATTGAAAAGAAGGAGAAACGCACAAAAAAGATTGAAGGTTCTGAAAGGCGTAAAAGTTGGAAGGAAGAGAAAAAGGCCCAGGCCGTCAAGATGAAAGAGACGGAGATTACCACTCCAAAGGCCATCAAGAGACGGATAAAAGTGGAAGAGGCTATACAAGTAAGCGCCCTGGCCAAGAAAATGGGCATCAAGGCCGGCGATTTGATAGGGAAACTCGTTTCATTGGGCATGATGGTTACGATAAATCAATCTGTTGATATTGACGTGGCCAGTCTCGTGGCAGCCGAATTTGGATATCAAGTTGAATCGATAGTAAATGAGTATGATCAGATGATCCAGGAGTTTGAATCTGTGCCTGAAAAGCTGCAACCGAGGGCGCCAGTCGTAACAATCATGGGTCATGTTGATCACGGAAAGACATCGCTCCTGGATGCCATCAGAGAGACCAATGTAATTGGTGGGGAGTCCGGTGGCATTACGCAGGCAATTGGCGCATATCATGTGCACATCAATGACAGGGACATCGTTTTTATAGATACCCCGGGACATGAAGCCTTTACCGCCATGAGGGCGCGGGGTGCGCAGGTGACCGACATCGTTGTTCTCGTAGTGGCTGCCGATGATGGTGTCATGGAACAGACCGTTGAAGCCATCAATCACTCTAAGGCCGCAGCAGTTCCCATCATAGTTGCCGTCAACAAAATCGACAAGCCCAATGCCAATGTGGATCGAATTACACAACAACTTGCTGAACATGGTCTCGTTTCTGAAGCGTGGGGCGGAGATACGATATATGCTCAGATTTCTGCAAAACAGAGAACGGGTATTGAAGAGCTTCTCGAATTAATACTGCTGCAGGCAGATATTCTGGAGCTTAAGGCCGATCCTGACAGGGTTGCACATGGAATTATCATTGAATCGAAGCTTGACAGAGGGAGGGGACCTGTTGCCACTGTTCTGATACAGGAAGGAACGTTGAAGGAAGGGGACGCCTTCGTTTCTAAAACCGAATATGGTAAAGTCAGGGCTATGATCAATGATAAGGGGGAGCGGATTAAAAAGGCAGGACCCTCCACTCCTGTAGAAGTCATAGGCTTTTCTTATGTCCCGCAGGCCGGCGGCGATTTTGTCTGTGTCGAGGATGAGAAAAAGGCCCGTAGTATTGGTGAATACTGGTTTTCCAAGGAGAGACAGAAAGAGCTTTCCAAAACTTCAAAACTGACTCTGGAACAGCTCTACGACAGGATAAAAGAAGGAGCAAAAGAGTTTGATGTTATTGTTAAAGGTGATGTGCAAGGCTCGGTGGAGGCACTATCCGAGGCCCTTCAGCAGCTCAGCACAGACGATGTAAGGCTCAAGATAATACATAGCTCGACAGGTGCAGTGACGGAAACAGATATCATGCTGGCCGCAGCTTCGGATGCTATTATCATAGGTTTCAAAGTAACCTGCGATACCCGTGTATCAGATCTGGCGGAAAAAGAAGGGGTCACAATAAAGGGTTATGAGGTAATCTATGATGTCATTGCAGACGTAAAGGCCGGTATGGAAGGGATGCTGGAACCTGATCACGAGGAAGTTATTGAGGGCAGGGCAGAAATACGAGAGCTCTTCAAGATCCCCAGGGCGGGAGTTATCTCGGGCAGCTATGTAATCGAGGGCAAAGTGAGCAGAAACTCCAGGATACGGGTATTGCGAGAGGGAGCTGTAATACATGATGGAAAGATTTTTTCACTAAAAAGATTCAAAGATGATGTGAAGGATGTCCAGTCCGGCTTTGAATGCGGAATCGGTATAGAAAGCTTTAATGACCTGATGGTGGGAGACATTCTTGAGACCTATATCAGCAAGGAAGTTGCGAGAAAGCTTTAACGATTTTATATATGGTAGTAGGTATAGGAATAATAGAAATCTTCATAGTAGAGAGCAGGTCTTTGAAAGAAAAGAGGAGTGTGCTGCGTAGAATCACAAGCAGGACACAAAACAAGTTTTCCCTTTCCGTAGCTGAAGTTGGAGATAATGATGAGTGGAAGAGGGGTAAGTTAGGATTCGCTTTTGTCGGGAACGACAGGGGCTTTGTCAATTCAAAGCTCGACAAGATCGTTCAATTTATAGAAGGCCTTAATGTTGCCAACGTGATCAACTCCAGGATTGAGCTGATCAATGTATCCGATACTACCTATGATTTTGGGGATGCGGAAGGGATATGTGATGGGTTTTAAGAGATCTAGCAGGGTGGCCGATCTGATAAAGGATGAAATCTCAGATATCCTATTGAAACAGGTGCGAGATCCCAGGACGCGGTATGTGACCGTAACGGATGTAAAAATGACCGATGATCTTCGATTGTCAACGGTGTTTTTTGTTTCCATGGGAGATGCTGTGTCCACGGGTGAAGCGGGGGAAGGGCTTGAAAGGGCATCAGGATTTCTAAGGAGAGAACTGGGAAAGAGATTACGGCTTCGCTATGTTCCTGAATTAAGATTTATTTTTGATAAATCTTTTGAATACGGAGACAGGATAGAGAGACTTATTTCTGATCTGCGTAAATGAGAGACATCAGATGTTATACAATATAGTTGATATAATTCATTCTTCCAAGACCTTTCTGGTGACCTCTCACGTAAGACTTGATGGAGATGCCCTGGGATCAGAACTGGCCCTCTGCCAGATGCTTCGTAATACCGGCAAAGAGGTTGTTGTGTACAATCAGGACGAAACACCTGACATATATAAGTTTCTTCCCGGTGTAGATACGATTGTCCACGTCCTTCAACCAGATTGGAGATTTGACGCCGCTTTTATACTGGACTGCAGTGGGATTGATAGAGTGGGAGACGGTGCCGGCAGTATAATTTCTATGTCAGAGAAAATCGTCAACATTGATCACCACAAATCTAACAATGTTTTTACCGTCCACTCTCTTATCGATCATGAGGCCAGTTCGACAGGCGAGATTATTTACAGGGTTTTAACGGCCTTGGGAGGAAGTCTCAATCAGGATATTGCAACAAACATTTATACGGCCATCATGACCGATACGGGATCATTCCGTTATTCCAACACCAGCAGCAAAACATTTGAGCTTGCGGCAAAGCTGGTCGAAGGGGGCGCCGATCTAAGATTGATATCAGAACTTGTGTATGAGACAAGACCCCTGCCGCAGATACGACTTATGGGAATGGCTCTTGATACGTTGGAGTTCCATGAAAATGGGACTATAGGTTCCGTACTTGTTACTCAAAAGATGTTGCGCGATGCGGGGGCTTTGAACGAACATACCGAAGGAATTGTAGATATGGTTCGTTCCGTCAAAGGAACCGACGTGGCGCTCTTTTATTTTGAGATGACGGAGAATGATTTCAAGGTAAGCCTCAGATCCAAAAGGGCGATTGATGTGGCAAGCATAGCCGGGGAATTTGGAGGTGGCGGACATGTGAATGCCGCCGCTTGCAGGGTCAGCGGAGATATTGAGACCGTTAAGAAGAGGTTCGTGGATGTGGTGACTCGAGCTCTCATGGCGCATCAATGACAATCGAAGGGAAGTCTCACTGAAGCGAAGCGGGTAACATGGGACGAAGATATGAATGGAACAGTGATTGTGGATAAGCCTTCGGGCAAGACATCCTTTGACATTGTTAATGACATCAGGAAGGTACTGAAAATAAAAAAAATCGGGCACACGGGGACTCTTGACCCTATGACAACTGGAGTTCTGCCCATATGCATCAACGAGGCTACAAAACTGATACAGTTTTTTACAAACGA
>JAFGPZ010000196.1 GCA_016935935.1 Deltaproteobacteria bacterium
GCCTGAGTCAGGGCAATGCCCAGGCGATCGGAGAAGAGCTTCCGGTTGGGAAGACCTGTCAGGGAATCATGATAGGCCATCTTCAGGATCTTTGCCTCCTCCTTCCTCCGCCTGGTAATGTCTCTGACGAAAGCGAGGACGACATCCTGTCCCCTCTGTCTAACCACGCTGGTGCTGATTTCAACGGGCAAGGGGTGTCCGTCTTTGTTGATCAATTCAATTTCATCCGGTCCCGTAGATTTACGCTCCATACTGGCATGGAGCAACTGAGCTGCCTTGTTCAGGCTTTTTTCCGGCAGGATATTTAACTCCAGGAAATTTTTACCGATTAGTTCTTCTCTTTGATAACCGATAATCTTTTCACACATGCGGTTGCCGTAAAGGAAATTGCCTCCCATGTCGCTCATGTAGATGCCATCCGGGGCATTTTCCAAATAGCTCTTTAATAATTCCTCGCTCTCCCGAAGGTTTTCCTCCGCCTGCTTGCGCTTGGTGATATCAACAGCAAAGCCGATTACACCGATAATGCTCCCATCAATATTCCTGTACGGCACCTTGTCTGTTTGAACCCACCTGGTGCCGCTTGCGCTATCGACTGGTTCGATAATGCCTGTCTCGGGCCTGCCCGATGCGATAACCTCTCTGTCGTTTTCCCAGTAGCTCGCTGCCTGGTTGGGAAAAATTTCATGGACTGTTTTACCCTCGATTTCTTCCCTTGTCAGGCCTGTTGCCTCGGCAAGCGCCCTGTTCACGAGAATGAATCTGTTTTCGGTGTCCTTGTAAAAGATCATGATGGGAGAAGCGTCCATGATGATCTGCATCTCTTCTCGATTCTTCTGTAAATCGTAGAAAAGGAGACTGTACGGATTTTTCAGACTGGTTACGATGATTGCTCTGTAAACAAGGTAAAAAGCGAGTATCTTGAAGTAATGACCGACCAGGTTTGATAAGCCATAGACACTGACGTAAAAGGTAAAGGCCATCTCCGAAACGATTGTAAAGAGGATCGACCAGGCAATCAATCGCAGGATGTGTGGATCAAACTTGTCGCGATGGCGGAGCAACAAAGCCAGGGAAGATATCAGGATAATGCAAATGATGTATTCACTGGCAATTTTGAAAGGGGTTAGCCCTTGGCCCTCGATAAAGCAATCGGGAAACATTGTGCCGGAAAAGGCAGCCGCGAGAAGCAGAACGGTCAGCGAGGAATAAAAAATCAGTGTAGACCTGATGTTCAGTTTCCGACCAATGAACCACGGCGCCACAAGCAGAGAGAGGCTTTGAAGGTAACGGGCAATTATCCAGAGCTGCGTGGGCAGATTGGCATCATACCCGGTAAAAATGCCCATTCCCTTGTAGGCCAGTGTGTGGACAAAATCGATGAGGCCGGCAAACAAAAAGGCGATACTGAGGAACAGGACATAGTTGTTTGTTGACAGGTGACGGGTGTTCCAGGCGATCAGGAAGAGGGAGACGGCAATAACGATTGAGAACCCTTCCGCGACAATATGAAACAGGATGTAGCTGTACAGGCTTGCAAGGTAAAGCCCCAGACAAAGCAAAAATCCGATTATAAGGCTTTGGTAATTATTTCTTACGATCGGGAAAAATAACACTGACAAATAACCTCACACATACTTTTTGTCCAGTCTTCTAAGAATATCAAGCGATTCCGGAGAGTTCAATCCGTGCTTGCTTCCGAAAGGCATAAATTCAATTCCCGTAATCTTCTCATTGCTGCCAATCATCCGTTGTTGTCTCCTTACAACGGAATCAAGCACAAAGGAAGTTTCCTCAGGTATCTCTAATTTAACAGCCATCTTTTTGCCGATTGCAAATGTTTTTACGCAGGTAAAGGATAGACCACCTTTGCTGATATCTATTACAGGGTATGGTTTTGAAAATTTCTGTAAAGAAAAGAGGAGACCTTTCTCCTTAAATCTGATTTCCATTCCCGGGATCCTGAACCTTCTGCAGCGTCTTTTCTCAATGGCATAAGCCATAAATACCTCCTCTATACCGAGACCTGGAAGCGTGCCCGCACCGGGCATCCTCGATGCCATATCCGGCAAGCCGGGACCGTTCCAGGAAAAATATTCGCTTAGAATAATTGATTATTAGATTCTGATTCATGCAAAGTAACTAAAGATACTGTGGTTAATGAACTTAAATGAAACGATCATCTCTGACATCCTGTCAGCCTTCGAACTTCACAAAGATTGGATTGGAAATAAGTGTACCATAGCCGTTCATATCAATTCTATAAAATATTTTCTTGCCTGGGGAATAATATTTATCCTCATAATCAATGTGCAGGGGAAGTGTTTCTTCGAAAGTTCCGATAAGTTTCCCCGACCTCATCAATCGAAGGGTCACTTTATTCTTTGGAATTTCCGATGCCGAAATGGAAATCCTGATCCTGGGATTGTCTTTTAATGTAATTTCATCTCCCGAGATCCCGGCCACTTTTCCATCGGAATAACAGACAGAAAACTCATCAAGCCTTACTAACTGAGGATACCTTCCCCTGTAGGCGTAAATCTTTCCGCCTTTCAGGGCCTCCATGACGCCCTTAACACTTTTCTCGCGAAGAAGAAAAACAGTCGCGAAATTCCCCAGTTTTTCGCCGGCACTGCCTTCCTCGTGATAATCAGCCGTCGATATTCCCCAGACTGGCCTGTTTCTTACTCCGTTACAATACTGGATAAGAATTCTATCCCATACCTTACCAGGTTCCGTAACGGTTATATTATCACCGTAGAGAGCGGCGAATCCCGTATATCCCTCGGACTCTTCCAGCACCTCCGGATGAGGGGGAGTTTTGACGTTAATGGGACCCAATTTTCTGATACCCGATCTGGTTTCGGGATAGTTCCAGAAGGTCAGCCCCCCTCTCGAATTCACATAATCTATGAGAAGCTGATATGGTGCTATCCCTTGATAGCCTTGATACTGATCAAAAGGTGAACTCCTGAAAGGATTACTGTTAAAAGCAAAACCGATTCCTAAAATCAGAGAAACGACACCGGTTATTCTTAAAAAACCTCTCCTTCTGAGCAGAAAGATCGAAGCCGCAATGATAATAAGTGACACCAGCATCCACAGACTGAAAACAACCGCGCTCGTATATTCAGAGGAGAAACCGTTATGCAGGATGGGAAGGTTTTCGTAGTCTCCGGGGGTTTCCATTCCTATGGTCAGAATACGTTTTTCATGGTCATGGGCGGTAAGATTATCTTTTAAATACGAGCCTGTCCAGTAATAATAAGCCGACGTTTCAGAGCCGGGGATAATGATCATCCCGGGATATTTCCCCCGGACTCTATTTATTGAATCCAGATAGGACTCAGCGCCCTTCTCATTTATAGATGGCCTTTCGACCTTTTTCTTCAGCAGATTCCTGAAGGGTGGGAGGCCATATTCCATTACCATTCTGTCGTGGTCGTTGGTAATTACAACTTCAAACCCCCTTTCTTTTGCCATTTTTACGAGTTCTGTTATGCTATAAGCACCGTCACTGAAGGTAGTGCGAAGATCTATCAGTCCTGCGGCCTGCCGATAATCATCGCAGAAAGATTCTCTCGCGCAAAGGGTGAAAAGGATTGTTGCAATGATTGTGGCGATAAGCACTTTTTTATATAAGGGAGACATCTGTGAAACCTTATTATCGATCATTTTGAACTTACTACCAAGACATTCAAGATGGAACCATAAAAAGTCAATTTATTTCTCTTTCGTCATTCCGGGCTTGGAGACTGTGTCGCAATGTCATTGCGAAGGAGTGAAACGACTGAAGCAATCTTATATGCAGTTCGTAATACACAGATTGCCACACTCCCTTCGGTCGTTCGCAATGACAAAAAGATCATTGCGACACAGTCTGTTGACCCGGAATCCAGTCTTTTCAAATAGTTATGGATTCCTGCCTTCGCAGGAATGACGTTATTTTTCACTTTTTACGAACCCGTCAGAATTAAGAATTAACAATTCAAGTTACGAGTCCATCATATATTATGGCCGGTGTAACAAAGGCGAGGGCATTTCCCTTTGCCTGTCTGCTCTCCCGTGCCTTAGTTAGTCTCTAAGTATATAACCCTTCTCATTAAACAATGTCAGGCATGCATCAGATGCTTCAACATCATAGAGAATCCCTCTGTTTTTTTGAATTTCCTCAAGAGCCGCGTCGATCCCAATGGCAGGCCGATAGGGGCGATCGGATGCCATGGCTTCCACAACATCTGCCACGGCAAGAACTTTAGATTCTATAAGCAGATCTTTCCCTGTAAGACCGTTAGGATAACCTGAACCATCTATTCTTTCATGATGCTCCAGAACCATTCTTGCCACAGGCCATGAGAACTCGATGTCCTTCAGCATATCATATCCCTTCTGGGCATGAGCCTTAACAAGGCCGAACTCTATATCTGTAAGCCTGGTGGGTTTGCTTAATATTTCTGAAGGGGCGGATATCTTCCCCACGTCATGAATAATACCGGCCATGCGGATGCCTTCGACCTTGCCCTCCGATAACCCCATTTCCGTGGCGATGGCGCGGGCAAGATCTGCTACCCTCCGCTGATGACCAGCCGTGTAGGGGTCCCTTGCTTCAACAGTAACGGAGATAGCTTTAACTGTCGCAGCCAATGCCCTGCGCACTTTTAAAAGACTGTCTTTGAGATTTTCTTCGGCTATCTTCTGTCCTGTAGTATCCATATATATGACTTGATAACTTTTCTTCTCGTTCCATGCCATACTTCTACGCCAGACATTTAGATGGTGGACAGTTTTATCACGTGCGATGATTTCAATTTTATAATTTCCCGATGTGCTTTTGCCTGCTTTGCGCCTTTCTTTTCGGATTATGTGCTCACGCAAGCTCTTCTCAGTGTAATGCTTGCTTGGCTTTAATGCCATAGCTTCTTCGATTCCGCGGCATTCGAAAAGATCGCAAAAGGCATTATTTACATACAACGTTTCCCCTTTCTGCGACACAATACGTATACCCAGTGGAGAAATTCCCATTGACTTCTGGAAATTTTTCTTGCTGGATTTGAGAGCCATCTCATTCAGTTTAAGCGGGGTTATGTCTGTATTATATCCATGCCAGATTATGCTGCCATCAGCCTGTTTCTCAGGCTTAGACTGACCAAGGAGCCATTTAACCGGTTTGCCGGGAAGTTTTACCCGGTATTCGCACCGCCAGTTCGTCATTCGCTCAGCAGAAGATTCTATTGAATTGACGAACATGTCGAGATCTTCGCGCATAACGGAGCTGGCTATGACAGAAAAGTCATCGCGAACTTCTTCCGGCGAACAGCCAAAGATATCCCTGATCGCATCCGTTGTGAAGGGTAAGGAATATGTCCCGTCAGGTTTTCTTATAAACTGGTATATCATCCCGGGGACCTGAGAAGAAAGTTTTCTGAAAAGAAGTTCACGTTCCATGAGGACTTTCTCGGCATGCTTGCGTTTGGTTATTTCGTCCGCGAATATGGCTACTCCTGACACTGTGTTTGCCTTGTCAAATATAGGATAGCAATGCTGCTCAAAAGTTCTGCCCAATCGGGTATCCTGAAAGTGAACCGGGTTCCCGGTGACGACCACTTTTTCATATTGTTTCTTTCTGAATTTTGCCACTTCCGGAGGGAAATGATCGTAGAGGCATGTTCCCAACAGTTCTTGAACATTTCTGCCCAATCTTTCGGCACCCGTCGTGTTTGATAATATGATCGTGCCTTTCGTGTCTATCTGAACCATGCTTTCGTGAGCGGCGTTGAAAAATGCCTGAAGTGTTGTTTCTCTTTCCCTGAGCGACTGCTCTAAAAGCCTGCGGTCTGAAATGTCGCGGGATATGCCCCGAATACCGATAATGTTTCCCCTGTCGTCCCTTATGGCACGCACAGTTGTTGATGCCCAGAACAATGAGCCATCCCTGCGGCGGAAAGGGCATTCAAAATCCAGCACTTCGTCTTTCTCTTCCAGCAGCCGCATGATTTTTTCCCTGTCTCCGGGTTCGGCATAGAGCTGCCTGTCTATGTCCTCTATGGATTCTATGAGTTTTTGAGGCGACTCATAGCCAAACATTTTTGCCATGGCCGGGTTCGCGTCAAGAAACATTCCTCCCGGCGAGGATGTGAATATTCCTATTGGAGCATTTATGAGTATTTCCTGACATTCCTGAGGTGTGTACTGGCAGGATTTACTGTAGTTATCAGCGTATCGGTTTCGTTGCATGAGATTTCCTTTGAGACTTGGCACAATAACCCTTCTTGTGAATCTTTAGAGGGACAGTCTCTTTATTAAAGAGACTGTCCCTCTCCCACCCTATTCGTCATAACCACTTATTCCGTCTGAAAAGTACCAGGAGTACTCCAACCATGGAAATCATAATAATCCACAGAGCAGGGTAGGCCCATCGAAGTTTCAATTCGGGCATATACTCGAAGTTCATTCCGTAAATTCCCGCGACGAAGGTAAGAGGGATGAAAATGGAGGCAAAAATGGTCAATACCTTCATGACTTCATTCATCCTGTTGCTCACGCTTGAGAGATATAGATCCTGAAGTCCAGATATGATTTCCCTCATAGTATCGACCGAATCTATGACCTGAATAGTATGATCATAGAGGTCACGGATGAATACACGTATCGATTCCGAAATCAAGGGTGTTTCCTCGCGTTCCATGCCGCTGATAACATCCCGCATAGGCCATACCGATTTGCGCAATATGGTCATTTCCTTCTTAAGACGGTGAATGACGTGAAGCGTCTCAATCGTGGCGTTTTCCGTTAGTTCCATTTCAACCAGCTCCAGTTTTTCTCCATATCGCTCGAGAATATAAAAGTAGTTATCTACGATGGAATCAATGAGGGCGTAGAAGAGATAATCAGCTCCCATCCGGCGTATGCGGCCTCTGCCGTTTCTGATTCT
Source organism: Deltaproteobacteria bacterium (assembly GCA_016935935.1). The sequence goes on from JAFGPZ010000196.1 coordinate 6,932, forward strand.
ATTTCTGACGAAATCGAAGGTGTCTCCAGCGCGCTCCTGGAAGGAAATAACGAAGTTTCGGCCCAGTATGAGGCTGACCTGTTCGGTGCTTACTTCTCCGCTCTCTTCATCAAAATCAATCATATCGAGTGTGGCGAAGATGTAATCATCCAGATTTTCCAATTTAGGGCGCTGTGCCGTGTGAAGGATATCTTCCTGGACAAGGGAATGAATTCCGAAGTTATTTCCGATATCTTGTATAATGTCAGTGTCATGAAGGCCGTCTATGTTAATCCACGTTACAGTTTGAGAATCCTTGGAGGAAAGACACTCCTCGACTGATTTTGCGGTGAATTCTTTCAGTTCCGTCTCATCATAGTCGATGATCGTTATCCTGGTCTGTTCGACTCTCTTCTCGCCCACATGGATAAGACTCCCAGGAGGGAGGCCGGCCTTATCCGAGGTCTTGTGAAATAATTTGAGCACTTTCGTACCTCACTTTCCCAATATTTTTAGCTGGCATCGCACATTTTTCCCGCGCTTTATAATTCCTCCGAGAGCCACGCGATTTGCTAACTGACGCATGATCTTTTGCTTCTCTTTTGTTCATACATCCGTTTATCCGCCTGTCCTATAAGCTCGTCTATGGAACAGGGATTCCCGGGATCATAGCAGGAACATCCTACGCTCAGTGAGATCCTGTAACTCCGGTTTTTCTGCCCGTTGTGCATTTCTGTCTGATCCTGCAGCCGGGCCATGTGAGTTTCAGCGTCTAATTCCTCTATATCTATGGCAAGGATAACAAATTCATCCCCACCAATCCGCGCAATAATGTCGGATGCCCTGAAGGTCTCTTTGAGAATTGCCGCAGCTTCAGTGAGGGCATTGTCCCCCTCCTTATGACCCAGAGTGTCGTTAATCCACTTTATGCCGTCCAGGTCGGCAAAAAAGAGCAACAATCTCTTCTTCGTTCTGTCAGCTAATTTTAACTGTTGCTCGGCAAGAGTTAAAAATCCGCGTCTGTTATGCAGGCCGGTAAGCTGATCGGTAATTGCAAGCATAAGGACACTTTCCTCCGCCTTTTCAAGCCTGAGCGTCTGGATTCGCAAACGTCGTGTGCCGGTCCCGATGCCTATTATACCGATGATCCATAAGAAGCCGTGAGCAAGTGCCAGCTGGTTTCCGCGCTTTTTTTCGATGGCCCTGAGAGGTTCCATGGGTATCGATACACTGATGCCGCCACGGATATCGCCTTCCTTGTATCCCTGGGATGCATGGCACTGCAGACAGGTTTTTTCTGTGACCAGGGGCCGCATGAAACGAAAAAATTCCCTTCCCGATATTTTTTCTAAGGAAGCGGTCTCTTTGACCCCACCCTCGAATAATTCCAGGGACTCTCTCTCCCAGGGATCGGGGGAATTCTCAGGCCGTATGGGATTGAGACTGGTGATGTGTCCCCTGAGAGAACCCATCTCTCCTGCCATTTCATTTACCTGACGGTTCATATAGGCAGGATTGATCAGTGTGAGAAACAGACCTTCCGTTGTCTTTACATCGCGCCCGGGGACCTTGAGATAGGGATTGGAAGGGGTGGTCGTCTCCGAAAGGGGCGCATACACACCGCCCTGCTTTGCAACCCAAATCCGGTACAGGATGTCCTTATCGTGGGAAACTTCTGCGCTTCTCCGTGCGATATTCAGTATGGACAGCTTCAACTGGTAGATATTCCAACCCAGAGAAGCAACGATTCCCACTGTCAGGATTGCCGCGAGAATCAAAAAATACCGATTCACTGCCTTTGCCCCTACTTCATGCCTTTCTTTCATGTATGGCACTCCCGATAACGACAAATACTCTTTAACGCGAACGCGGCCGGATCATGACATCATAGCTCCGGCATGGGTCCTTTCTTTTTCTTTATTCCCTTCTTGACTGTATCGAGAAACCGTGAGCGGAATACATCGCTCATAAGGGCCCTTTTAACAGGGGGCAGTCTTAGAAAACCTCCGACGAAGGCCCGCATGAACTGGTGCGTCACGTTGTCTGGTTGGGCGAAGATCTGGTTCTGCAGTGTTCCCCTCTCCAGTGACTGAAGAATGATCCTCTCAAAGGTCGTCTCCGGATGAATGACCCTTTGGTCACGTTTGGCAAGCTTGACGCCTTTATTCTTACATTTCAAGGCGCATACCCCGCAACCCAGGCAGAATGTCTCGTCAACGACGGCGCGCTTTTTCTTCTTTTCAGAGCCAGCTACTTCTTCCAGGGTTATTGCATTTACCGGACATGCCTCCACACAGATTCCGCAGCCGGTGCAGGCGTCAGGGTCGACGGAGGCGATGTAATTGGAAGTTACCACTACGTTGGGGTAGCCGAATTTGCTGATTCCCAGGAGGGCGTTGCAGCAACATTTACAACAGTGACAGATGAAGGAAACATTTTTCTGTACGTTATCTGCATTGAGCACAAGCCCCAGTTCCCTTGAACGGGCTATGTTGTCCAGCATCTCAGTTCGTGACACCTTGCGGGCGAAGTTGTGTCTGATCATGTATTCGGCTGCGGACCCGATGGATGAACAGGTGTCAAGCGGGACATCGCAGTCTTTTTTTCCGACGTGCAGCTTCTCATGGCGACAGGAGCAGATCCCGATGGAGAATATATCAGCC
>JAFGPZ010000197.1 GCA_016935935.1 Deltaproteobacteria bacterium
CGGGATGAGGACGACTCCAGCGACCTTAAAGGACTTGGCGATATCGACGGTGGCGCGACTGCCAATGTTTTACTTGAATGGGTGATTGGAGATGTCGCTCTTGATGCATGCTATGAGGAACAGATCACCGGTCAAGATACCGGTTTTCGGGTTCATTTCGGACTTGGTTATAATCTGCGGATAGCGGAAAAAATCATTTTGAAACCGTCGATAAAAACAACCTATGCGAGCTCTGATTATATGGAGGAATATTTTAGCATCTCACCGAGCCAGTCCACCCGATCAGGCATGTTGGTTTATGATGCGTCTTCCGGTTTCAAATCATTGGGTTTTCAAATTATAGCAACCTACATAGTGGATCAGCACTGGGGAATTCGGGCTGGTGCAGGTTATGACAGGTTGGTTGGCGAGGCCGCTGACAGTCCTCTCGTAAAAGATGAGAACCAATTCCGTGTAAGTATAGGATTATCTCTTAAGTTTTAATCTTATTATGTTTTATCAAAAGGGCACAGCAGGGCGATTGAAGGAGGATTTGAAAATCCGCCGCGCTCTTATTAATTTATAACAGGTTAAAATAACTGATATAAGTGGTTTTGTTAGAAAAAATCTTTTGCGCATGAATTTAAATATTTCCGCCTATCCTTTGGATTTTATGCTAACCAAGTGTTTGCGATCTTCTACTTAGGTTAACCCCATACATATCGTTCCCAAAACTCACGACATTAATATCGGTGCTTTTCATTTTCGCGTCGACAATAATGCCATTAAATATCAAAATATTTAGACGCTCATTTATTTACCAGAACGGCAAATATGTTGAAATTAAAAAGTTATTGTTTGAAATATAATAAAAGTGATATGGAAATCCCCAAGATAGATTTCCTGTTTAGATCATCTTTTGCGAAGCAAATGTAGATTTAACTAAATAATATATGTTCCCGAATTACTGTGCGCTTCGGGAACGCCCCGCTGAACCGGGCGCAATTATTCTCTCGCGTGCTGACTCGCGCTTGGGAACAATCGGCTGGAACAGAATGTCCTTCGGGCCTCGGCTCAGCCGGGCGGTATGCTTTACCAAAAAAACGAAAGTAGATCATTGAGGACAAAATGAGCGAGAAACAATCAATTAATTTCCTGCGAGGGGTTCCCGCTGAAGAAGCCTTATCACGCCTTATTCCAATGGCGTCAGAGGGATACGAAAAAGTCATCAGGCGGTACGGAACGGATGTGCTTCAATATGGCCATTTTATGGGCTTCAAGCCACTGCGGGATCTTATTGGCAGCTTACATCGTGTCAATCCGGAACGGGTTATCGTCGGCAACGGCGGCCTGGAGGTTATCTCGCTTTTTTTCAAGTCTCTCCCCAGAGAAAGCAATATCATTGTTGAAGAAGCAAGTTACGATCGAGTATTACTTGATGCAAAATGCTATGGACATCATTTGATTGGTGTAAAATTGACAACCGAGGGGGTCGATTTAAATCAGTTTAGAGATGTGGTTAATAAGAACGCGGTAGCGGCTTTTTACGGGATACCGTTTCATCAAAACCCAACAGGCATCAACTACACTGAGGAGAACCGAAAGGATGTTGAACGTGTTTGCCGGGAACATAGTATACCGTGCGTATGGGATATCTGTTATCAAGCCCTCCGGTATGATGGAAAAGCGAATGGCTCAATAGAAGTTTCAGAATGGGGACCAATTTTAACAAGCTCTTTTACGAAAACAATCTCTCCGGGAACCAAGTGCGGGTATATGATCGTTCCAAATCATTATGTGGAGCATCTATCCGGCATTATTGCCAATACACGCATAAACCCAAACCTGCCAACTCAAGCGTTCATAGCCGATTTTATTGAATCGGGACGGTATGACGATTTCGTCAAATACTTGCTCGAACTGTACAGACCGAGAATGGAGGCTTTAAATACAGCACTTAATGGCCTGTTCCCTGGAGCGTTTCCAGTTGCAATTAGCGGTGGCTTTTTTGCCCCCCTTACCCTTGAGAATATTTCAAGTGATAAAGAAGCATCCTTTATCGAATCCGCAAATCAAGCAGGTGTGGGTATAGCTGCTGCGTGGGCTGCGGTTCCTCCCAATTGTAAGGAAGAAATCCGCAAGAAGGGTCTTTTTATCAGATTGACCTTTCCGGCTTATGAGCCGGACAAAATTGAATGGGGAATTTCGAAGCTCAAAGAGACGGCAGGGTGTTTTCTTTGATGTGAAGGTAGTCGTGTATATAAGTAGACTCTTAACTCAAGGTTACATTCTTGGCGCATAACCTTTGCGTGGAACCGGCCTCGGGAACCTCGGCGGCTCACTCAGGTCGTTGAGGCTGTAGGAAAAGTCCTCGACCAGTTTTTTGCGGGAGACGCACAGAAAAGTGCCCTCATAACTAGCTCCACAATCGACGATCTCATGCTCGGGAGGGGTAAAGTGACCCCTGAAAATAGCGTCAAATTCGTCAAAGCAACTTTTTCTACAGACTCGTTAGGCGTAAGGAAGACAACTCGTGAACCTTCAATTGGTAGATGGCGATCTTTTGCGGCAGGATGTTGATGTCATTGTCAACGCCTGGAATCGCAATGTCATTCCGTGGTGGTTGTTGCTGCCGCAAGGTGTGTCTCGCGCGATCAAGCGGTGTGCGGGGCTTCAGCCATTTTGCGAGCTTGCTCGCAAAGGGGTTATGCCACTGGGCAGCGCGGTTGAAACGAGCGCGGGTCGCCTGCCGTATCGCGCCATCATTCATGTCGCAGGTATTAACTTGTTGTGGCGTTCGTCGGAGTGGTCTGTGCGCGAGTCGGTGCGCAATGCAATGACATTGATCAAGGCGGGGCGCTACAAGTCTGTTGCGTTTCCCCTTATCGGTGCAGGTTCGGGTGGTGGCAAGGCTGCAAAGGTACAGGAATGGATGGTGGATGAATTGTCTCGAATCGAGTTTTCTGGAGAAGTCCGCGTGGTACGATACAAGAAAATCGTTTAACAATAGGCTCAACAGACGCGCGAAAAGGCCCGCGCGCTGCTGAGCCGTAGCGTTGTACTCTTTTAAAACAGAAAGTGAAACGTTCAGGTCATCAGGCCGGATTTCCTTTCAATCCTATTTCATCGGCGACTTCCCTCATTCCCATGATGGTATCTTCAATAAGTTCCCCTATCTCCACTCCCAACATATCGGCGCCCTTCTGGATGATTGATCGATCCACACCGGCGGCGAATGCGGGCGATTTCCATTTTTTCTTTACGGATTTTACAGTCATGTCCATGACACTCTTTGATGGCCGAACCATGGCATTGGCCGCGATAAGTCCCGTTAATTCATCGATGGCATAAAGTGTTTTCTCCAAAGTGCTCTTTGGCTCCACATCCGAGCATATTCCCCATCCATGAGAGACGGCGGCACGGATATATTCCTCCGGCCAGTTATGTTCTTCAAGAATTTCTCTCGTCCTGGTACAATGCTGGTCGGGAAACTTCTCATAATCAAGGTCATGAATCAGACCGATGATTCCCCATTTATTTTCGTCTTCGCCATGCTTCCTTCCTATATAGCGCATGACCCCCTCTACGGTGTAAGCATGCTTACGCAAGCTGTCGCTTTCGTTGTATTCATATAAAAGGTTTAATGCATCCTCGCGAGTTGGAATCTTTTCTTCCATTGTTATTCTCCTTTCCCCTTTTCATTCAAGTGTTGCTTGTTTAGTAATACAATTCCCAAAAACCGAATCCCTCTCCTTGAGTAAAATGAAATCAGGTATTCCGGTAATGAATGAAATATACAGGGAGGTTACTTTACGCATGTTGATTTGAATCGCTAATCAGGAAAAGGGTTGTGACCCTGAAAGTCGCAACCCCCTGATTTTACTGGTGCCGGAGCTCGGGGTCGAACCGAGATGAGCTAAAGCCCGGGGGATTTTGAGTCCCCTGCGTCTACCA
>JAFGPZ010000198.1 GCA_016935935.1 Deltaproteobacteria bacterium
TACAATCGCCGATGGCATAGACCTCGGGCACTTTCTTCTGAAGTGCCTCGAATAGTGCCATGTTCGGTGTCAGCGGCAGGGCAGGGACGATCGTGTCTGCTTCGATAGTCTGTTTCTTCCCTTCTTTATCGACAATGGTCAGCCCCTTGTCGGTTATTTCTACATATTCCCTGACGCCGCTGAGCATGGTCACGCCTTTCTTCTCGAACCAGACCATGAGATGTTCGCGAAATACTGCGGCCATACCGTCGCCTAACTGGTCGGCCTTTTCGACGATGGTAACCTTCCTGCCCCGTTTCGTCAGAAATTCCCCAAGTTCACATCCTTGTAAAGCGCCGCCGATCACCACGACTCTTTTCCCGATGGGCATGTAGAACTTTGAGAGCCATCGCAAAGTATAGGGGCCGAAGAAGCGGGAGAAAACCTTGAGCCTCCTGTGAAGCTCGCCGCCGCTGATTACGTTGGACCTGTCGATGCCGGGGATTTCAGGGGTAGTCGGCAGACCACCGGCTGCGACAAAGACAACATCCGGTTTCAGCCGCTCGACCACGGACAGGTCGGCTTCTTTCCCGAGTTCTATCCTCACACCGAGCTTCCTGATCTGACCTTCGAGATAATCGATGAGCAAGGGCAGGTCTTCCGGATGGGGCCCTTTGATCATGGCTGCAAGGGGAAGCAGTCCGCCGAGCTTGTGTGCTCTTTCATAGAGGGTCACCTCATGTCCCCGCAGTGCCGATACCCGTGCCGCCTCCATGCCACCCGGACCACCACCGATAACGAGCACCTTCTTCTTTTGCCCGGTCTTCTCTATCGTGTTGTACGGGGTACCCAGAAGGGCATTAACCCGGCAACGGGCGCTTCTGAGACAGTTGATGCACGCGGTGCACGGCGCAATGTCGTCCAAACGACCTGCGGCAATCTTATTAACATAGTCCGGCTCCGCCATCAGGCGTCTTGTCATAACAATAAAGTCGACCAGTCCTTCCCTGAGGAACTTCTCGCCAAGGTCAGCATCGAGCCTCCCAACTACTGCGACGGGAATGGAAAGCCGCTTCTTTATACCGGCTGCAAGTAGTATATTCGCCGCTGCTCCTTTGCGACTCCCGTCATATCCCTCAGGCAGGGGATCTACCGGCGCTTCAGGATAGAAAAGGGCATCGGGAAGAAAGGCGCCAAGGTGCCGCCCGATCCAGTGGCTCCTTACCTGTATCATATCGGCCCCTGCTTTTTCGAGGAGTACCGCGATACCTCGACTTTCTTCGGGGGTGAGGCATTTACTATTGTCGATGCCGACCACCTGGCCGACCTCCAGACCGTTGATGATGCATGATACGGCGAAGTCCTTACCCGTCCGCCTCTTAATTTCCTGGATGAGCTGGACGAGAATGCGGGCACGGTTTTCCTGACTGCCTCCATAAATATCGTCCCGCCTGTTCCAGAATGGTGAGAAAAAGTTGTGAAAAAGATGACTGCTCGCCGCATTGATATCAACCCCTTCGAAACCCGCCTTTTTGGCTCTTACTGCTGCAGCGGCAAATTTTTCCACGATTCCCTCTATCTCCGGAATCGTGAGCGCCTTCGGCACCTCGTTGTGGAAGTCGTTTGCATTCTTCAGCGACACTGCCGATGCTGCCACAGGGGGACCGTCATAGAAGGGATTTGGTTCGGATGGCAGGTGCGCCTGCCACGGACCATCATGGTTCATCTGCATGAAGGTAGGACAATCGTGCTTGTGAATAACGTCCGTCAGTTCCTTCAGGCCGTCGATATACTTGTCATCGTCGATTCGATAGCGAGCGCGTCGCCGGGTACCCCAGGGGTAGTCGACGCCGGGCGCTTCCACCATGATCAGGCCGACTCCTCCCCTTGCCATGGACTCGTAATAGGCTTTCACTTCTTCCCGCATGTGCACGTCGGTTTCGTGCCACATGAACATGCCGGCCCCTGATTTGATGATACGGTTTCGCGTCTTCACGGACCCGATATAACCGGGTTCGAGCAGTTTTTTATATTTCGTATTATCCATCATGCTTTCCTTCTTCCTTTTAAAAAAGCTACTACAAGTTGATAATGCCTATCTTCTGTACTGTTGGTAATGCGAGTTTTGTGGAACAGGTCAAACAGAACAACGGTTGTAAACAGAATCAATATAGACGTGTACAACGTTCTTTGAAATGATTACGCAACATCATGTACGCTCCTGATACTATTTAAAATAAACCGGCGTTTTTTCCGGTAATATCATTATGCGATACATTATTCGATATTAGAATATCCGCCAAGATATGCCTGTTTAACTACCTTGTCAGATTTGAACTTTTCGATATCACCTTCAAGGACTATTTTACCCACCAGTAAGGCATAGCCACGACTAGCTACACTCAGCGCAAGGGGAATATTCTGCTCGACAAGCAGTATGGTTACACCCTTCTGTTGAATTTCGGTAATAATCTCGCCGATGGTCTCCACCATAATAGGAGACAGTCCAAGCGAGGGTTCATCCAGCATGAGCAATTTCGGGTCTGCCATGAGGCCACGGCCGATAGCCAGCATCTGTTGTTCACCGCCACTCAGGGTACCGGCCTTCTGATTAGAGCGCTCTTTTAACCTGGGGAAACGCTCGAAAATCTCCTCAAGATCACGGTTGATAGCTGTTTTGTCTTTGCGCAGGCTGGCACCCAGCTTGAGGTTCTCTAAAACATTAAGAAACGGAAACAATTTTCTGCCTTCCGGGATTTGCACCAGCCCCAGCTTTACAATGTCCATTGTCTCCATGTTATCTATACGTTTATCTTCGAACCAGATCTCTCCCGAGGTCAACTCCTTCAATCCGGAGATAGCACGCAGAATAGTACTCTTGCCAGCACCATTGGCACCGATAATGCTCACTACAGAGCCCTCGTCTACTTCCAGTGATACATCATTCAGAGCCATGGCTTTACCGTAATATACAGCTATGTTCCGTACGCTAAGCAAGTCGTTCACCTCCGAAGTATGCTTGAATGACCTCCTTATTCTCCCGCAACTCCTGAGGCAATCCCTCCGCAATCTTCTGTCCGAAATTAATAACCACGACCCTCTCACACAGGTCCATAATCCGCATGTTATGCTCGACCAGCAGAATGGTCACTCCCTGCTGTCGTGTTTTTTTGATGGCATCGATTGTGAATTCGATTTCATCCGGGTTCATGCCGCCGAGCGGTTCATCAAGCAGTAACAGGGTAGGCTTGGTTGCCAGTCCTCTGGCAATACCCAGCATCTTCTGATATCCATGTGGCAGATTTTTAGCCAGTTCATCCTTGACATGGAAGAGGCCTACAAGTTGCAGTATATCTAAGGACTGTTCCTGAATCAGGGCTTCATTGCGACGATACGTAGCAGTATTGAAATAGATATCAAACAGGTTTGAACGCGGATGCAGGTGGAATGATGCGACTACATTCTGCAATACGGTGAAATCGGGAAACAGAGGATTAAGCTGAAAAGTACGGCCAATGCCCAATTCGGCAATGGCATGGGACTTCTTAGCGGTAATATCCTGTCCGTTAAAGGTTACTTTACCCTCGGTGGGTCTATGAATTCCGGTAATGAGATTGAAGATGGTGGTTTTGCCGGCGCCATTGGGTCCGATAAGACCTACAATTTCGCCTTCATTGATATACATATCGAACTGCTTGACAGCAGCCAGACCTCCAAAATACTTGGTTAGACCATTAATCTCAAGCAGCATCGCTCACAGCCCTTCTTTTACGATATCCTTTAAACCATGAAACGATTAGGTGCGGCAAACCGACCAGGCCCTGGGGCAATACATAAAAAACCACCAGTAAAATAGCGGCTGATATAAACGGTACAAACTGTTTCAGATCGCTTAATAATTGTGGCACAACGATTAACAGTGCTGTGCCGATTATGGGACCGCCAAAGCTGCCGAGTCCTCCAATTAACGCATAGATAAAGAGCCACAGTCCGGCCATCAAGTCAAAGCTGGTGGGTGACAGTGTAAAATTATAATGAGCGTAGATAGCACCTGTTATTCCTACAAAAAAACATCCCACGGAAAGGGCGAGTATTCTATAGCCGGCTTCGTTAATTCCGACACTCGAGGCTACCAGGTGAGATTGA
>JAFGPZ010000199.1 GCA_016935935.1 Deltaproteobacteria bacterium
CTCCGACTGTTGAGGAAATTGTTTGTTTTATATTCGCTCGCTAACCCCGCCGCAAGCAGCGGGGAATGCGCTCGCTGTTCAGTTCAAAGGCCCTATGAGACTGTTTTATGATACTTTCGCAATAGTCTCCCACCTTCTCAAGATCGTTAACACTGTGGAGGATGGCCGGAATCAAATGACGATGCTTGTCGGACAACTCGTGTTTCGTAAGTACAGTCAGGTATTCCGTAATGTTTTTCTGCATTTCATCGACCGACTCTTCGTCGATGGAGATTTCATTTCTCAACTTGTGATTATATGTTCTGGTACACTGCCTGGCCTTTTCAAGCATCTCATTACAGATATCCAGCATGCCGATCAGTTCCTTGGTAACAGCCTTTAGCGCAAGAGAGGGCATCGGCAGAAGATGCTCATCCAGGTAACGGATATTCTTCTTTTCATAATCCTGTCCCGGCAGTATTCTATTCATCACAGAAACCTAAGAAGGGCAGCATCGGCAGGAAAAGTAAGGTATTAAAGAGGTTGAATATGGTGTGCGTATTGGCGACCTGCCTGGCAATGTCATCTGTAGTTAAATGAGTTTTGGGAAACGCCCTGGCCTGGCTGCTCGGCTAAACATTTAAATATTGTTCATTCAGTATTCTTCGAACTGTCCTGCGGCTCTAAGTCGTTCCAACTCTTCCTGTTCAAGTTCTTTGTAGGCTATCTTCCCCACCAGGGTCGTTGGAAGTATGTCGCGGAATTCTATCTCTCGTGGGCAGCTCCATTTGATGAGGGACTTCATGCAATGATCGATGAGGATCTTTTCCATATCCTTCTTCGTCTTCTCGTTATCTTTCAGAATTACAAAGGCCTTGACACGTTCCACCTGAGCCTTGTCGGGCACTCCGATTACGCATGCCGCCTTTACCGCAGGATGTCTACAGAGGACCGATTCCACCTGTGTCGGATACACGTTCATTCCCGATGATTTTATCATCCTCTTCAAACGGAGCTTGAAATAGAAAAAGCCGTCATTATCCATGCTGGCGATATCACCTGTATGAAGCCATACCCTGCCGTCGGAATGTTCCTTCAGTGTGTTGGCCGTTTCCTCCGGCTGATCGAGATAGCCCATCATAACGGCCGGCCCATTGATACATAATTCACCATCATCGCCGACGGGGGCCTCTTCTTTAGTGTCTTGCTTCACCACCTTTGCCATCATATCGCAGAGGGGAATACCCATACTCCCTTCGCGATAGTCATTAAGCGGCATGGCCATAATAGCGGTCACGGCCTCGGTAAGACCGTATCCCTCTAGGAGTTTCACATTCCCTCCCTGTCTGCGCACAATCTCCTCAAATTTTTCCTTCACTGAAAAAGGCAAGGTATCGGCACCGGAAAATGTTGCCTTAAGGCAGCCCAGATCCGCACTCTGAAAATCTCTATTATTGCTCAGGGCCTCGTAAAGCGTCGGCACACCCACAATAAAGTTCGGTTTTTTCATCTTCACCAGTTTCGCCACTGTCGCGGGAGTAAAGGTGGGAACCAGTATACTCCTGGCACCCCCCATAAAAACAGCATTCACGCATACACCCAGACCGAATCCATGGAAGATGGGGAGTATGGCAAGCATGGAATCACCGCCACCCAGTTTGGCCCATTCGGCAACCTGCATTCCCTCACTGATGAAGTTCATGTTGGAAAGCATAATCCCCTTTGGAACACCTGTTGTCCCACCGCTGTAGAGTATGACTGCCAGATCGTCGGTATCTATATCGGCCGCGGGCACGGCGCGATAGTCGCCCGCCATCAGTTCCTTCCACCATTTTACCCTCGGGTCGGCGGGGACTTTAGGAATCTTCCTGCCTCTGGTTACATAAAAACCGAATCTCTTCAACGGTGACAAGTAATCGGCGATTTTTGTCAGAATCAGTGTATGTGTCATCGTTTTATCGAGGATTTCATTGAATTTTCCGTAAAATGCGTCAAGGGTAAGAACAAAGGTACTCTTGCTCAGAGTCAGATAAAATTGAATCTCGCTGGGAGTGGACAGAGGATGAATCATACTGGCCACCGCTCCCAGCTTGTTGGCAGCATAGAAACAAATAATACCCTGGGGAGAAGTGGGCATGGAAATGGTTATCCTATCCCCCTTCTTAAGACCTAAATGTGAAAGTATTGCGGAAAATCTGTTTATCTCTTCGGCAAAGCAGCGGTATGTTGCCGTTGTACCCATAAAGTCATAGGCAATAGAATCGGGGTTCCTTTCTACAGACAACATAAGCGCTTCAAAAATGCTAACATGAGGATATTGAATAGATTCGGGGACACTCTTGTAGAACTTCAGCCATGGTTTTGTTTCGTACATGATGCAACTCCTTTTTGGAGCTGCTATTTTCTTTTTTTTCGTTGAAAAAGTCAACAGTTAAATGATAAGAATTACAGGGGTTTTTCGATACCGTTATTCTAAAGGAGTGTCAAGCACAGAGGTATCTTTATGGAAGAACTAAACATACTGTACAAGATTTCCGAGAATCCCGCAGAATACCTCAGGAAATCAAAGGATGAAAAAATTCTCGGTTACTTCTGTTCCTATACGCCGGAAGAAATCGTACTGGCGGCTGATGTTCATCCCGCAAGGCTCTTCGGCACAAGGGAAGACATATCTCTGGCTGATGCCCATCTCCAGTCCTACTCCTGCTCGCTGGTGCGTGGAGCAATGGAAGACGTCCTGAGGGGGAATATCGATTTTATCGATGGGGCGATCTTCCCCCACACCTGTGATTCCATCCAGCGCCTGTCTGACCTGTGGCGTATCAACACGAACTTCCCTTTTTTCGCTGACGTGGTCCTCCCGGTCAAAATGGACAGGAAGAGCTCCCAGCAGTATATGGTGGATGTCTTGAACAAATTCAAGGGCGCTCTGGAGACATGGCTGGAGAGAAAAATAACGGAAGACGATCTGAAAAAAAGCATCGACACATATAATGGCATACGCACCCTTCTTGGAAAACTTTACAAAATCAGGTCGAACAAACCCAATGTCATCAGTGACAGGGACCTTTTTGACATTGTCAGGGCATCCATGGTTATGAAACGGCGTGATCTTCTAAAGATGCTTTCAAAGATATTAAAAGCGGCACAAGAAAAAGATGGGGCCACGAGGGTAGAGAATAAAAAGAGGCTCATTCTCACCGGAAGCATCTGCAATCACCCTGATATCTTCGGGATCATTGAAGATGCCGGAGGAACCGTAGTGGGCGACGACCTCTGCACCGGTGCGCGTTACCTTGAGGGAATCATAGACATGGATGTAGAGCCCATCGAGGCAATAGCGAAACGATACATGGAACGTACCATTTGCCCCGCCAAGCACCTGTCCCTCACTGCCAGGGCCGATCATATAATCAGTTTGGTGCGGGAAACAAGGGCTGACGGAGTTATTTTCCTTTTCCTCAAATTCTGTGATCCCCACAATTTCGACTACCCCTTTATAGAAGAAGCACTGGATCGTGAAGATATAGCCAACACTCTCATCGAGATTGAGGCACAACTCCCGGAAGGCCAGATAAGGACGCGACTGGAGACCTTCATGGATACGCTGTAAAAAAGGCCGACATGCGTCAAAAGGAATCTATAAATGAAAAACTTTATAAGAGATTTATCCATCGCCTCTCTTGTCATAATCAGGAAAATTATCCTGCGGTTTAAAAAGAACAAGCGGATGAAGGACATAATGACCACCTACTACATGGAGGCCAAGACGACCCGCATCACGGGTAAAAAGGTGGCATGGATCACCAGTGGCGGGCCTGTGGAACCCCTGATCGCCATGGACATCGTTCCCGTTTACCCTGAGAACCATGGCGCCATGATCGGCGCATCCAAGATGGGAATAGACCTCTGCGAGAAAGCCGAAGCCATGGGATACAGCAGAGACCTCTGCTCCTATGCCCGTTCGGATATATTTTGCTCCACAGTAAATGGGGGACCCATCGGCGGTCTACCCAAACCGGACATGCTAATCTGCTGCAACAACATATGCGGCACCGTCATGAAATGGTACGAGGTACAGGCACGATATTACAAAGTCCCCCTCTTCATACTGGACACACCATTCTGCCACACTGGCTATTCGGAAGAGGTAAAGCGATATGTCCGCCGGCAGCTCGATGAATATGTCGAATTTCTGGAGACAGTTTGCAAGAAACGATTCGATCACGACAAGCTTCAGGAGGTGGGAAAACTCTCCCTTGAGGGTCAGAAATTATGGCAGCAGGTTCTCGATACGGCCTGCCACAGCCCGTCGCCCATGACCGCCTTCGACGCCTTCTTTCACCTTGCCCTCATCGTGACACTGCGGGGAACCCAGACGGCCGTCGATTATTATAAATCGCTCCTGGCCAAGATGAATGGTTACATAGAAAAGGGAATCGGCGCCGTTCCCAACGAACGATACCGACTTCTCTGGGACAACCTTCCTATATGGTATCGGCTCAGGTGGCTTTCGAATAAATTTGCCGAACACGATGCCTGCCTCGTGGCCGATACCTACACGACGGCTTGGTGCGGCTCCATGAAATATATAGATGAGAACAACTTCTTCGATTCCATGGCCGAAAGCTACACACGCATATATCTCAATATCGGCGTAGATGAAATGGCCCTAAGCGTTATCGAAATGATCGACAAGTACAGAGTGGACGGCTTAGTCATGCACTCAAACCGGAGCTGCAAACCCTATTCGCTGGGACAGTACGACATCCGGCGGATTGTCCAGGAGAAAAGGGGAATACCCTGTCTGATGATCGAGGCGGATATGGTGGATGAACGAAACTTTTCGGAGAGTCAGGTTGCCACACGGATAGACTCATTTATGGAGGTCATTAAAGAGACAAAAGGATAAGGAGGATCACAAATGGGAATAATCTCTTACAATCTGAAGGATAAGGTCGCCGTTGTCACAGGAGGATCGAGGGGTATCGGACTTGAAATAGCAAAGAGGCTGCTCGAAGAGGGGGCGCAGGTGGCCATATGCGGCAGAAAAGAGGAGGGTCTCTCAAAAGCCTCAGAAAAACTGGAGGGTGGAGACAATCTCATAGCCATCCAGACCCACGTTGCAAAGGAAGCCGATGTGGATAAACTCTTCAAGGGGGTAGTTGAAAAATTCGGAAGTATCGATATCCTCATCAATAATGTAGGTATGAATATAATGGTTCCCTCCGTGGCCGACGCGGCGCTCGGCCTGTGGCAGAAGATCATCGACACCAATCTGAACGGCACATTCCTATGCTCACGCAGTGCGGCGGAAATCATGAAAACTTCAGGCGGCGGGTCCATCGTCAATATTTCTTCCATATCGGGGAGAAGAGCTTCGCCCACCATGGGTATCTACGGAATAGCCAAGGCGGGCGTGGAAATGTTTACCAAGGTTCTGGCAGCAGAGCTCTCAACCTTCAAGATCAGAGTAAACGCCGTCGCCCCCGGCATGGTAAGAACAGACTTCAGCAAACCCCTCTGGTCTAATCCAACCATCCATGAAGAAATAGTCAAGGGCATACCGATGGGCAGAATAGCGGAATGTATCGAGGTAGTTCATCCCACACTTTTCCTCGCGTCGGATGCAGCCAGTTATATAACGGGACAGACCATCGTCGTTGACGGCGGCTCCACAACGAGCAGATAAAACTATGAAAACTGCGGGTATAGATATCGGATCGATCACGACAAAGGCGGCCATAGTTGCCGACGGGAAGGTCCTCGGCACGAGGATCGGCTTTACAGGCTACAAGACTGGGCTGGCTGGGGAGAGGATATTCAGGGAACTCTTGGCGGAACTGAACCTCGCAGAATCAGGCATCGACAGGATAATTTCGACAGGTTACGGCAGAAAGAGCGTACCCTTTGCAACGAAGGTGGTGAGCGAGATAATCTGCCACGGCGCTGGCGCACACTTTCTCAATCCCGGCGTGCGCACCGTCATAGACGTGGGGGGACAGGACAGCAAGTCCCTTTCCATCGACACGGCAGGCAAAGTAAGAGACTTCGAAATGAACGATAAATGCGCCGCCGGAACGGGCAGATTCCTTGAGGTCATGGCACGGGCGCTTGAGGTGGATATTGCGGATTTAGGGAGACTATCTCTTCAGGCCGACAACCCCGCAAGGATAAGCAGCATCTGCACCGTCTTCGCAGAATCGGAGGTTATCTCACTCATATCTAAGGGGGAAAAGAGAAAAAACATCATTGCCGGCATACACGAATCTGTGGCGTCGAGAATCTCCACCCTGGCGAGACGGGTTGGAATAACAGAACCTGTCATGATGACAGGCGGCGTGGCACAAAACATCGGCGTCGTCAGAGCCTTGGAAAAGCAGCTCGGTCTATCCCTCACAGTCAAGGACACGGCTCAGGTCAACGGCGCCATTGGCGCGGCAGTAATGGCAACGAAGATAACCTTGTAAAACGATTCCAATGCCACTTATGCGAACCTGCAACTCAATAAAATTCCTTGACATTTACTGAAACAAGAGTATCATTGCCCCCATATTAATCGAATCGTTCATAAAGCAGCTCAGCTTGTTTTAACGAAAAGGGAAAGTAATTGTGGACTTATTATATAAAACACCCCTTTTCAAATTCATTGGACGATATTTGCTGCTTCTTTGTTGTCGATGGTATTTATTTCTGAAGGGAGTCGGACACGCAAGTAGAAACCATAGAATCCTGGGACAAATTCGATGCTCTGGTCAGAGACCTGGATGGCTGGGCTTTCCGAGGCCAGAAGAAAGCTACATGGAAGCTCTTCAGTTTGCTGTCCCGGTATCTGCAGGATTTTGTACCGGACCGCACAGTGTGGGAAAAAAGAGAAGCTCGGGCCATCCGAATTTTCCGCAGAAAAGCACATAACTACATTAATGATCCTCGAACACTTGATGGTGATCTTCGCTGTCTGGCTCTGATGCAGCATCATGGAGCTCCGACAAGGCTCATTGATTTCACAAAGTCACCCTACGTTGCAGCCTTCTTCGCCCTTGAGTCAGCCATCGACGACGCCAGCATTTACGCCGTGAACACTCCCATTCTATGGCAAAAGTTACCGATTGGTCTCACCGATCTCACCCATGAGATCATCGACCCTCGGAATCCCGGTTCTTTTAATAAATTCTTCGCTGCTAATAAATACGAACTGGTGTGGACTGGAGAACCAAGAGAAATGGATCGTAGACTCCTGGCACAATCGGGGACTTTCGTAATACCGGGTGTGCTCGAGAAACCAGTTGAAGATATACTGCTGTCGTATCAGTCTACTGAGCCACTTATCAGGAAATTTATCCTCCCGGCCAGGAAGATTAGGAGCGTTTTTATGCGGTCTCTTTATCGGATGAACATCACAAACGCGACTCTTTTCCCTGACCTGGAAGGCTTAGCAAAGTCCGTGGCGGTTGAGTTGGAGATGGAGTGGCAGGGAGTGGCGCCTGCTTCGAATTTGGATGATCCTCAATTTTTAAGAGATCGGGAAAAGGCATTTCACTCAACCCCGAAACTCTCAGATGATCTTTAAATCTAAGCACATGCTCTCAATAAGACACTGTAAAGTTCGTTTATGACACAGGCGCGGCGGTAAAGATTACAATGCTCCAGGTG
This sequence comes from Deltaproteobacteria bacterium, assembly GCA_016935935.1. The sequence continues at coordinate 7,633 of JAFGPZ010000199.1, forward strand.
GCGTGGGAAACAATTACCGGTGTCCCGCAGAATTTGAAAAGTTCGAGAAAACATGGATTAATTCTTTTCCTCCCAGATCATCCCCCGTTTTTCAACTGCCTTTATTAGATCAGCAATTCCCCTCTCTACATCCAGAGGGTTCCCCGTCAACCCGAGGTGTACCTCCGTCCCATGCTCGACGAATTTGGGGAGGCTTGAAAGGTTTATTGTCGGATGCTGAGTTATAAACGCATGCATCAAGGGAACAACCTCGGATTCACGAGCGCCTTCCAGGAGCAGCGTTCTGGTAACTGTCTTTTTGCCTTTCTCATAATATGCGTCGAGAACCCAGGACGTCATGGGTTCCGCCATACTGGGAAAACCAGGGAGAAAGTGGGCGTTGTTGATTGAAAAACCGGGCACCTGATTCACGGGGTTGGGTATGAGCTGTGCGTTTTCAGGAAACTCGACCAGTTTCAGGCGCGTCGGTGTAGATTCCTTCCCGAAACGGCGCTCCAGTATTTTTACACCCTCTCCATGATAGGCAAGAGGCACACAGGCCGCCTCCGCTGCGCACTGCCTCGTATAATCGTCAGGTGTTGCGCCTATACCTCCGCAGCAGAAGAAGTGTTCAGGGCGAGACATTGCCCATTTCAGTTTGTCCGTGATTAGACGCGGTTCGTCCACCAGTATCATCATGTATGTAAGAGGGTGATTA
>JAFGPZ010000200.1 GCA_016935935.1 Deltaproteobacteria bacterium
ATGAATCCCTGTCTCTTTCCGTTCCGGAACAACCCCCTCCCGTAACAAAATAGCAAGATTTGAAACAAAAAGAGCATTGGCCGGCAAGCATCTGTCTCCCCATCGGGTACAATACGGCACAAGAGCGATACCCTTTGTCACGAGAAAGGAGATTTGAGTGATGGAACAACAATCAAAATCTCGCTTCGCGGCAGGCCGCTGGTCGTACCTCTGGCTGGTTCTCTCTCTTGTTTTTCTGATATTTTCAGGTGGCCGGTGGGCTTATGCCGGTGCCCCCTGGCTTGCTCTGCCTCTGCTCCTTCGCTTCGTACGATTTCAAAAGCCGCTGGTCGGTTATCTGTTCACCGTCGTCGTGGTGACCATATCGTCATCGATAATTTGGTACGGGCTGTTTCCGCTGCCATTGCCGATGTGGGTCTTGTTCAATCTCATGCCGGCCTTATTCGTGGCCGTACCGTACCTTGCTGACAGGCTGATTGCCCGACGCCTGCCCGGTTTTCTGTCGACATTGATATTCCCGGTAGCGGTTACGGTAATGGAATATGTCATGTCGTTTCGCCCCGGTAGTGGAACCTATGGCTCCCTCGCCTATTCACAATTCGGTAATCTGCCCCTGATACAGATTGTATCCATAACGGGCATCTGGGGGATTGTTTTTTTGATAGCCTGGTTCGCATCGACCATCAACTACTGCTGGGAAAATGGCTTCGCCTGGAAAAAAATCGGGAAGACCGCAGGAATTTATTTGTGCGTGTTCGCGGTCGTCTTACTCTATGGCGGCGCGCGGCTGATCGTGATCAAACCCTCGGAAACAGGTGTCCGTGTGGCCGCAGTGACAACACCTTCGGATATCGTCGCAAGAATCATGGGAGCCTTTTCAGGCATATCGCCGTTTCATTTGCAGGAATCACTGGCGACGCTGGAATCCCAGACGGTGATGGCAGCCGATGCCGGAGCGAGGATCATTGCCTGGCAGGAATACGGTGATTTGATCTCCACCGAAGACATGGACACATTTGTCAAAAACGGGCAACGGGTTGCCGCCGATAAAAAGATCTATTTACTGATAGGCGTCGGTCTTCTGGACAGCGGGCACAACGAAAAAGGCGAGAATGTCACCATATTCATTGATCCCGACGGGAAGATTGCATGGCGGTATTTAAAAAGCTACCTGGTGCCGATCATAGAAGAACCCTATTTTAAAAAAGGCGATAAAAAAATCCCCGTACAGGATACTCCATTTGGTACAATAGCCTCGGTTACCTGTTTCGATTTTGACCATCCCCGGTACATACGATCAGCGGGGCACGGCATCGACCTTTTCCTTGTTCCCGCGTTCGACGGGAAAACGCTTACCCCCGTGCATTCGCAGATGGCTGTTTTCCGGGGGATTGAAAACGGCTATTCCATACTCAAGCCCACCGGTGAGGGGCTTTCAATAGCGGCTGACCAGTGTGGAAGGGTGATAGCCAAACAGAACTATACAACTTCGCACGAGAGGGTCATGCTGGCCGATATGCCGGTAAAATCGGGTTTCACGATTTACTCGGTGATTGGTGACGCCTTCGCATGGCTGTGTATGATCGGATTGATCGGCCTCATTGTGGTTGCTGTGATCAGGGGCAGGCAATATATAAAGTAGGAATATATGACCGGGGGAACAATCATGACAATGGCCGCCGGCATTGACAAAACCGGCTTTCTTTAGCGGTGAAACTCTCTCGGCGGAGGGAACACTGCGAAGCGGACCCCAAGAGGAAATCATGATGGTAATTGATGAAAGGCACAATAACTTCCGTGACATGTTTTACAAAACATTCGGTCGGGACAACATGTGTCTCCTGTGGCATGTAAAGGAAGTGCTCAAGGGTTTACCTGTTCGGCATATCCTTGACGTAGGGGCGGGCATGCGCGTTTCGCAAAACATCTGTCTCCCGAAAGGGGTTAAAACGGCGTTGATCGTCGATCCGGATCGTCGGATGCTCGGGACGTTTGTTGAGGAGTATCATGATGATCGGATCGAAACTCTTGAGGGAAACATTGGAACCGCTGATTTCGGAGACCGGTCATTTGATCTGGTGTTTTTGATCATGTCCCTTCTGTGGATCGATGATCCCCCCGCGGCACTGCTCAAGGTGGCCTCGCAGTCGCCCGCGTACATCGTCATATCAAATCCTGAATTTTTGCCCGAAGAGCTTAGCGCAGGCTCGGCATGCTTTCCCGGATGGAAAAGCGAGTTCATGAAAACCTTGGGGGCATATGCCGCACGGGCGTTGGACTTCGACGCGACCATGGAGTCATGCGGTTATTATCCCCTCGCTATCTTTCACTCGCCGTCATGGCGTCCCACACCCGAGCACGCGATTCGCACGGTGCTCTATACGCGAGAGAAACCCGACAGGACGCCGTACGATCAGGCGAAATACATCATCCAAATAAACAGCAAATGTAATTTTAATTGTCCTGCCTGTTATGTCCTAAAGACCGGTGACGATATGGATCCCGCCGTCTTCAGGGAGCTTATCGAACCGGTACAAAAAGATGAAATGATATGTCTGCGGGGCGGGGAGCCGACACTCACCGAAAACCTGATTGAAGATTTCATTCAACCCGCGCTGCAAAAAGGGATTCACGTCGTCTTGGAGAGCAACGGGACATTCATCGGTTTACCTCATTATCAGGAGTATCTGGCAGTGCTCACCCATAAACCTATTGAGGTCCGGCTCAGCCTTGACCGGCAGCATCTGGATCCCTTCCCCGAACGGATGCGGCGGACCAGGATCGGATGGATATCGCAATTTATCGGTGACGCGAAACGGCTCGGTATTCCATTCGGTCTTTTTGCCCTCGGGATGTGTCGGGAACAGGTCAAGCTATTTCTGAGAGAATATTCTGTTGAGTCGTGGCTCCCCTATATCCAACCCATCACCAGATACTCCGACATCACTGACCTGTCGATAAACGGCATGTTTGTCGACGTCGATGGCAGCATGCACGATTACATTACCGGAATCGGATGGGTCGGCGAACCGGATAAAGATTCCCTCGGTTTGTAAAAGAACTTCCCGTTCATTCCTTCTCGAGGGACGCAGGCCATACAATCAAATGGCGTGGCCCCACGGGCAATCAGCCCTTTACCGGATTTACTAATGGCATTACAATAAACTGGCGGAAGAGTAGAATAAAACAGGAGGCACCCCCATGGGAAAATGCAGGATCACGGTATTGGAAACGCAATTCAACGAAAAGCTTGCCAAAGAGTACGGGGTTGCCGGCATTGGCCCCTGTCCTTTCCACAAAGTCGGCGATGTATTCGTGGCGGGATACGCGAAGCCCGAAGGCTTTTGCGATGAGGCATGGAAGGCGATCCAGCATTATGTCTTCGCCCTGGTGCATGGAACAACGGGGACGTTTTTCGGCGATCGATGGGTCCGTCAGGAAGGCGTCTCCATCAATAGCTGTAATGACGGACTCCGCCCCGTCATTTTCAAGCTGGAGCGGATGGACGAGTGAGATACCCCTTGCAGGAGGGCTGAGCTATGAAGGTCCTCAACGTGTACGGAAGCATGGTCGATGGCTCCAGCGCCGCCATCGCCACCCGGTTTCTGGAGAAGGCCGGCCGGCTCGGCGCGGAGATTCGAAGCTTCACGCTCGGAGGCCTGCAGATCAACGGGTGCAAACGGTGCTTGTCCTGCAAAACCACAACCGACCGGTGCGCTATCCGGGACGATATCACCACGATATTTGACACCCTCGTTACCTGTGATGTCCTCGTCCTCTCCACAGGGGTCTATGAGGGAGACGTCACCGGGAACCTCTACCTCTTCGAATCGCGACTGTTTTCATTCCTGAAGCCGGACTATGAAACACGTCCCGACCCGTCACGGCTTCCTCCCGGTAAGAAGCTCGTATTTATCCAGACGCAGGGCGGTGCGAAAGAGTGGCATGCCGACATCTACCAGCGGTACGAGTCGCTCTTCCGGAGGCTCGGTTTCGGCGAGGTCTTTGTCATTCAGGCGGACTGCGTCGACCATCCCTATGACATCGGCGACGATGTCATGAACCGGGCGGAAGAGATCGCCGCATTAGTCATGGGAGCAGCTCACGACGATAAACAAAGTTAAAATAGTCTGTAACATGTGAGCCCCGCCCCTTTTTCGATGATTAAAGGAGGGAGAATCATGAAAAGGCTTTATGTTCTAATGCTTTCATTGATGCTGCTGATCGCCTGCGGCACCATGGGTCATCAGAAACCGGCGATGAGTTACAAGGAGACCCTTGCGACGTGGAATTCATACAAAAATGTCGGGGACTGGCTGGACCGCAATTTTCGTTTTGACTATGATCGGCAACGGTATGTTCAGGAACGCCTCAGAAGGGAAGGCCCCACCGGGCTTCTGGTACGGAATCACCGTCGTTTCTTTGAGAGTGGCTCGGGGTACTGTGCTGATGCAACCAACTTTGCGATACAAACGCTCAACGAGATCAATCCCCGCTATAACGCCCGATGGGTTTTTGTGCTCAACGCGCAGGGTCATCCCCATCACTGGGTAGCCGCATTCAGCCATGACGGCAGGCTTTATATCATGGATTACGGTGCGGGTCCTTCCTGGAGTGAGATGCTCGGGATTCATGGTCCGTACGATTCGCTGGGCGAATATCTCGGTTTTCTGGAATCCTTGAACATCCGAGGATTTAAAGCCGATACCGTATATTATCGCGATATGCCTGGGCAGGAGGATTAACAGGCATAAGACCAGCAACGTGAATTTGCGTCTCGAATATCAGCTTGATTTCTTTTATCAATTATGAGAAATTATAGAACAATATAACGAGATTTGTCTTGGGTGATCATACCCTGCCCCACTGTATACGAATTACCGAATAGAAGAATCAATCCGTCCCTTTTACGGTTTGAAGCAAGGGACTGGTAGCGGGATTTTTTGGTTAAAAAATATGACCTATGAAGGAGCCAGCCCATGAACGCGTATGCTGACGAGTATAAGCGCAAGTTGACCACCCCCGCGGACGCCGTCGCGTCGATCAAGAGCGGGGATACCCTGATTCATGGCATGACCATCGCCGAACCCCCGGCACTCCTCGCCGCCATTGCCGACAGGGCGGAGGCGGGGGAGCTGCGGGACATCAAGGTCTATTCCTTCAACCCCCTGAAGTATGTGACCGAAACGATCTGCCGACCGGATCTGAGCGATGTCATCGAGTCCTTCTCATGGTTTGTCAGTGGTCACTCACGGGGGCTGGTGTCGGTCGGGCTGACGCAGTACATCCCCGTTTACTTCCATCAGGTTCCACGGCTGATCCGGGAAGAGATGACCGTCGACGTCACCATCACCACCGTTTCACCGATGGACCAGTCCGGTTTCTTCAGCTTCGGGACCAACAACGACTACACGTCGGTGGCGGCCAAGGCGAGTAAGACGGTTATCGTGGAAGTGAACGAACACATGCCCCGTGTCTTCGGGAGCGGAATGATCCACATTTCCGATGTCGATGCGATAGTGGAAAATACCGTCCCCTTGCTTGAATTGCCGCCGCCCCCGCCGAAGCCGGAGGATGCCCTGATCGGGAAACATATCGCCGAGATTATCCCCGATGGCGCCGTCCTGCAGCTGGGGATCGGGAGTGTCCCCAACGGTGTTACTCCTTACCTGACCGGGCATAAAGACCTGGGCATTCATACCGAGCTCATCGGTCCCGGGATGGTGGACCTCATCAGACGGGGAGTGATTACGGGGCGCCGGAAGAATTTACACGCGGAAAAACATGTCTATACGTGTGCCTACGGGACGAAAGACACCTACGATTTCATGAACGACAATCCGAGCATGGCGAGCTATCCCTCCTCCTATGTCCTGGACCCGGCCGTAATCAGCAGAAACGACAATATGATTTCCATCAATGCCATCCTGGAGGTCGACCTCTTCGGGCAGTGCAACGCCGAGTCACTCGATCAATCCCAGTTCAGCGGTGTCGGCGGACAGCTCGATTTCGTGCGGGGGGCATGTAATTCCAAAGGTGGCAAATCAATACTGGCCTGCTACTCCACGGCCAAAAACGGGCAGTTCTCGCGCATCGTCCCTCGTCTCCCGGAAGGGACAATGGTAACGACACCCCGGATGGATACCGACTGCCTGTGCACGGAGCATGGCCTCGTCAAGATCCAGGGGAAAACCACCCGTGAGCGGGCCCTGGGCATCATCAGCATCGCCCACCCGTCCTTCAGGGACGAGCTGCTGCGGGAGGCCGAGAACATGCGGCTCCTATAGATGGTGCCGATCTTACGTATAAGGAAAACAGTGGGTGGAGATTTGAGAGATGTGTGGTGTGTTGTTTTCTTCCTGAGCTCCGTGAAACCGCCCTTGACTGATTTGATGTAAGGTTCTTCCCGAAATGTTCAGCTAGATCTGCAAACGATAGGTTGGTTTCTCTTTATTCCCTTTTAAAACTAAAAGGTTAGAGCCCGTAATAGACTCTAACCTTTTCTGGCCTGAAGGTGCCTGCCGAATTGTCTTAGATGGTCATGCCCCTTCTTCTTCTCACGAAACCAACGATTCCCACTAATCCTGTCCCAAGAAGGAGCATCGTCCCCGGTTCAGGGACGGGGTTGCCTGCACCGAGCAGACTGATTTTACTGCTCCCTTCTCGCTCACTCTCCACGGTACCCACGCTGTTGAATCGGGCGGCAAAGAAAAAGCCCATATCATCCGTCTCACTGATCAGACTATCGAGGGTAATAGCGCCTCCCATGGTGCTCAACATAAAGCTGGTGGATTGAATGTCATCCGGGTTTAATCCCGGTGTACCGATATCGATTCCGATATCGAAAAGACCGGCCGGGTTAATCGTATTACCACTGCCCGCATTGTCGATAGAATCATTGTCTATATACACCGCGGTAATATCACTCCCGGAAAAATCCGACACTGCTAACGCAGGGGGGTCTAAAGGATTAACATTAAAATAGAATCCTCTCAAATCACCAATATTCCCGGTTTCGCTGGAATCCACCGCGAGGTTGAATGTGAGGTACCCGGGATTGCTGGTGTCATCAATGGTCAGGATCATCTCCATCGGCTCGCCGGTAAAGGATTCGAGATTATAGGAAATCATGGTTGCATGAGCGTGGCTCAAGGATATCGCGATAAAAAGACCCACACACAAACTTGCAATATACTGTTTCTTCATAATGCATTCCTCTTTACAACTAACTTAAGCTGCATCTTATGCTTACGCTGAAGTAGAATCGACTTACCTACGTGGCACTTCTTCTTACGAGCCAGTTCGATTTTCAAGTCCTATACTTGGCTAAAAAGTTTATCACTGAATACTAAAAGGACAATAAGCAAATAATCGTATTCTGAGCTATGCTTTTTCATGGAAATTTATACCGAAAAAGTACGAACTCAAGAGCTATACTATACTTTTTCTACGACATTTGTACTACATGAAGGGTAATACGAACGACGCTAAGGAAAATATGGTGAGACGCTCAAACCACAATCATCAATTTTTTCAAAGACTGGTTTGATTACTTCTGGGCAAGGGCAGCAGTTCGATCCACTAGAAGCCTGACAAACGTAATTTCCGCTGGCTTCCTGTATTGTTGGTTATCTGATTCAATCCGTCAATACATCATTTCAAGTGATAATATGCAAATGATTTGAGAGGAAAAAAGAAGCCCCCAAAGTGCCATTATATTTTAGCCGATTTCTCCCTATTGCATTTTTGACATAATAACTGAAGATTTCGTTCGGTATTACTACCACCCTTTGAAACTGGTATAATATGATCAAACTCCAAGTTCTTCTTACCACCACATTTAACACATTTACCTCCATCTCGCCGCCATACGATAAATCTCACCTCTTCAGGAATCGGTTCTCTTGATTGTTGAATGTCCATTGATTCAAGTCTTTCGAATAATTGAACTTCTTTTTGCAATTTTTTGAACTTCTTATCTTCTTTAAAATAATGTTCCTTTATTAATAATTTTTTTTCTTCCTCAGAATAGTTGTCAGCTATCTTGAAACTATAAAGATTATTCTTATATGAGAAAAATGAGAATATTTTAAACAATTCACGTATCGATCTACTTCCTGTTTGTACTTTTATCTTTTTTATGGGTTGTGGCTCTTTTTGATTTTTTTGTTCAAATGTTATCCTATTGCCAAAATTTATTGTAACCACACAGGAATGATTATTTATGAATATCTCATAAATTGGTTGTCCGTGTATGGATAGATCGATGTTACGCTTTAAAAGTTTTACTCCCATCCAATTCACCATTCATCCGCAAATTGATTTCATAACTTCCTTGTAACGAACAAAGCTTGAATTGGTCTGTTCGTTATAGATTACAAGAGTTAATCAACACAAACAGAGACTTTCTTGTCATCATAAAAACTAGTATGGTGCCCCCATATCTAGTTTAATCAGTCACTTCTCGTGAAACTTTTAATGTTGAAAATCCAATTCGGCTCTCAAATGCAACCTTGTCTGAGTTGTAAAAGTCTTTGTTTTCATAAAACACGTCGTGCTCTAAGGTTTTACATAGTGCAGGATTTCGAATAACATCTCGTAACCAAATACCTATATTTTCTAGGGAATAACGACCAGCAGTTGATTCAAAAACACGGTGATAAACTGACCATCTTGGGTAAATCATCGACCAATTTATCGTCTCTTGATAGGACAACTCGGAAAGAAGATCTATTACCTTACTTACGGGCCTCCCATTTTGTTCAATCCATTCAATGTAAGATATCAATACTGATGTCATAAATTCTCTGTCTCGCCAATAGCTTTGAATGCTAAAACCAGTTTTTCTATCAACATCGGTAAGGTGACAGTCATAATTCTGAATGTATTCATCTGCTGTTGGCAATCCATAAAGGCCCGACATGATCAAAATATGAGGTCTTTTTTCAACTTTTAAGAAAGCCTTCCATTCATCTTCATTGGCTTGATAACACCTACCATCACCATACCGCAAATAGGCAGGCAGAAACCTTTCTTCATTATTAACACCTCCAAAATCTGGACCCAAATACAAATCTTGATTTACCTTTCTTGATGCTCGGTTACCCTCTTGAAATTCTATGCCCTCAATACGTCCTTCCTGGATCATTGTTAATATTTTTAATCGTTTTTCCATTATTATATCGCCCACTCTTTTGTCAGCGACTTTCTCGGCAATACCGGGACTTCTGTCGTGTAAAATATTGTTTCTGTCTATTTTGTGCGCACTACACGAAATTAATATTACTTCTGTTCCTTCAATTGGATGTTTCCGACGAATTTCATTGATATTAACAGCTGCCTCTTCTCGCCTTTGATTAGACAAACGTACTAATTCTATTTTCTTCCTTTGCGATTCGAGAGAATCAATATCTTCATTAACACACTTGGTTATTAGATTTGCTAAAGTAGAATTTATATCTATGTTATTTTTTACAGAAGAATGGGTTCCTTCGATAGCACCTTCGTACGTATCTGTGTCTGTTAAATCACAAATTTCAGGTTCAGAGACGAACCTGTCTTTTGTCCCAACATATATGTGAAACTGTGGTACTGGAGCATACTCTCCTCGGTTTTTTTTGAAGGTGTGCGAGGCTTCCCTATATCTTTCAGACAAATCGTTGCTACCTATAGTTGGTCTTGCTAAAAAAGGGATTTTTTTGTTTAGGGATCTAAGTATCGGGATACGATTAAAAATCGCTGCTATCCGCGAACCAGAGAGTGGTGATGCTATGAGGAAACAGTGGCGTATTTTCTCCAATAGAATCCAGTCCTCATTCTTATTGCTGTTCAGAAGTTTTATGCAAGCCCAACGGATAATCAGACCACCCATACTATGGGTAACAATATAAATATTCTGATATTTTGATACATGCGCTCTACACCAAGGAAGAAATTGATCTATTATCTTCTCTGGTTTTCTGAAATCAATAAGCCCAGTGTCATACCCAAATGATGCGAAGTCAAATTCCAAAAATATACGAAAACTTTTTAATACCTGAACCAAATGAGACAAAGAGCCTTGATAGTTTCCCAATATGCCATGAACGAAGAGTACGACATTTCGAGGTGCATCGTCATTATAGGTTTCCAAATATGAGTGTTGGTCTATATCAATCTTTATTCGATTTTTGTCGTTCATGATGCAGCTCCCATATATTCCTGTTGATGCTTTTTTATTATTCGTGGAAAGGGCCGAGTTTTATCAATTCGCATTAGCATATCAGCCCGCCACAATAGTGCATAGTCTAGGCAATTATTGCACACTTTGTGTTTGCCAACGCACTGGGGCAGTTGTATCTGCCTCCGTCTCGCTATAAAAGACCACGCCATTGAGTCAGCCGATTTTATAAAAGGGTGTGTGTTGATTAGTCCGGAAATACTTAAGCCAAATGCATGAATTGATATCTCTTTTTGCTGCAGGGCAGAAAGCAGTTGTGGTAAAAGTTTTGAACTTTGACGACCAGCTAATGAACCCACTCCTACAATTTTCTCATTTTTTAGGGAAATACCTTCGGCCTCATACATTCTGGCGTGAGCAAAATAGGAGCCAACATCCCAGCCCTGTAAAATTGGAATCCATTTGATTTGGGGAGCTATTTGAGTAAGATTGCAATAACTCTCAATTGTTTTCCGTTGGTGCTGTTCTATACTCATCCCCGTTTTTTTAAGCACTAACGGGGTACAAATCCAATCTTGTATGCTTGCCCACTCGAGATTTCCAATTTCTTCTGAAAAAATTTGAACCTTGTAAGCGTACTCTTCAGGTGTTGTTTTCCATTTTCCAAAGTTGTGAATTTCAGAAAACGCACCAGAATCCAAAGCCCATTTTCCTATTGCCTTTACATATCTCTTTCTCTTGCTCAGTTGTCTGTATGATACAAAAAGCGGGACAGATGTCTTTCCAAACCAATGCGTATGATGCGTTCCAAGGTAATACTTCAAATTGATCTCCGTTCTATAAATCCTTAGAAGTCATAGGGTTATGGAATATGGAAATCAGGTCTTGCGTTTTCCTATTTCAATTAAAATGAACCTTAAAAAAACAAAAGCCCCATCTCTCTTTATTAGAAATAGGGCTTTTGATGAGCAAACCATAATCCACCTTTTGCTATAGCCGTTCACAAGCAGAAAAAATCAAGATCAAGCTTTCACTTAGCTAACTCTATGATGATGTATTGTCAAGAGATTTCACCATGAGACCTTCAATCGGTAATAATCGATTTTATTTTGGAATTGTTCTGAGCAGTAGTAGGTGAAGAGTAGTAGGATCGCTGCAGGAGTGTCCGAGAAATACTTTTGCTGCGCGTATAGCTTCTTGAAGTCAATAAACCACACTTGACTGATTCATCGAAGATTTCTTTCCAAATGTTCGCTCGCTCCTATAACCAGCGGCTCGGTCTATCAGGGCCTTCTACTAAAACACAAAGGCCGGAATCCATGAAAGACTCCGACCTTTTCTACTCAAGATACTTCGAGCGATCTTGTTTTAGACTGTCATGTCTTTTCTTCTCCCCATAAACACAACCGCTGCCCCTGCCATCAGCAATGCGAAGATGATCATGCCCCATTCTGAAAGTGTGGGTATCGCTGCTGGGCTGACTGCGGTCCATTGGGC
>JAFGPZ010000201.1 GCA_016935935.1 Deltaproteobacteria bacterium
CAAGTAAATCATGGTATCAATGATTGTTATAATTGTGCGGGAACTGTTCGATCTCATGTTTCAATTTCTGTCACCTCTCAAGCATCATAGGATAATCCTTCCCAAAACGTTTTTGGGGCTTTGTATACATTATAGCTACGCCAGGCAACCATGTTGATAATAGAAGAATGTATTGGTAACGAACTGGAAGCCTATCTATGGGGGATTGATAGGACGTCGTTTGAGGATATGTAAAATGTTCTCATATCCGGCGTGGCATGTCGGCATGCCGACGGGATTTCGGAGAAAGGTTATTATCATGCTTTTATTTGACGAGTATCATAATGAAAATACTTGCAAAGGGGATTGTCGAAAGGTATTGTTTGTTAACTCACACATGTACGAGTATTTTGTGTTTTGCGAATTTCATACGATGAATATCAGTTTGATAAGGTCATAGAAAAGTCATCGGGAATATGATCCACTACTTATATACAAATCCGTTTTTTCACCTCCTACATCCCCACGCAGAATGTATAGGAATCTGGATTGCTGCAGGTGTACTTGTAGTTCTTGTTTCAGGAATCTTTCCTTGTGAATGCGTTTCTGCCGAGCCGACTAACCCAGTCCCAAAAGAGGAATCAGGTGCGGATGAAATGGAGAGAATCAGCCCGGATTATATCCTGGAGCGGAGTGAGGAAAAATTTTATTCTTATGCAGGAAAACGCATCGTGAGCATCCTGATCAAGCGGCTCGATGTCTTCGATTCATCAGTGAAAGACACGACCCAGGTGAAGACATCTCGGTTTGAAAAAACATTGAATCTCGTCAATTTTAATACACGAAATTCAACAATTCGACAAAATCTTCTTTTCAAAGAGGGTGACAGTATCGATCCCTATGTACTTGCCGACAGTGAGCGCCTGCTGCGGTATCTGGATTTCATACAGGACGCCCGGATAGTTGTGATCCCGGATAATATGAACACAGACGATGCATCTGTCCTGGTCATCGTTAAAGATCAGTGGTCGCTCATTCTGTCTGGCAGCTTGAAGAAGAGAAACGGTTTCAAGCTAAACATAGAAGAGCGCAATATCCTCGGTATCGGGCATCAGATTTCCGGCTCGGTAACAAACATTCCCCATACTACTCCCCGATACGGTATGAGCTATTCTGTGCAAAATATGTATGGATCATTTATTACTGGAAGACTATTTTATTTCAAAGTACCAGAAATTAATTCGATGGGACTTGAATTTTCCCGGGAACTTGTTTCTCCTGTTTTGAAGTATTCAGGAGGATTGGAATTAAGAAAAACTTCAACAATAATACATGATTCTCTTCCCTTTTTTGCCGATAACGCCTACAATCTCATTGACTTCTGGCTGGGAAAGACAATCTGGTTAGGACGAATAAAAAGGGATATCAACCGTCGCCGTAGCCTGGTTATTTCAGGCCGGTTCAGACAGGTTCTCTTTACGAAACACCCGGACATAACCGGCTCCACATGGTACCGGTATCACAACAAGAATTATTATCTTGGGAATATCTCCTATATCCGGCATAGGTATTACCGTACGAATCTCCTGCATAACTTTGGCAGGACAGAAAATATTCCTTATGGCTTCCTTGTCAATCTCGCTTCAGGAATGGTCGACGACCATTTCCGTCCAAGGTTGTATGTTTCAACCAACCTTGCCGCTGGTAACAGGATCAAGGGATTGGGATACTGTTCTGGTAAGTTGAGTTTCAGCGGGTGTCCACGGGCAGGAATGATTCAGTTGGGAATTCTGAAATTACAGACCCTGTACTTCACAGAGATATTCCACCTTGGAAACTTCCGATTTCGTCAGTTCCTTAAAGCGGAATATGCTACCGGAATCAATCGTTTTAGTGATGATAGTATAGATTTTACTGTAGAGGAAAGTGTTCGGGGATTAGCTTACAACCACAAAGTAACGGGGACACAACGGTTATTCCTCAGTTTGGATACGGTTGCGTTAACTCCTTGGAAAGCACGTGGATTCACTTTTGCTCTCTTCTCTTTCGCGGATGTTGACATAATCAACTCAAAATATAATAAAATATTTACGCAAAACTATTATTCTGCATTCGGTATCGGAGTGAGAATCCATAATAAATACATTGGTTTCGAGACAGTGCAGATAAGGTTCTCCTGGTATCCGGACCTGCCGTTTGACCACAAAGAATACGCACTTACCTCCTCCAGGGGAAATCGGGTTCTCCCGATCGATTTCATAAGGAGCAAGCCGGAAATCCTCGAATATTGAATACTGTAAAAACTGCACTCGCCAGAAGAAAAAGTAGACATGTCCCCCCTTGAGCCATTAGCATTTATGTGATGTCAGATGAGCCTGTATAACAGAGAAAGCTCTACAGCGTCCAAGATTGAAAGTGTATTTGATGAGACCGATATTACTGACATTCAACGTGTCAAAATCCCAGGGTCAGGCCAAAATATAAATTTGATTCAATATTGACTGATTGTCAATAGTTTCATGCCGGGGCGAGATCAGTTTTCTCCAACGCTATGCCTACCACATGGACCTTCACCTGTAACGTATCCGGTTCCAGAACTTCTTCGGCGGAACTTTTCAAAGGTTATTCAACACCAGATAATAGAAGATGTCGATTGAGATAATTTTGCGTAAATGGAGCATCCCATGTAAAAGAACCATAAACTCGTTTCCATCATGTTCACAGGTATCGTAAGTTACACACAGCCATAATGCCTAATTATGACATCCAATATACATTCGCAAATATTTTAGAATGCCTGGCCCATATTGAAATATATTTTCCCGCGCGGGTCGTCCTTACTTCTATTGAGTCTGAAGCCGTAATCGACGCGAATCACCCCTACAGGAGTGTTCAGTCGGAGCCCAAGACCGCTTGACGTGCGTATATCGGTTATGTCAAAAGTCCCGGAGTTTTTCCAGACATTACCTGCATCGCAGAAGACTACTCCGTCGAGAATTTTATATATTTTACGGCGAACTTCGAAAATATTCCAGATAATCTTTATTTTTCCGCCGAGCGGTTTACCATTGGCATCGAGCGGACCAACCATGTTGTATTCGTATCCGCGAATACTGCGTCCACCGCCGGAATAGAACCGTTCCTGAAGTGGTATCTCAAGGAAACCACGGGCTGTGTTGATAACTCCCAGTTCAAGCGACGTCGCCAGTATCGTGAAACGATGCAGTGGATAATAGTACTTAATCCTACCATTCGAATGGAGAAATGAGGCAGTTTTGCCTGATAAATAATCGCCCAACTCTGTTGTTATCTCCCAGTAGATACCTTTTGTTGCGTTAAAGAGATTGTTTCTCCTGTCATGACGGAGTGAAAGTTCGATACTGCTGATATCATTGGCGGTTTTGTCCGGTATGGTCAAAAGGGTTATGTTTTCAGCCTTCGAATGATCTTGCCTGTACTGAATTCTGAAGAATGTATAATTCCCAATATTCCGCCCGATACTCATGAGACCGAATATTCTCCTCAAGTTATAGCTTGGTTCATCGAGGTAATCCCATCCCGTATTGATATCCATGTGCCATTGCGTAGCGAATAATCGAGGAGATGTGAACGATCCGGAGAGCTTTTTCCGGATGAAGCTGATTCTGCCGGAAGCGCCGAGCTTTTTCCCCATGCCCATGAGATTGATGGTGTATGCCTCGACTTTACCCCTGAACTCTTCCTCGGTGTCGTATCCGGCTGAAACACTCATCCTGATTGAATCTTTCTCGTGCAGTTCTACAATGACGTCTTTTTTTCCTTCCCTGCCGCTGGCAGTTTCGGTTGGATGAATGTATACGCTACGGAATAACCCGGTTTCGTATATTTTACGCTGGGATTCGAGTAACATGGAAGAGTTAATCGTGTCACCACTTTTGAATCCTATCTCACGATTAATGATATTTATACGAGTTTTTTCAAAACCATTAATACGTATTTCTTCAATGATGAAAAGGCTGTTTTCCTTAATGTTAAACAACACGGAAACTTGTTTGTTTTCATGGTCTATGGTAGCAGTTGGTTCCACCTCCGCCTCTGAGAATCCCTTTGTCCTATAATAGGTAAGGATAGATACGCTTGATTCGTCGATTGCGCCGTTTCGGAAATTATCTCCCGGTGCAACCGAAACTTGGTTACTGAATTCTTCTTTGCTCACAGCCTCATTCCCGCTGAATTCAACCTTCAGTACCTTTGTAGGCACGCCTTCATTTATATATATCGTGATATTTACACTGCTGGAATCCTCATCGATATGCGTTTCGTATTTCCGCACTTCCGCATCGAGGTATCCCTGGTCATGATAGAAGATTTCAATTGCTTCGATATCGTCCTCGAAAACCTGCCTATTAAAATACGATTTATGTAAAAAGGACGATTTTTTCGTAATTATTAATTGTCTTATACGGTCATCAAGGAATGCGCTGATTCCTTCGAAGGTGATATTCGCTACCTTGATATTTTTCCCCTGTGCCTGAGAGGTGTAAGGCAAAAACATAAGGAAACAGAGAAGCAGGTTTATTGTAAGTAAAATATATTTCATTATTTAAACGTCACTGAATAATCGAGGTCGATGCCGCCTTGCCCCGTCTGGTTAGTGTAACCTTCAATTGAAAAAAAGCGCGAAATGTCGTACCGGAGTCTAATGCCGCGGTTGTTCAATTCACCAACATTTGTCGAATAATCGGATTTGAGCTCACGGGCTAGTTTTTCCGAAGCGTCAATTTGATTACCTTCCTGCCCGCCAAAGAGATTGCCCCCTATGGACAGGCCCTTGATACCCAACAGTCCTGATACTTTTCGAGTTAGATAATTCGACGCGACTCTGCTTGAGAGTTCTGTAACCCGTTCCATCATGATTGAACCGGTGGAACTCTCCGCACTTGTTACCTGTTTTCCAGTAAGCTGGTCGGTTGTTGCGCCAAAAGAGAGAAGGGCTATAATGTCGGATTTTGAGAGTGCCGGCGAGGAATTGATGACTATAGACGCCTTATCGAGTTCTCCGTTCGCATTGAGGGTGATGACATAGGTTTCTCTGGCAAATGTCTCAGTCTGCTGAATATTCGTTACCGCCTGGAAATCGATTATCGGATTAATCCTCGTCGGATTGACGAAGTCAAGTGTGCCCCGGGTAATGTCGAATATCCTGTCGAGATAGACTACATAACCCTCTTCCGCTGATATTCTGCCTGTAATATTCGGTTTATCGAGGGTACCTATAACCTCGATATCCGAGTTTATACTCACATGTGCAATGTTGTTTTCAATCCATACCGGATTATTATTGCTTATTCTGATATTCATGTTTGTGCCCGTCAGTATTGGCGAAGATTTGTTATCCTTGATATCTCCGGATGATTTGTTTCTGGATATTATTTTTTGAGGTTTAAGGTTGTAGTCTATTGTACCTTCATCGACGAGTACCAAACCATCGAGCCCATATCTGCCATCAGCGGTTTTCCGGTAAGTAAAATCAGCCTTTTCAACCATGAAAGAGTATTTTTCAGGTTGATCGATTTTCATGTCGTGTATCGAAGCGGTGAGATCGAGATCTTCAAATCCGCCGCTACCGTAAACAAAATATCCTCCAGCTTCGACTGCGCCGTCTTTCGACTTCAGGGTAAACTTATCGACAGTGACCGTTCGATTGTTAAAACTGAGATCGATAATACCATCGGTAACCGGACGATTGAAAAAGGACGATTTAAAACTCACATCACGCATCGACACACCTCCGGTAATAACAGGAGATGCGAGTGTGCCATTAACGACAATTGTCGAGTTTGCCACACCATCGAGGCCTATTACAAATGTGGTGAAAGGCTGTGCTATTACCAAATAGAAATCTTCCATACCGAGTTTCATATCGAGAGAATCAGGAGAAATGAGCCCAGTAAGATTCACGGCTCCTTCGTCACCGAAACGGCCGTTCAAATTCAAATGGGCTTTAGATACCTTTTCCATAAGGATATCTCCTGTAATCACGACCGGAACTTCTTTAATTGTTCCTTCCACAGAATCGACAAGCAGCTTGTTATCCTCAAACCTCATATCAACTATGATATTTTGTATGGAAATCGTTTTCTCACTGCCGCCGAAAGATCCTTCCGAAATGTTAAATGAGCCATTATATAAAGGTTTCCCGAGAACTCCATTCCATGATACATTGAATGTGCTTTTACCAAGGAGAACCATGTTTTCGGGCATTAACGGCCTGAACAGGCTGATATCAATAATATTCCCGGTGAGAGTCCCTTCTACCCGGTCTCTGCTTGAGATGAGACGTTTTCCCGTATGGAGGGAGATGCCTGCTTTCCCTTGTATTTCTCCATAATCTGATATGAGCTTCAGCGACGATATCCATAAAGAGTCGGGTTTTATCTGGACGTCGGTATCCAGAGTGTTAATGACAAAATTGCCATATGCGGGTTTATCGATTGTTACATGCATTTGGCCGTCAGACTGGTCAAGACTGCCATTCAAAGTGAGCGAAAACGCCATGGTTCCACCAACAGGAATTCCCCCGACTAAAAGTTCGGCGATGTGGCGAATCTCAATCGAATCACCCGTGACTGCGACGGTACTGCGTGTTGAATCGGAAAAATCCATATGTGCGGAAATGTTACCCGAATCGCGCCATTGTGCAGCATACGTGGAATCTGATTCGGGAGAAACGGTCATGTCGTGAAAAGCTGTCTCGACTCTGACCTGTGCATCGCCTTTGGCCTCAGCGAATCCATATCTACCTGAACCGCTTACACGGAGTGAGTCGCTGCTGAGAGTCACTTTATTAAATTTCAATTCATCATGATTGAATGCGGCTTCCAGTGAACCTTTGTTGAATGTAAGCTGTTTGTATGCGGGCTGCTCAATATCGATCGTTGCATTACCTCTGATCCCGTCGATATTCCCCATTGCATTAACATGAAAAGAAACACTGCCGCTGAAACCATCAAGTTTTAGTCCCTGGAACAGCGAATCGGCGGGAATATCAGAAGCGCTGAGATTGAGTTCTTGCAGTCTGAACCCTCGATCATCGTAATCGAATCCACCGGTTAACTGCTCAATAGGGATATTTCTGTAAAGCAGGTTCGACTTTTCAATAGTACATGATACAGCCGGATTGTTAAATGGTCCGTATATTCTGCATCGGGCGCGGCCTTCACCGGAAATGTCCTGTTTCAGAAGTATGGCGAGTGAGGTGAGAGATGAAAATTCGCCGTCAACATTTATGTTAAGGCTGTCGCGAGTGACCGTACCCCCGGCGGTAAGGGTGTTTTCATTGAATTGCGCTGTACTTTGTATATTCTTGTTCTGATATGAGAGTTTCAGATCAACATCAGCGAGACGATTTCCATTGTATATCATCTCGGCGCCATGAATATTTGTCTGAACTGTATTGCCGATAATATCCGATAGGGCGCCGGAAATATCGATGCTGCCCGAGATTCTGCCATCGAGACTGATGTTTTTATCCGTTGCTGCGAGGAGTATCTTGTTAATGTGGACTTCATCGGTTTCAAGCGTCAACCGGTAGTCTTTTTCATCGCCTATAGAGAATCTCCCCGAGCCGCTGACCGTACCATCCATAAACTGTGCATCGATACTTATTACTCTTAGTGTTTTAGACGAATAGCTGAAATCAAGCTTCGCGTGCCGGGTATCCCAACCATGGACAGAAAAACCGTCAAGCTCGACAACGCCGGAAAGCTCGAGCGAGTCTTCCGGTACCGATACTATTATCGACACCGTATACCTGCCCTTCGCATCCGCAAGCGCATCCGGTATGAAACCTCCGATTACCTGACGTAATCCTTCAACATCCCCGCTGATGGTGAATGTGCTGAGGATTATATATGGAGCTTTATCGATATGAATTGATGCGGTACCGGTCAATTCGAATCCGGGTCTTCCCACATCGAAACTGGCAATAGAAAGAACACCGTCTTGAAAATCGCCTTTCAGATCAAGGTCTTCGATGAGGACATTCCTTTCAAGATAATCGGCGTTTACGGAATCTGCTTCCAGTGAAAAAGCATAGCCGCCGGTAACCTGGTTATCAAGCGATAAATTGACACCGTCAAGAATTCCTTTGAGCGACAGGGTTTTATCCATGTATCGCACAAAGAGGTCATCAATATCGACCGAACCGATATTCACGTGAAAAAGAGAGGGCGATTTATTCACACCTGATGAACCTCCGCCGATCGCCGGTGTATTGAGGAAACCGGTGCTGTCACGAACGACATCAACCTTGAAATCTTTAAGAATGATGGCATCTAATGCAAGCTCGGCATTGAGCAGCCTCCAGATGCGGTAATTAACGCGGGCGTACTTGCCTGATACAAAATGATATTCCTGAGAATCCGGATCCATGTATATGTTAATATCAGTTACAACCAGCCGGGTAAAAAAATTGGTTTCGATCGACCCGATAGTTACGGTCTGATTTAACATGCCGGAAAGCCGTCGCTGGGCCAATGTCAGTATGTACCGTTCTCCGCCGGATGACGAGAGCCACATAACCATAATAATCAGTATAATCGCGGTAATGACTGTCAGAGCTGCGAGAACGATCACAATAATTTTAGATGTTTTTTTCAGTGTCTGTTCCTCAATATTCAGTAACTTTTTACCATCAAATCTAAATACCTGATGTTTTATATTATGATGTACAGTTCTCGTTTTTTTACTTTTTTGTTCAGTTTGCCCATTCAATATTATCTTAAGGATTGAGGTTCATGCCGATTTCCCTGAAATATTCCGGATTACACTTTGAACCTTAAGAAACAATCAGCAAGGAATAATTCACCTCATAATGAATATCACACAGAGAATCGGCCGTTTAGTAAGAAATACTACGGACCCTTATTAATCAGTTCATTAACGCACGATTATTTTTTGGAAAGCTTGTTAATAACAGCGCTCACCTGACTCAGAAGCCTCTGGACACTCTCTCTTTCAAATATAGATAAATCCTCAGACCCGCCACGCACCACCGCCTCGTCTATCATTCGACGGGACCAGATTTCCAGAAACACAGTGGTGACCGTGAGGATCACGGGACCCAAAATGAGCCCGGCGGGGCCAAACAGAATCAGACCACCGACCACAGACATAAAGGCAAGAACGGTGTGAAGTTTGAGCCGTGTTCCCACCAGGATGGGACGAAAAAGGTTGTCGATTGTGCCGACGACAATAACACCCCACAGGGTGAGAATCAGAGCTTTTCCCCAATTGCCTTCCAAAACCAGAATGAGAACCGCCGGAATCCAAACGACAAAAGCCCCCAATACCGGCACTACTGCCAGCAAAGCCATCACTACTCCCCAGAGCAACGGCGCCGACAGGCCCAACCACCAGAACATCAGTCCGCCCAACAGTCCCTGCATAAAGGAGACTGCCAGCGTTCCATAAATCATGGCGTAAATGGTCTCACTTACACGGACAAAGATCCGGTCCATGGTTGCTTCCGAAAGTGGCGACAGATACCGAAGTGACTGAAGCACCACTTGACGGTCACGCAGGAAAAAGAAAAGCAGATAGAAGGTCAGGCAAAATCCGATCACCTGAAACATGGACCCTTTGACGATGGCCCGCGCAATGGCACTCAACCAGATGTTAAGAGTTTTAATAATTCCTGGCAGGTCAATGTTCCTCTCGATCCTGTCGGCAAGAGGTGCAAGTCGTGGTTGAGCTTCGAGTACACGCCGCAACTCGCCGGACTGAACCTTCGTCTCAATGAGTTCCGCGCCTTTAGCTGCCTGCAGGACTAACCGTTGCCCCACAAACGTCCCCGGTACAACCACGATCAGGCCTATCACAAAGACGGTGACGACAGCAGCCAGGCTGGGGTACTTTAGCTTTGATTCAAGCCATCGTTGAAACGGAGTGAACAAGACAGCCAGCGCCAGAGCCCAGACAATCGCCGGCAAAAACGGAGCGGCCAGACGGTAACAGAGATAAATTCCGAAGGCGGTCGCCGCCATCAGCAAGAGTATTTGTACTTGGCTACGTGATCCCCAATCATTCTCGATGGGAGAAACTATTTGTTTGTGTTCAAGTTCTTTCACCCTTCATTTACCGCCTTTCTATCGTCCATAGTGATTTAAACAATCATAGCTTCCACTTCTTGCGCCATCCCATCCGGTTACGATGCGTTGAATTTCGCTAAAAGCGTGTTTGGATTCAAAGTAGCCAGAATGGTTTTACCGCTCTCCACGTTTAGATCGCGCCATATTTGTTTCCGACGGCGCTGAACGCCCTTCGGCCTGGGTGGCGCTCAAGCAGGCGCCGAAGATGAAAATGCACCCGCAAAGATAAATCCACAGCAACAATGCCATGATCCCGCCGAACGCCCCATAGACCGCGTTTAACGTGGCGAAGTTCTTGAGGTAGATCACAAATAGAACTTCGGCCGCCTGTAAGAGAGCCGTGGCGCACAAGGCGGCGAACCAGACTTCGGCAAAGCGCTTAGGCCGTTGCGGAGCCAGTCTGTAAAACAGACTCAGACTGAGGAATACCGCCAATAAGGGGATAAAAAAGCTTCCCAGAACATAGATCAAGGAATGGAAATCACTCTCTGCAAAGAGCCAGCTCTTTGCAATTCTTATCAGCATCGGTACCACCACGCTCAGGAGAACTGCACCCGCCGTGATACCGAGCAGTACCAGACTTTTCAACGGCAGCCGCCACCAGTTATACACTGCTGTACCCCAGGCGCGGTTGGTCGCGCAGATGAGGGTGGTGAAAGATTGGATGACGACCCAGACCAGGATGAGAAACGCGACCACACCCGCCTGGCCACGTTCTTCGACAACACCGGCGATGGTGTCAAAAATGTAACTCTGCTTTTCACCACTAATCGGGACATAGCTTTCCATGTAGGCAATGATCTCTTTCCCGGCCCGGTCCCGGTCAACAAAGGCCGAGGCAATTGTGACGAAAAGTATGATCAAAGGAAACAACGAGAAGAACGCATTGAAGGCGAACGCTCCCGCCCAATGCACTCCGTCAATCCGTAAAAACTTTTTCACGGCGGTACAAAATATCGCCCAGATCCGGCGAGTCACTTGGTAAACCCTGCTTGGGTGATGGTTCATTTATGCTGGCTCTCCTTCAATAAGCGGCAGTTTGATGTTGGAATGGACGTGATTTTGTAATCCTGTCCATCCTGCGTTTCGCGGTCAAGCAAGTCACGCATGTTAGGAAGCCTATTGGCTACGCTGGCGTCCATGTGCTATTGTGCTATTTCACGACAACTTCAAAAAGAACGCGCATGTTAGCCATCGCCTCCTTTGAGTTGATGTCACCGGGCGTCACTTCATACACTGCCGGTCTTGTTCTGCCATACCCCATCACCGTGATTCTCTCTGGTGCAATACCTTCTTCGATCAGATAGTCCCTGACTGCATTTGCTCTTCTTTCGCTCAACTTCTGATTGACTTCTTCCGAGCCTTTAGCAGAGGTATATCCTGCCATACGGACATCTGTTTGGGGGTTTTCCTTCAGGACCTGCACATCCTTATCCAGCAGCGTCTTCGCTTCCTGGCTAAGAGTAGACTTGTCGAAATCGAAATGCGTGTCGCCGAAGACGACTACTTCTTCATCGTCTTTCGGGTCAAGCACAAGCATCACGACTTTTAGTTCAGACATGCGCTGTTCGGCTTGCACAACAGGTGGGTTTTTCTTGAAAAGTGTAAATAATAAAATCACCACGATAACACACAATATTCCCACGATGGTATAAAGAATGCTGTTCATCGGGTTATTGCGCTTTGATTTGGACTGTGTTCCCATTTGTTTTTCCGCGTCGAGCCAATCAATAAAATCATTCCCGTCCTTAAAGCCATGTTCTTTGTAGAGCTCATATGCCTTGCTCTTTATTTCCTTATTTTCTTCGTTCATATCTTTCTGTAACACTTTGTGCCTCTTTCTTCAAACTGTAAATTGCTATTGATATAAGCAGTCGCCGGTTTATCCGGTGGAACACAACTCACACCCATATTCGCACTTCGTGATTTTGCTTGAATTCTCATTTATTGTTTGTTTTTATTCACATAATCTCTATAGTTGAAATTACTGGTCGCAGGACGTATAGAAAAGCGTATCTCCGCTCGTTTTGACGACTTGGCCGGTAATGTCACCGTTGACAAACATCTCAAAACTATGCAGCTTCCTTGTTTTGCCTTCAGCGAGATCAGCCCTGCCACAGGATTAGTGCGCTTTCCAGTGGGATCGCAACGCCATCGCAATCCGGTATCACTCGAGCAGTATAGTCAGATGATGGGCGGTCTGCAGACAGAGTACTTTTGTAAAGGTAGCCACCTGACGCACCTGCCAATTGGCGAATGCGCTTCATCTCATGCCGCTCAGGGCTACTGCCATTGACTCCGTCGGCATAAAGCTCAACGCGCACCGCCTTCGGGTCGAGGTCATTGAAATAAACTTGAACCGCAAATGTGTGCTGCTTGCCTGTAGTCTCCACCTTTACTTCACCAAAGTGTAGAGTAGTCCATTTCTGTTCCAGACTGTATTGCCAATCGACTATTTGGCTGCCGATTACTCCTTTATCGGCAGCGCGCTTACGGTAGGTTAAAGCAGCCGGAAGGTAATGTTGCTCGGTGTATTGGCGTACCGTGCGGTTAGCTGAGAAGTGTGGTGTCAATTGCGCCATACTTTCCCGCATCCGCTTGACCCATGCAGTGGGAATGCCCTTCTCGTCCCGTGTATAAAACTCCGGAATCACTTCCTTCTCGAGCAGAGCATAGAGCGCGTCGGCTTCTAAAGCGTCCCACGCGGGATCGTCGCCATGCTCTTGGCCATCCCCCAACGCCCAACCCACTTCAGGGGTATATGCCTCCGCCCACCATCCATCCAATTCCGAGAGATTGATGCCTCCATTGACAAGCACTTTCATACCGCTCGTTCCACTCGCTTCCCAAGGTCGCCGTGGCGTGTTGATCCAAAGGTCCACACCCTGTACCAGTTGCTCGGTTAACAGCATGTCGTAGTCGCTCAGGAAGACTATGTGGGGGCGGATCTCTGGCTGGCGGATGAAATTGATCCATTCATGAATTAAGACCTGCCCCGCTTTGTCATCTGGATGGGCCTTACCGGCGATAATTAGTTGCACCGGACATTGAGGATTGGTTAACAGACAAAACAGTCGCTCTGGGTCATGCAGCAGCATGTTTGGTCTCTTGTAGGTCGCGAAGCGGCGGGCAAAACCCAATGTTAATGCGTGGGGATCAAACTGATGTTTTGCCGCATCAACCGCCTCGGGCGAGGCTCCGGAAGCGGTCAGCTGTCGAGACAATCGCTCGCGGGTGTATTCAACAAAAGATTTGCTGGCAGCAATACGAAATTGCCAAAGATTAGCGTCGGAGAGACTGCGAATGTCGTGCCCCAAGGTTTCCGTCGTTCCTAACCAGCGTTCCTTTCCACAAGCTTCTGTCCAAAGATTGTCGGCCGCCGCCGAGTCCCAGGTAGGCATGTGCACTCCGTTCGTAACATGGCCTATGGGCACTTCCGCCGCCGGCCACTGAGGAAAAAGAGGCTCAAAGAGATGCCGGCTGACTTCCCCATGCAAGCGACTTACTCCATTCACTGCCCCACTCCCCCGTATTGCCAGATATGCCATGTTGAAGCTTTCCATCGAGTCATTCGGATCCTGGCGCCCCAGGGCCAGCAAATCTTTGAGTGTAATATTTAGTTTCTGCTCGGCATACCCACCGAGGTATTGCTCGATTAGAGCAGGAGTGAACCGGTCAAAGCCGGCGGAAACTGCCGTATGGGTGGTGAAAAGGTTCCCCGCTCGAGTGACGGCAAGAGCCATGTCAAAGGCCTGATTTGTTTCTTCCATGAAAGTAAGGGCGCGTTCCAACACGGCAAAGGCTGCATGCCCCTCATTCAGATGACAGACTTCAGGGTGGATGCCAAGTGCACCAAGCAGTCGCCATCCGCCGATCCCTAGGAGCAGTTCCTGCTGTAGGCGCAGTTCCGGCCCTCCGCCATACAGTTCACTGGTAATCCCTCGATGAGCGGGGAAGTTCGCTCCGTCATTGCTGTCCAGCAGGTAAAGCTTCACTCTGCCGACCTGAACCTGCCAGGCGCGCAACCAGACCGAGTAACCAGGTAAGGCAATCTCCAATCGCAACCATTCTCCGTTTGCTTGGCGCAGAGGGGTGATAGGCAATTGTCCGGGATCGTTATACGGGAGGAGGGCTTGTTGCGCGCCGTCCTTGTCGATCACCTGGCGAAAATAGCCCTGCTGGTAGAGCAGCCCTACACCGACCACGGGTATACCCAGATCGCTTGTGGCTTTGAGCTGATCGCCGGCCACATTACCAAGCCCACCCGAATAAATGGGCAAAGCTTCACTCAACATAAATTCCATGCAGAAATAAGCGACGCAGGTCAGGGCGCTCTGCGAATGATTCTGCTGAAACCATGCAGGTGCCTCCTCCATCTGCTTCATGGACTGTACAAGGATATCTATCTTCTTGCGGAAAACCGGATCGGCGAGTACACTCCGGATCTTCTCCCTGGAAACGGTCTGCAGGATATCCCAAGGATGATGAGTCAGTTCCCACAGTTCGGGATCAAGCTGCCGCCACACTTCGTCGGTAGCATGATTCCACGACCAGCGCATATCCAAGGCCAGTTCAGCCAGAGAATCGAATCCTTCTACTTCTGTGGGTAGAAGGCTATATATTGGGTGGCTGTAATATGTTTGTTTGCTCAAGATTTCTCCTCCGAATTTCTTCTATACCAAATCTTCGAATGCATTATTCAGGGTACCCCCAGATAAGCCACTCTTCCTTGGATTCGCTTGCTGTCTACTTATGAAATATGACGAAGCGCGACCTTTACCCCGCTTCGGTACTGTCACCACCAGAGCATCGCTGACAATCGTCTGGATTTCCTACAGGAATTTCTTTATTACATTTTCTTCCCGTCGGTAATGAAAATACTCGGCTGCTCATTCCTCATGCCTTTAATAGGAAAAAGCGACCTAAAAAAAACTCTGTTTCCAAACTGATCGAATTACAGCAGAGTTTCTCCGTAGCCATTCCATTAATACAGGTAAATTGCGAAATTCAGATTCAAATTTTTTTCCTTGTTTAATAAAGGTTGCCTGTTTGGCATTGAGGTCAACAGTAAGGTCGTTATCTACCTGCATGGAAATTGAGTTCGCTATCTAGCAGACTGGCACTAATTACAATTTAAAAACCCCACAACAGCCAACTATCTTTTGCCTCCTTCATGAGTATTTTAAAACCAACCAAACCTTCTTTCAAATTAACGAGAGTAGAATCTAAATTTTGCGCCATGGATTGATCCATTAACAACCTTCCTATTGTTCCATTTTCTGATTGTATATTATCTGCAATATTAGAAAAATCACGTGTAACATTGGACACATTATCAACAGTTGTTTTTAATGATATCAGAATATTATCCAAATTAACAAGAGTAGAATCTAAATTTTGCGCGAAGCCACTTTTTGCATCATTGATAAGGTTTTTAAAATTAGACGAACCTTCTTTCAAATTAACGAGAGTAGAATCTATATTGTGCGCTATGGATGGATTCATTAACAACCTTCCCACTGATCCTTTTCCTGATTGTATATTGTCTGCAATATTAGACAAATCACCTGTGATTTGGGATGCATTATCAATAGTTGTTTTTAA
>JAFGPZ010000202.1 GCA_016935935.1 Deltaproteobacteria bacterium
GACCGAGAGCGATATGTACCTTACATCTTCGGCGCTTCTCGACCGGGAACGGGGAAGAGGCACACACAATTTCACCCTCTTTAACCTTAATTATATTCCGAGTGAGCGTTATGTAAAAGCTGAACGCGGTGAAGAACCGAAACCGCCGGGAAGACTTGCGCTAACCCCTTTTGAGGAAAACCTCGGTGTTAAAGTCGTAAGGACGAGGGACGAAAGGCGGTACGAACTGGCAAGGGATTTTTACACGATTGATCAGCTTGTGTACGATATCTATAACCGCTTTGCTCTGAGGACTTTCGAGTCATTGCATTTTGATTTCGGAAGTGTAATTGTGGATGACCGTTACCCGGAAGAAGACGAGATACGGCAGGTTATTCTTGAAGCGATGAACGACGCGGGTATCAAGGGAAACAGGCTGTCCGAAGAAAACAGAAAGCAGATTGATAATTACTTTAACCAATTCCTGCCACGAGGCACGAAGAAGCGGGTTTTTGAGAATATCGAGGGAGATATAATACCGGTTGATACCTCCCGAATGGAAAGATCCGGCATCCGGGTGAGCGAGCTTGAAAGAGACAGGACAGCGTTTCTGAGCGAAGATTACGAAACTGAGGTGGGGGAAGCAAATCAATTTATACTGGACTACATCAACGAGTTGAGGAAACGCCCGGAAGACGGCCCGCAGCTCTCCCTTTTCAAACCTGAAGATTTTGTGGAGAGAAGGGATGAAATTATCCGAACGCTTGTCAAGGGAGATACACGGCCGCCCTATGTGGTAAATACGTCAAAACTGAAAAGCCCTCAAAATATCGTCTTGGTTTCCCATTCGCCGGAAAAGGAGTTCGTTTTCCAATTGATAGACAACTCCGATTACCTGGATGCCTGGATTAAATCGCCGGACAAGAATTTCTACAGTATTACTTATGAATACTGGAAGGGCGGAAAAGACAGGGTCAGAAGGAATTTTAACCCGGATTTTTTCATAAAAATCGATCTGGCCGAGTACATTTCAGGGCTTGAAGGCAACGGAAGCGCGGGCCATCTTAAAAAACTGAAAAAGCTCCAGGACGACGGCATAGAAAGCATTATCAAGGTAGTGGAGATCAAGTCGGATGAAGAACAGGACGAAGCAACGCCGGCAAAAGAGGAATACGCGAAGGCACACTTCGAAAGGGTAAACGAAAAATTGAGCACAGTGAACCTGGCGGATATTGAAAGTCAATATCGCGCCGATGCTCGACAGTATTATACCTTTGATCTGCTGACGCCCCATCAATTTTCACGCTGGATTGCGGATTTGAAAAAGGGTAATTTGTGATGTTTTAAAAATCGAAACAGGGAGTAAGCAAGGCGCAGTCCTGCGAATATTCCCAGTTAGTATAACAGGGAAGAACCCTATGGTACAATCACCTGATGAAAAGACATGTGTGGCGATTCCCTTTTTCGAATAGTTAAAGGCGCTGGATTGGAAACAACATATTGAAGGTGGGTATGCCGTATCTAAGAGAATAGCAATACTGTGATAAACTCAAACTCCTGAAAAAAAGGCCTTATGCACGATTTGTTAATTGGTAAAGTCGGGGTTCAAATTTAGAGAGAGGATTTTATTATGAAGATATCGACCATACTTGATCAAATTGACCTCGGGACTATGGCTCTGCCCAAGTTTCAAAGGGGATACGTCTGGAACCGCGAGCAGGTAAGAGGTTTGATGAATTCCTTATACCGCAAGTTTCCGATCGGAAGTCTTCTTGTCTGGATTGTGCAATCAGATGAAGCGCTTACACGTGGCGATGGTCCGACAACTCCAGGTGTAGTAAATCTTTTACTTGACGGGCAACAACGAATAACTTCGCTCTATGGTGTTGTCCGGGGAAAACCACCTATATTCTTTGACGGAGATGAAAAGATTATTACCGGGTTACACTTTCACTTGGAAGATGAGGTCTTTGAGTTTTACCAGCCGGTAAAAATGAAAGACGAACCTTTCTGGATAAATATAACCGACGTCATGCAGAAAGGCGCTGCATCAGTTTTCAGTGAGCTCAGCACTAAAATAGATGTGCAGCCCAAAATGGCAGAATATCTTGGAAGGTTAAATGCAATTGATCAAATTAAAGAGGTTGACCTCCATAATGAAAAAATAACAGGACAGGACAAAACCGTTGATATCGTCGTTGAGATTTTCAATAAAGTTAACAGTGGCGGCACGAAGCTTTCAAAGGGTGATCTGGCTCTTGCCAAGATATGCGCTTCCTGGCCCGAGGCTCGTGACGAAATGAAGAACAGGTTGGAAAAATGGAGGCGCGCTGGATTTGATTTTACCCTTGAATGGTATCTCAGGAATATCAATGCAATATTGACCGGAGAAGCTCTTTTTTCAGCCTTGAAGGATGTTGATACTACAACTTTTAAAAATGGACTTTTGGAGGCCGAGAAAAAAATTGACGGGTTGCTGAACCTAATTTCCTCGAGATTAGGCTTAGACCATGACAGGGTGCTTGGCGGGCGGGGGGCTTTACCTTTGCTGTCCAAGTATTTATCAGAACATGGGACAACACGATTAGATCATAAAGAGCGGGACAAACTGCTTTACTGGTATGTCCATACCTTCCTGTGGGGGCGATATGCGGGCTCGACTGAAAGTGTACTCAGACAGGATCTGTCGCTTATACAGGAAAAAGAAGGCGCACTCGACAGGCTTATTGAAAACCTGCGGAAAAGCAGGGGTGACTTAACGGTACATGAACAGGATGTTAGCGGTTGGAGTAAAGGTGCTCGCTTCTATCCACTGACTTACCTCTTAACAAGGGTTTGTGGTTCCAAAGATTGGGGAACTGGCGTTGATTTATCGTCTCACATGCTTGGTAAATTAAGCACGCTTCAGGTTCATCATATTTTTCCCAAAGCCTATTTATACGAAAAGGATTATGAACGATCCGATGTGAATGCCATTGCCAACTTTACATTTCAAACGCAGGAAACAAATCTCTGGATCGGCAAAAAGGCGCCTGAGGAATACTTTGAAGAAGTGGAAAAGAATCATCCGGGTGCCCTTGCGTCACACTGGATACCTATGGACAAAGAACTATGGAAACTGGACAGGTATCTTGATTTCTTAGCAGAAAGAAGAAAGCTAATCGCGAATGCAGCAAATGAATTCCTGGAAAGCCTTTATCATGGAAAAGTTCCTGAAGCAGAGACACCCATAGAGGATATCACTCTCAGGAAAATTGAGACTGTTCAAGGCCGGGTTATCAGTGATGAAGAGGAAGAAGTCATTCTGGAATGTGTGTTGTGGGTGGAAAGAATGGGCCTGCCACCTGGCGAAATAGAATACGAACTATGCGATGAGAATACCAGTAAGGTCTTGGCCGTTCTTGATCTGGCATGGCCGGATGGTTTACAACCACGTCTAAGTCAACCTGTTGCGCTTCTAATCAATGAGGGAAAGGATATTGAGGAAGTTGCTAATCAAAACGGATACCTGTATTTTACTACAGTTGATGATTTGAAAAAATATATTCGGAAAGAATTTCTAACGTCACCAGAGGAAGCGGTTGCATAAGATGTTCCGCTGAAAGGCAATATAACAACTTTAGCGGAGAACTATAATCTATAAAATTAATAAAGATAACAGAACGAACCACAATGCAAAAGGCCATTCCATAGTGTAAGTGATATTGATCAGAAATCAGACGGGGCAAAAGCATTGGATGGACACAAAACTCGTAAAAAAGACCCCAAAAGCGTAAAAAAAGACCACAAAACCCCCAAAAGTGGCCACAAGGGGATTTGTTACATTGCTGTGTTACGGAGAGAGAAAATTAAGAGCCTTGCCGAGGGCAATATCGAGCATTGCCACTTCCTGGTAGTTGAAATATTCTTCTTCGTCTATACTCCCGTCAATTCCGCAAAGCTCAAATTTAACAAACTGCTTCCCATCCTTCTGTGTTCTTTTTAAGCGTAAAAATTCAATAACGAAATCTTCTGCAGGTATATCTCCCATGCGATTATGTAAAAACGCTTGCAGAACTGATTTGATAAAAACCAATCTCGTTAAGCCTTTAACATAGTATTTCCAGAACCAGATGCCCACCTCAACATTGCGAACAAAGATGTCTCTACCGGTACCGTATTTGTCTTCATGCCTTTGCAGAATTCGGGTTTCTGTTATTTCGATGTGCACGTTTTTCCAATGGTATGTTATCATAGCTGCTCCTTCTTTTTTTGTGTTTCAATTTCCGTCCATAGTTGTTGCAGGTACGACGGAGATACCTTTAGTCTCCGGTATTTGCCTAAATATTTTGCGATCCTGCGAAACCCGAAATCATCTTCTTTCAGTTCCTTAACTTCGCCCCAGTAAGCCATAACCGCCCGCTTTTTAGGCCCGACACTGCCTTTTGCCAGGTTAACTGCCCTTGTTTTTCTTATGTTTTCCCAGTCATCGTACTGTTTTTGGCTAGCGACTCTGTATCCCTTACCTCTTGTAGTATCCCATCCGGCTTCTCGTGCAGCCAGGATCAGTGCGGCGTATCTCAACAGCCTGCCCGCAACTTCAAAGTTCCCGTTTTTCAATTGGTAATACTTTTTTTCGGCTTTCTGATGGATTGAGATATAGGTATCTTCAGGCATGGCAGCTATCCAGTGGCGGATTTTGGATCGCTCCGAAGGGCTTAAATAACCTGTCAATTTAAAGATCAGGTCCGGTTCATATTTTTTACTGTTACTTTTTTGTGTAGGCATAAGTTTCGTAATATCGGAAATGAGACGTGTCCAGCGATGTCTGCTGTATGGCCTGCTCGTGTGAGTAACCACTGGCGACGCACTCTCTGTACCTTCCCTGTGCAAAGTTATGCTTCAGAGCGTGGGTTCCACGGCCTGGTTCGTACTGTCCGGTTTTTTTAGCGGCTTCATTGATAGATTCGCTGTATTCCTTGTAATTGCTCTCAAGCCTTCCATATATTTCAATGTGGTTCTTCAAAGCGGCGTATGTTCCGGTAGAGATCATGTGGTCTGTTGCCTTGCCGCCTTTCTCGACTACACCTTTCAGTATGCCGACATCTTCCCCCGTTACGGGGTCTTTCCCTATTCCACCCAGGTTTTCCTTGGTCAGAGGATTTGGATGGGCATTTGAAGGCGCGCCCACTCCCTCGGCACGGCATCCACCCTCATACTGGAGCTTAGCCTGTAATTGATGAGTGGAATTAGTAATTGCATTAATAAGGTTCTGCGGATTGGGGTAAGCTCGATTGTCGAAGTTCCTGCTGGATTTATCCAGGTTGTCATGGATGAGTTTGGAATATGTCCGTCTTACCTCTGATAAATCTAATTTTTGTCCCTGAATGCCCTGGTTTTCCATGAATGTGTTCACGGCCAGTTCGAATTTGCCCAGGGCCGCGTTCCGGGTTTCGGCTGTTTGCAGAGATTTTCCGTCCTGAATGGCCTCGTTGAAGCGTTCCTGGAGGTATTTACCCGTCAAGCGGGCGACTTCCGGGGTATCCAGGATATTATCACAGCCGTTATTTTGGAGAAAATC
Source organism: Deltaproteobacteria bacterium (assembly GCA_016935935.1). The sequence continues at coordinate 5,540 of JAFGPZ010000202.1, forward strand.
GGCCAACCGGTGCGCCTCAGAGCGATAGGTTTTCCAGGTACCAAAAGAACGTATCCCGTTGGGATTGTCGATTTTACCTTGGCCTATAGCCCGAACGGAATGAAAAACAGCCTCAACCTGCGCATGCACACTTTTGGGCCATCGTAGTTTCATGGTCTATTTTGTTTCCTTTTAGCCGGAAAATTTTCGTAAAAATTCCCAGGGCCATACGTGATGAGTCATTCTTGCTCTTTCTGGGGTTTTAATTTTAACCCCGCCTCAGATGGCTACTGAGATCGACTCACTCACCGGGTTCACTATCCTTTAATGTAGGTTATTGTTCCCTCTGCGAGGTTTGTCCGCGGTAGCAGCTCCGCCTATATATTTAACGTTCGTTGCAGCTTATTTTGCTGCCTATCAGCATAATCTAATGGCCTTATTACGGCTAACTGTGCTGAATCCCGCAATCCCTTGCCGAACGGGTTACAAAGAGATTGCCGTGCCTGATTGAGCTGGCAAAACTTTTTTCCTGACTGCGCCAGGAAAGTAGGTATATGAAAAAAAATAATTATTGCGTAGTAAATTGAATTTCAGTCCTTTTTGCACGGTTTTGTTATTATAAAGTTAAACCGTGCAAGTAATCGTATATTCATTGAAAAACGCATTAATCGAACTCCCAAATGTGCATCGTAGTGGACACCTGTAATGGACGATTTGTGGACGGTGTGTGGATCATAGTCGTATCTGCAACCAGAATTCTCATATTCGATCCTCCATATTCTGTTCGATTCCCCGAAGTGCCCGTCGGAGGATAAAGATTGCAAGTTCACGATCACCTAACCTTACGCCTAAGGGTATTGGTTTATCGATGAAGTTTATCTTACCATCTTTAAAATAGTTAATATTGCACCACATTTTTTCATCTTTCTGCCAGCAAGCTGTTAACGAATATAAACCGTTATATCTGGTAAGCTCAATACCGTAACCCTTTTCTTCGTTTACAATGATAAACATTTTTTCATCCTCCTGGAAATTCTTTCGTTATATTTATGTCGGGATACGAGTGTTACTTCTGGTCAGCCTAGCGGCTTTAATTTTTAGGAGGATTGGGGGAAGTTCACCCAGCTCATCTTTAGCCAAAGAAATATATTTCTCCTTAATGCTTTCTGGAAGCGCATTGAAGTTCCGCAGCATTTCTTCCTGTTTCTCCCTCTCTCTCAGGAGCTGGTCCCGTTCGGCTTTTTTTCAGCACCTTGGGTTGGTTTAACAAAGCTTTCCGGGATGCTTTCTTTTTCCCCCGTTATTCATTGTCCTTTACCTCTCTTACCGGACAATAACTTTTTTCAATAAAATTATCGAGGTCTCGCGCACGAAAAACCACCCTTCGCGAAAGGCGACAACATGGGAGCCGCCCCTCATACACCCACTTCCGGATAGTCACCGGCTGCACCCTGAGCATATTTGCTGCCTCGAAAACCGTGAGAAGTTGTTCCATTTTTCCTCTCCTCCCTTAAATAACATTAACAACAGTTGCTTTTTTACATTAAGAGCACGAAAAGAAACCCATGTCAAGCAAAAAATTCTCTTGACTTTTAAAATCAACTAAACTATTTTCATTTTATGAAACCCGGCCTCAATAAGCTTTTTAAGCTCTCAAGAATACTGAAAAGCGTTAAACAAAAAGACCTTGCGAATGCTGTGGGAATCACACGCCAGGCAATCCAACGATTCGAAGCGGGTCTAACCACTCTTTCACCTGATACTTTGCGAAAGGTCGCGCCGCATCTCCACATTAACATTGAACACATTACCGACCAAACAAAAAACCCCTATGATTATAGGGGCTTAATTAAGATGCTTTTTTCTGAAAAGTATATTGATCCTACTTTTGAACCGATAGCTACGCTTGTACTTGCCAACTCTAAGTTAGAATTTATATCTCTTATTGCTAAAATTGATCCAATCACACGAATCAAAAACATGACTCTTCTTCAAAATCCTGTATATTCTGTCGCTATCAGGGATCAAGATAACAATATTTTCTTACTACGGAGAAAGTCAAAAACAGACTATGTGTTGGCTGACGGTAACTTGCACAATACAATGTGGCAGACACTAGAATTCGTTAAAGAAAAAAGAAAGTTGTTCTACTTTGCTACTTCTCAGGTTGATAGGAATCTTTATAAAAAGATACAATCTTGGACGGTTGAGAGAGAAGATATTGAACCGCTTTTCTCACAATGTGAATTTGCATCTTATATCGATCCTACACAGCAAGAATACGAGCAATTGATAAATCAGAGAGATTTGAATATCGAGCCTTTAACGGAACTACAACTAATGATTGTAAAAAGACTATGTGAGGAAAAGATAAGCAGCGATGAGGTTCTAGAGTGGATTAAGTTGAAAAAATGATAAGCTGAAATTTAGGTATGCAAGGAATATAATATAACCATGGCCCTCCTGCAAGAATGTCCACTTTGTAAAAAAAGATACAGCATATCCCGTAAGGTCTGCACCTGCGGCTTCAAGTTTGAAAAGGCCTCTGGCAAGAGCTACTGGGTTGAATACTACCTGGATGGTCGAAAAAAACGTGAGCGGATCGGCACAAACAAAGCCGCCGCTGAACACCGGCTCCGGGAAGTGTTGTCCAAAAGGGCGGAGGGAAGGGTTGTCAGGAAAGTCAAGGACCCGACCTTTGATGAGCTAAAAAAGTGGTTTCTCTCGCTGCCGCAGATTCGAGCAAAAAAATCATATGATAGGGATGTTCTGTCAATGAAAACCCTGTCCACCTTTTTCTCCGGGAAACACATTTCGGGAATTACGGTCAACCAGGTAGAAGCGTACCGGCAGAAAAGACTAAGTGAGGATTCATATAGAAAACATAAAACTCGTCCTGCTACAATCAATAGAGAAATATCCTGTCTCCGATACATGCTGAATTTAGCGGAGCAGGAAGGAAAGATAGAATCCGTGCCATTTAAGGGCATAAAAGCCTTAAAAGAACACAATGTCAGAGAAAGAGTGTTGAGTCATGAAGAGTATGAACGTCTGATAGCCTGCTGTCCCCCTCACACTGCCCGGATCGTCATGATGGCCTACTACACGGCCATGCGGAAAGGCGAAATTCTTAATCTCAAGAGGAATAGAATAGACATGATCAACGGATTTATCCGGTTACGGCCGGAAGACACCAAGACTGACGAAGGCCGAACCATACCGATACATCCCGAGATTATGGACATGCTAAAGTCTATGCCAAGAGATATCTCCGGATGGGTGTTTTCGCTTAACGGCAAACCGATAAGCAGCATAAGAAAATCATTCATTACTGCCTGTGAAGCCGCGGGCATAAAGGATTTTACCCTTCACGATCTCCGCCACACTTGCGTAAATAATTGGCGTCTCCAGGGACATGACTTCTTCCGCATTATGGCCGCCTCCGGTCACAAGACAATATCTGTTTTTAAGCGTTACAATGTGGTGAATGAAGACGAATTAAGGGGGCTTGTAGTTCCGCAGATAGGCACCTATATGGCCACCACAAAGAAAAAGGGGTAGCCTGATGATGGCTAACCCCTTGTTTTTTCTGGCTGGGAGACCAGGATTCGAACCTGGATTCACGGAGTCAGAGTCCGTTGTCCTGCCGTTGAACGATCTCCCAGTATCTTGTGTCA
>JAFGPZ010000203.1 GCA_016935935.1 Deltaproteobacteria bacterium
AACGAAGACTGGTCGGGGCGAGAGGATTTGAACCTCCGACTCCCTGCTCCCAAAGCAGGTGCGCTACCAGACTGCGCCACGCCCCGAGTTTCTATATCTAATAGCTTATTTTTACTCAAAAAATCAAGAAAATAATGACCGACAGGACCCTTGTCCTTTTCCTATATCTTTTTATTGACTTTGGGAGGATTAGATAATATTACATCTAGGAAAAATCGAGGGTTGAAGGAATATGCAAGACATTCAAAACCAGCAAGACTTTCGAAACATCGCCATCGACAAGGTCGGAGTAAAGGATATCCGGTATCCGATAACAGTGCTTGATAAAGCCACAAAAACACAACAGACCGTTGCTCTGATTAACATGTACGTCAACCTTCCCAAGGATTTCAAGGGCACCCACATGAGCCGGCTTGTTGAGATCCTGAATGAACACGATCGCAGAATTTCCATAGAAAACTTCTCTGAAATCCTCTCTACCATGAAGAAACGGCTGAACGCCGAAAGTGCCCATATAGAGATATCCTTTCCCTATTTCGTCATGAAAACAGCCCCTGTCACCAAGACCCGGGGGCTCATGGAATATCAGTGCACCTTTAAAGGAAGCCTGAACAACGGTAAGGATCAGGTCGTGATGATTTGTGTGCCGATTACTACCCTGTGCCCATGCTCACGAGAGATTAGCGATTTCGGCGCCCATAACCAGAGGGGAGAAGTGAGGCTGCAGGTGAGATTCAAAAAGTTCGTTTGGATAGAGGACCTTATAAACCTGGTTGAGGAGAATGCCTCATGCGATGTATACTCCGTGCTCAAGAGAGAGGATGAGAAATACGTCACCGAGAAGGCATACCAAGACCCCAAATTCGTTGAGGATGTGGTCAGGGATATCGCCGAAAAACTAAAAAACGATAGTAATATAGTATGGTTTTCAGTTGAATGTGAAAATTTCGAATCTATTCACAACCACAATGCATATGCATCTATAGAGATGGATAAGAATAAAAGATAGTTTTGTTGGTTTCATTGGTTTCATTAGTTGAAGGAATATAAAAACAAAAGATAGTTGCACTGGTTTTATTAGTTTTACTTGTGACAAGGATAAGACATGACTGATGAATTGAAAAAGATGTACAGAACGGTGATGGATGATCACTTCCCCGCCCGGATCACCATGAGTTTCGGAGAACAAACCCTGCTCTTCAAGAAGAGGGCCTGGAAGCTCACGGATGAGGGCACCGGGGACCTGATCGAGAAAGGCCTCAGATACGGGGAGAATCCCGGACAGGAAGCAGCACTCTACGAGCTGGTGGGCGGAAACCTCGTCCTCGGCGGATGCCGATTTATCGAGCCGGGGAAAGGGCTGGTATCAGCTATTACCGAAGAGGATTGGATTCAAAGCGGTAAGCACCCTGGAAAGATCAATCTCACCGATATCGACAATGCCCTCAATATCCTGAAATATCTCACCCTGAAGCCGGCCGTGGTTATCGTAAAGCACAACAACCCCTGTGGCGTGGCATATGGGTCAAGCATTGCCGACGCCTATGAAAAGGCAAACATGGCAGATAGGATAGCGGCATTCGGCGGCTGCGCGGTATTCAACAGGCCGATCGATGCGGAGACAGCCGGGCTTGTGAGCCAGAACTATCTCGAGGTGGTGGCAGCGCCGGAATTCGAGGAAGGCGCCATATCCGTCCTTACAAAGAGTACGAACCTCAGGATCGTCAGGATCGACAGAATCGATAGACTGGCAGAGTACACGGAGAAACGCTTCGTGGAGTTTAAAAGCCTTATCGATGGGGGGATCATCGTTCAGCAGTCGCCCCTCAATCTGATCAAAACGCCGGCTGATTTTAAGCCGGCCGCTGCCGAATACAAGGGAAAAACCTACACCATAGAACGACAGCCTACTGAAGAGGAATACGCAGATATGCTCTTCGGCTGGCAAGCGGAACAGGGGATAACCTCTAACTCCGTCATCTATGTGAAAGACGGGGTTACCGTGGGGATCGGTACGGGTGAACAGGACAGGGTGGGCGTTGCGGAGATAGCCATCTTCAAGGCCTATACCAAGTACGCAGACGCCCTCTGTTTCAGGAAATTCGGCATTCCCTATAAGCAATTGGAGGCAGAGATAGAAAAGGGCGCCAGGGATGCCGCGCTCAAGGAGGAGATCGACGAAGCCACTGCCGAGGCACATGGCGGGCTCGTTGGGGCAACCATGGTATCGGATGCATTCTTCCCCTTCAGGGACGGGGTGGATGTGGCCATCAAGGAGGGCATACGGGCAATCGTCCATCCGGGCGGATCGCTGAGGGACTTCGAGTCGATCCAGGCCTGTAACGAGGCCAGACCCCGGGTGACCATGGTATTCACCGGCCAGAGGGCGTTCAAACATTAAAGCAAATCAGCTCACCGGAAAATACAAAATTTCGCTTCGCATTACGTTCAATCTATTTTTTTACCAACAGAAAAGAGCTCAATGCCTTCTCTAAGGACTATTGTTTATGACCTTATTCAAGGTTTGAACACGTTCTTCTTGCTTTCTCCGACCCCAATCCCGTAATTGATCTCGAATTCAGAGGGAATAAAGGTGAAAAAACCGACAAGGACTTCCGCCGTATCGTGATCCGCAGGCCATATCAGGGCACACTGTTTGCCGCAGCGGATACGAGCCTGAAGTATACGGCAATAGCCCCACCAACAGGATAGAATCAGCAGAGGACGTGGTGCAGTGGTACAACCAACGGTGCGAGTACAGCGAAAACCGGACCAAGTAGTTGAAGATCGGCTTTGGGATGGAAATTCCCGGATTCAGCGATGGATGCCATTCATTGAGTATGCTGGTCACACCACATCTTCAATAGCCGCCGGCAGAAGTCTGCGAACCTGATGGAGGATTTTTTATCGCCACAACGCTCAAACCACTGTCTCATCCGAAACCAATCGCAGATTTTGTGACTTGAATTGGTGTTGACATATTGATACTGATAATGTTACGTTAATATTACAATTCTATTACCAGTGGCTTGTTATCGGCGGAAAGGGGCGAGATCTCTATGGAAGATAATGTCATTATGGCAGAAGTCGACGGCGAAGGCATGATTATCGATGTCGAGAGGGGAACCAGTCATTTTCTGAATGAGACAGCCCTACTCATCTATAAGATGGTACGAGAAGGGAAAAACAGACACGAGATAAAGGATGCTTTTTTGAAGGAATACGATGTCGAGGAACGGGATGTGGAAAAAGATATACGTGACTTTCTGAATCTGCTTGAAAGCAAGGGGATGTCATGGGGAAGAAAAAATATGTAAGACCGGATATAAGGGAAGAATCACAGATCCTGACCGTCAGGGCATGGGTGACCAAAACACAGTATGCTCTTGCCCAGCCGACAAGCACGACAAGCTATGCCCTTGTGAGTGCCGTTGAAACCGTCAGCGAAACCAGTTACGCGCTGCTGAGTCGTGTCACAGAAAGCAACGTAGCCTTGCAAACTGTTATTACGAAAGTGAACTATGCAATTCAGAATGTCTTCCAGAAGTTGGCGGGATAAGGTCAAATCATACTGAAATTCGGAGGCGACCAGGACCTACGTGCCCACCCCTACCTTTTCACCTTTTGTTCATGATATGATATATAACACCGCTATAGACATAACGAATCATTGTAATTTCAATTGCATCCACTGCCTCAGGGATAAAGTAGAGGACAGGGAGCATATGAGCACCGATCTCCTCGATTTGATGCTCAGGGAAATTTCTTCAGTAGGCATCATGAATGTGTGTCTGACGGGCGGAGAACCAGCTCTTCACCCCGAGTTGAACCGTGTCTGTGATCTTCTCGTCGATTATGGAATTCAATTCAGCCTGGTCAGCAACGGTTATCTGTTCGAAGATAAGATTCTTCCTCTTTTTGACTCGAGAGTGAAAAAACAGCTTACCGGTGTATGTTTCAGCCTCGATGGCGCAACCTCGGCCTCACACGATATGATCAGAAAAGAAGGAAGTTTCGATAGGGTCATCAGTTCAATCGAAGCCTGTGTGAAAGAGAAGATCCCTGTATCCGTCAAGAGCGTCGTTCACAGGGAAAATAGGAAAGACATCGTGGATGTCGCGCATTTATGCGCATCGATAGGCGTGGGAAGCCTTGGATATATCCTGCTAACGCCGACGCCCCTTCTCGTATCGAAAAACCTCATACCCACGGCTGAAGAATATATGGAAGTCGTTAGGAATATAACCGGCAGGATCATGCCGTCATTTTCCCTGAACATCAGTATCGAAGGATTTGCACATCCCGATTTCAGGGTTCCCTTGTGTAATCCAGCTCATGGAATCTCCTTTGACCACCTGGGAAATTTCATCTTCTGCTGTAATCTCTCTCACCCCACAAACGGTGACAGTCCGAATGTATTCGGCCAAGAATATCTCGGGAACATTAGGGAGATTGGAATTGAAGAAGGGATACTCCGGCATTATCGGACGATGGCATGGTTCATGGACCAGGTCATGCGTTCGGATCCCAAGAAAGACGGGCCTGTCAACTGCACGAAATGTTTCCGGCTTTTCGGAAAACTGAAATGGATGGAAGCGGATGAAAGCGCC
>JAFGPZ010000204.1 GCA_016935935.1 Deltaproteobacteria bacterium
CTGATTGTTGATGAAGCCCACGAACGGAGCATAAATATAGATTTCATACTGGGGTTACTCAGGAGGCTCCTACGAAAAAGAAAGGATCTCAAGCTCATCATCACCTCGGCTACCATAGATCCTGAAAAATTCTCAAAGGCCTTCGACAGAGCGCCGATTATAGAGGTGTCTGGGCGCATGTATCCCGTTGATTTGAGATACCTTCCTCTGGAAAGGGAACTGGAAGAAAGAGAGGATGTTACCTATGTTGATGCGGCCGTCGATGCCGTAGGTGTATTGAAAAAGGAAGCAGACGATGGGCATATCCTCGTCTTTATGCCGACAGAGCAGGATATCAGGGAAACCTGTGATCACCTCGCTGCAAAAAAGTATAGAAACACCAGAATTTTCCCCCTCTTCGCTCGACTCTCGTCGGCCAATCAGCGGAGCGTATTCAGGCAAACTAAAGAACAGAAGATAATTGTTGCCACCAACGTGGCGGAGACGTCGATTACAATACCCGGTATTCGCTATGTCGTGGATACGGGGCTGGCCCGTATCTCGGAGTATAATCCGAGAACAAGAACGAGGAGACTCCCAGTCAGCCCCATCTCCGGAAGCAGCGCCGACCAGCGGAAGGGTCGTTGCGGAAGGGTGCAAAAGGGCATATGCGTGCGGCTCTATCCGAAGGAGGATTATGAGAGTCGTCCTAAATTTACACCCCCCGAAATCATGCGTTCAAATCTGGCGGAAGTGATACTGAAAATGATTTCCCTTCGGCTGGGCGCAATTTCATCCTTTCCATTCATCGATTCCCCCAGTCCCCAGGCTATCTGGGACGGCTTTTCAGTACTCGAAGAACTGGGCGCCATCAGAGAGAGCGGAAAGAAGAGAAAAGGGGAATTCGCCCTCACCGGCAAGGGGGAGATAATGGCACGCCTTCCCATAGATCCCAGGATATCGAGGATGATCATTGAAGCGGAGAAAGAGGGTTGTGATGATGAGATATTCATTATCGCCGCCGCGCTTTCCATTCAGGACCCCCGTGAGCGGCCCGTTGAAAGGGAGGAGGCTGCAGACAGGGCGCACAAATCTTTCATAAACCCCTCTTCTGATTTTATTACACTCCTCAATATGTGGAATCATTATAAAGATGTCTGGGAGACCACTAAATCACAGAATGGAATGCGTAGGTTCTGCCGGGAAAACTTCCTTTCATACCGCAGGATGAGGGAATGGAGAGATGTCTACGATCAGATCAGGACGATAATCAAAGATGAAAGGAGGGGAAGAAAAAAGAAGCTTCCCAGTCTCCAGGGCGAGTCACTTTATACGGCAATACACAAGGCCATTCTGAGCGGCTATCTGTCAAATATCGCGTTTAAGAAGGAGAGAAATATCTACAGTGGTACCAGGGGCAGGGAGTTTATGATTTTCCCGGGGTCTGGAATTTTCAACAGAGGCGGAGATTGGATTGTTGCTGCCGAGACAGTGGAGACGTCGAGACTCTTCGTCAGAACAGTTGCCACTATCAGCAATGAATGGATTGAGGAGGTGGGGGGTGAACTCTGTCGTTCAACCTATTCGGAACCTCACTGGGAGAGGGATCGCGGCGAGGTGGTGGCCAGTGAAACGGTGACCCTTTACGGTCTCAAAATCCTTACGGGAAGGCGTGTATCCTACGGGGCCATAGATTCGAGTGAGGCCACGAAAATATTCATCAGAAGTGCCCTTGTCGATGGAGACATCAAAGGACCGCCACCCTTTCTGGTCCATAACAAGAAGCTTATTAAAGAGATTACCTCCATGGAGAACAAGATACGTCGGAGAAATATACTTGCCGACGAGAGCGCCCAGGCAGCATTTTATGAAGAGAGGCTGGATACAGTCTATGACATCAGAACCCTCAACAAACTGATCAAGGGGAATGACAAGTTTCTGCGAATGACGGAAGAGAATATACTTCAATATTATCCTGAAGAAGAACTCTCACTATATCCCGACGAGATCGTTCTGGGGAACAAATGCCTTCCCTGCACATACCGCTTTGACCCTGGGAGAAAGGATGACGGCATAACCCTTACGGTTCCTGCCGGCCTGTTAAATGCGCTGCCTCTCGACTCGGCCGACGTCAAGATTCCCGGACTTCTCAGAGAAAAGATTACCGCCCTGATAAGAGGGCTTCCCAAGGAATTCAGACGAAAGCTGGTCCCCATACCGGAGACTGTCGATTTGATCATGGAGGAGATGAATACTCGCGGTGAAAACCTCCTCTCGGATATGGGAAGATTCATATACCAGCGCTGGGGTATTAGTATTCCGGCCGCGGCGTGGCCGATGCATGCGCTTCCCGATTATCTCAAGATGCGTTTTTCCGTTGTCGATGAGATGGGCAGGGTTATCGGCGAGAGCCGGGACATTGCGAAGTTGCAGAAAGAAAAATGCGGTATAAAGGATTCATCGGCCCTTAGAAAACTGAAAGCGCATTATGAAAGGGAGGGACTGACGTTGTGGGACTTTGGTGATCTTCCCGAATCTGTCGATCTGAAAATGGAGGATGGCCTTTGCATTACAACTTACCCGGCGCTCGAAAAAGGTGAGCGATCCGTCAATATCAGGCTCTTCAACGATCCTGAAGATGCCCGCAAAGCGCATAAAAAGGGAATGAAAAGACTCTATGAACTTAATCTGAATAAGGAAATGAAGTTTCTCAAGAAGAGCCTTGCAATGACGGGGGCGGGGGTGTCCCGGGCTGCCCGCTTCGGCGGCGTGAAATATCTTGAAACAGCTATCTATGAACGAATCTTGGACGAACTCTTCGACTTTGATATCAGGCACCAGAAGGCATTTTTCAGATGCATGGAAGATGTGAAGCCGATTATGTATTCAACGGGGCAGGGTATAGTAAGGGAAGTTGAACCTGTACTCGTGGCCTATCAAGAAACGAGAGTGGTAATAACAGAGTTAAAGGCGGCCAGCCGTGCCAGTCGGCCTCACCTCGCATTCCTCGAGCAGATGATAGAGGAACTCGATCGTCTGGTTCCTGAGAACTTTATTGCCACCTGCGACAAAAACAGACTCTATCACATGCCGAGATTAATAAAGGCAATCAGGATCCGCGCGGAGAGGGGAATCGTTCACCTTGAGAAGGACCGTTTGAGAGCGAAGCAGATAAGAGAATTTTCCGACGCCCTGGCCAGGCTGAGGGATAAATTGCCGCCCTATTCATCAAAAGAGAAGATAAGTGCCCTTGAAGAGTTGTCCTGGATGATAGAGGAGTACAAAGTGTCCATTTTTGCCCAGGAATTAAAGACCGCACTTCCCGTTTCATCAAAGCGGCTAAGGGAAAAAATAAAAGAAATTGATAGGATAGTCTGATTTTATATATTGACTTAAAAGAGCCAAAGTGATAGGGAAAGTGCCCTTCGACAAGCTGGCAGGGCAGAATATGTTCTCTGCGCAGAGTTTTCCGTAACTTGAACCATGGGATGAAGAGAGATGCTCGATGTAAGATTTGTAAGGGAAAATATTGATTTTGTCCAGGAAAAGCTGGCCCGGCGTGGTCAGGGTATAGACATCAAACGGTTTGCCTCTCTGGATCAGGAGAGAAGAGATATACTGAGAGAGGTGGAGACCCTGAGGGGTGAACGGAATGCCGTTTCAAAGGAGATCGGTCAGAGGAAGAAGAAAAAAGAGGACGCCTCCGATCTGATCTCGAAAATGGGTACCGTATCCTTGCGCATTAAGGAACTGGATGAGTTGCTGAAAGAAAGGGAGGCACTTTTCGATAACTTCCTTTTAACCATTCCCAATATTCCTCATGAGTCGGTTGTATCGGGAACAGACTCTGCCTGTAATCCTGTGGTTAGAGAGTGGGGAAAAAAACCGGTCTTTACATTCGAACCCAAGCCACACTGGGAAACGGGTGAGACTTTAAGGATTCTCGATTTTGCCGAAGGCGCCAAGATTACCGGCGCCCGCTTTACATTGTACCGGGGGTTGGGAGCGCGACTGGAACGGGCGCTCATAAACTTCATGCTTGATCTTCATACTGCCGAACACGGTTACACGGAGGTGTTGCCACCTTTTATGGTCAACAGCGACAGCATGAGAGGAACGGGACAACTGCCCAAGTTTGAGGAAGACCTTTTCAAGATAGAAGGGACCGATTATTACCTCATACCCACGGCAGAGGTTCCGGTTACTAATATACACAGGGGAGACATACTGGACGAAAAGGACCTGCCCATATACTATGTTGCCTATACTCCCTGCTTTCGGGCAGAGGCCGGTTCATACGGGAAAGACACACGCGGACTGATACGACAACATCAGTTTAACAAGGTGGAACTGGTGAAATTTTCAAGACCCGATACATCCTACGATGAGCTGGAAAAACTGACGGTCAATGCCGAAGAGGTATTGAAAAGACTGGATATACATTTCCGGACAGTCGATCTCTGTACCGGTGATCTCGGGTTTTCTTCAGCCAAGACCTACGACATAGAGGCCTGGATGCCGGGGCAGGATGCCTATCGGGAAATATCGTCATGCAGTAATTTTGAGGATTTCCAAGCGCGAAGGGCGAGTATACGATTCCGGAGACAGGAGAGCGGAAAGGTAGATTTTGTACATACGCTGAACGGTTCGGGTCTTGCCGTAGGGCGAACCCTTGTGGCGATCCTGGAAAATTATCAGCAGGAAGACGGAAGCGTAATCATTCCCGAAGCCCTTATTCCCTATATGAATGGTGTTGACAGGATACCGCTGCCGGTATAGTATCCAACAGTTGGTTTAAATTTTGATATTCATTTATTGTCGGAGGGATGGCCGAGAGGTCGAAGGCGGCGGTCTTGAAAACCGTTAACCGAAAGGTTCGCGGGTTCGAATCCTGCTCC
>JAFGPZ010000205.1 GCA_016935935.1 Deltaproteobacteria bacterium
AAAAGGATAGGATTCAATCAACAAAAAAGCTCCTTTCAAATGGAAATGATGTAAATCAGATCCGTTTGCATGCCCACACTTCATACCACCTGGAGGCTGCTTCTGCTATACATGAACGGACTGCGGCGTCTTCAAAGGCAACCCCAAACTCCTTGACATCATTATCTTTTTGATACATCATATTCCTAAATATTGTCAATAAATTATTCTGTATAAAATATGTTAGCCTGACGGGGAAGAGTGGCCGAGATGAAGCTACTTGAAAGTTGGGAGAACTGGCAGCCCAGTTCTCCCCCTTTCGTACTCGACGAAGACCTTGAGGTACTGGACTCACAACAAAGCGGGCGGTCTGTCGTCACACATTGCAGTTGGCAAGAAGCCATTCAGGCCCCTGACTTCTGCACTCCCGGCGATAGGCGGCTGCATCTCGGCCTTCTCCCCCAGCCCTTCTTCGGTGACGTCCGGCGCGCGTCGGTATACATACTCTTGCTTAACCCCGGGCTCGGTCCACACGATTACTACGGTGAATATGAGGTGCCCGAGTATCGCGCGGCGCTTCTCGCTACCCTCAAGCAGCAGCCTCGCATCGGCACAGAACCCTTCCTGTTCCTTGACCCACAGTTTTCATGGCACGGCGGCTTCAGCTGGTGGCACGGAAAGCTGGCGAAGGTGATAGAGCGTCTTGCCTCTGACTTGGGTGTGTCGTTCGCCGAGGCCCGTACGCGTTTGGGGGCGTCCTTGGCGAGCATCGAGCTGCTGCCCTATCATTCCTCGTCATTCAAAGATGCCGACGGTTGGCTACACAAGTTGCGGTCCGTTCACCTCGCTCGTGCGTTTGTCAAGGAGTTCATTCTTCCACGGGTCCAGCGTCGTGAGGCGATCGTAATCGTCACGCGCAAAGTTGCGGCGTGGAACCTCCCACAACACGCTGGAGTAATTGCATACAGCGCGGCGCAAGCGAGAGCCGCACACCTGACGCCAGACAGCCCGGGTGGGCGGGCAATCCTCGAGCATCTGGGCGTGTCAGACTGAGTTCAAGAGCTAATGAGACAACCGCGTGCTAACAACGGAATGCAGCTGACGGCGTTGCGCGCTGTAACTGATTCCGGAGACGCTATGTTTATATAAACCTATAAGAATAATCCCCGATGGAAATATCAGAGTTTACAATTCAAAAGTTGTCTAAAATCCTAAACGGAGATTCAGGTCACACACCATATTTAAGTGGTTCAAAACTTGTAGACCTATTTCATCAATTTGGTGAAAGGGATGTATATGGACAGGGTTTTCCTTCACGATGGCAGTATGTTGAAGATAAATTGCGCAAATTTAATGGTAGTACCAAGCTAGCAAGATTAATTGAGTCGGTGGTTGACCCAAGAAATTTTTTTGCGTCAGAATTAGATATTGATTTAGCCGTGGCCCAAATCAATGAGCTATTGTCATTTGATGGTTATTCTCTTGTTTCTAAACGAAAAGGTTTCAAAATAAGTAATACTGATGGGGTGGTTATTGAATCAGAATCTCTTGCTGAAATTGAAAATGACTTTGTTTCAGAACAAATAAAGAAGTGTGACGACAAAATCATTGCCGAAGATTTTGATGGAGCGATTACTAATGCAAGAACATTGGCAGAAACGGTTATGGTTGATATGCTTAAGCTATATGAACCTGAGTATAAACACAAAGGCGACCTAACAAAAGCTTATAATAGAATAAAGGCCGTTCTTAACCTTAGTCCCAACATCTCGGATTACCCAGGATCAATTAAACAAATATTAAGTGGATTAAACTCAATTGTGAATGGCCTTGCTACTATGAGAAATGAAATGAGCGATGCTCATGCGATTAGATATAAGCCAGAAAAACACCATGCGAAGTTAGCTGTTAATGCAAGTAAAACCTTATGCGAATTTCTTATTGATGCTTTAAGGAAACAGACTAATAGAAGAAAAAAATAGAAGGAGGGTTTGCCAACCCTCATAAGGGACGCGACAAGTCCGAGGTGGAAGAAGTGCCAGGTCAAATAGTGGGTTACTACAGCGCGCGAAAAGAGATGCTCCTCAAAGATTTTGACAGTACCTCTGTGTCGATAAAAGCCTCGCTTGTCGCACGTTACGGTAAGGAATTTGCCAGCACGCTGCAGAGAGAAGTCCGCCAGGAATATGAGAAACTCATCCCGGAGATTCCCTACATTAAAGGGTCGCGCGCAAGACTGCTCAATTAAGATTAAAGGGTTAAAGGGTCAAGTCTACTCTTGACTCATTTGAATAAATAAGTTGCCTCACCCTAAAAACTCATTTATAAAAAAAATAACTTTCAATACACCTAGACCCTTCGACTCGCTATGTTTGCTCAGGGTAGGTGATCTTTACGTTAGCGCGAGAAAATCCACTATTCAAACATATGGCTAAACAAAAGAGAAAACTCACACCAGCCCAAAAGGTAGCGAAGAAGAAAAGACAAAAGGAATGCATAACCGTTTTTATTAATGGCAAACAAAAAAGAGTTAAAAGACCACCTACTATTGAAGGCATGGATGTCGATGAGTTCATAAGGGCAAATGCTAACTCAATATGGCTTCACCAAAATGAAATGTGGGAGTATATGGAAACGGAAGACGATGGGGATTCCCAACAAACGGATGCAGAAAGATAAAGGAGGAACATCATGCATATTCAGACACTCACAACGTTCTTCATGTGGTGCACAATCATAAATGGCGGCATCCTGATTCTGTGGATAGTTTTCTCCGTGTTCGCCCCGGATTTGGTGTATCGCACACAAAGCAAATGGTTCCCCATTCCCCGAGAAATCTTCAACGTGGTCATTTACTCGTTCCTCGGGTTGTTCAAAATCGTCTTTCTGGTCTTCAATGTCGTTCCCTACATGGCTCTGCTGATCGTCGGATAAAATGGATCATCCAACAAAGCCTTGTACTTGACGGCTATTCCGCTACGCTACATGGCGGCAGGTTAGCTCGGCCGTTCGGCCCCAAGACAAGAGAAAGATTTGCCAACCCTCATAAGGGATGCGTCAGATCCGAGGTGGATGAAATGCCAGATCAAATAATGGGCTACTACACCGCGCGCAAAGGGAAACTCATGAAGGATTTTGACAGTACCTCTGTGTTGAAAAAAGCCTCGCTTGTCGCACGTTACGGCCAGGGAGAAGAGGAAAATTGAAGCCAATTAAGTTTGTACTATTAATGATGACCGTGTTTCTTGTCGGATGCGATCAAGATGATGCAGATAACTCACCAGACGACAGCATCGATTACAGGGAGGAAATGAGAGAGTTCGTAATGGATTTGGGAGCTTATGCGAAAAGTTACGGCAGTGGCTTTATTGTCATACCGCAAAATGG
>JAFGPZ010000029.1 GCA_016935935.1 Deltaproteobacteria bacterium
GAAAGCAGGAATCCATAAGTAGTTGAAAAGACTGGATTCCGGGTCAGGCTCGGAATGACGAAAGAGAAACAAATCGACTTTTTACGAAGCCATCATTCTTTGATGCGGTGGTAAAAAGTTAGACTCAGCGATGCGTCATTTCGACCACTTCCCACCCTACCATTACGAACCGCCGCAGGAGCATGAAGAAATAAGGAGTTTGTCACTTTTTTATTTGATAGTTGCTGAGTTTAATACCAGGTGATCTTCTAATCCACCATGCCTTAGAGGGAGATATTATTTGACGATGCCAGTCACCATTTCGGTAAGACCCAGTTCTCTCAAACGCTCATCAGAAGGAACTCCCGTTGACTCATCCCAGCCCTGCAGTCGGTAGTAATCTGATAACATAACGTTAAGATCTTCAGCCGTCAAATGGTGTCCCTTGGAAGGACCGTCAGGAAGGGTTTCAGTCAGCAAGCGCATAGGCAGCGTGTCATCCTTTCTTGTCATTCCCTCACGGATGTTATAAATCCTTTCCAGCGTCAATATGCGGTCAGCAGTACACTCCAGCCTTTCCTTATCAAAGGGGATGCCGGTAAGGAGTGACAGGCCTTCACCAATGATATCGTAATCAAAAGCCCTGCTAAGCCCCAGCGTACATCCGGGAATACTGTCCAGGGATATCTGCTTCCTGCCCAGCATCTGGATAAGGGAGGCCTTCCCTTCCGTCTCATGCCGAGTGGCTTTGAGAGCATCCACTCGAGCGCCGAGACCAATCCCGTGATGGCACCCGCCACGGCTTCCCGCTGCATAGGTAATCGCCTGAGAGACGGCGCCACGAGGATCATATCCTCCCAGTTCCATCCCTTTTACATGCATGGCAAAAGCATCGGAGCTTCCTCCGATTCTATTAGCCGCTGAACGTGTCCCCTCGGCAAGGATGTCGCCAATCCCTTCTCTTGCGGCAATCTTTTTCAGTAGTGCGTAGGCACCCTCGTCATCGCCGAAACCAACAGTCCTGCCATCATTATCTTCAGCTTTCAACAATCCACGCTCAAAGCATTCCATGGCAAAGGATACAACGACACCGGCAGACATGGTATCCAGCCCAAGATCATCGCATAGGGCATTAGCTGCTATAATAAATTCAGGTTTATCAATGGCGCAACTGGAACCCAAAGCGTACATGGTCTCATATTCGGGACCGTGAGTAGAAGCGCCCCTATAGCGTCCTTCCCTAACCATCGTTTTGCTGCCGCACTGGATTGGACATCCGAAACATCCGGAATCCCTTTCAACGAGGCCAAGTTTGTCCCGCATGTCTACCATGGAAATGTTACTGGCCCTGTCAAAGGTTCCTTGCTGCCAGTTCTTCATGGGAAGAATTCCCAGATCATTGAGACCTATTGGGCCGTCACCGGTGCCGTATTTTCCGAAACCGTCCCTGGGCCCGGACTTTTCCTTGACTATTGCCCGAAACTTATTCAGCCATATTTTGTATTCCTCAGGCTGGGCAACTTCGACGGATTCCCGGCCACTGATGGCAATCGCCTTCAGGTTCTTGCTGCCCAGCACAGCACCAAACCCTCCTCGTCCAAAACGTCTATGGTCAGCTCCGATCAGTGCGGAAAAATTGACCAGATTTTCACCGGCAGGACCAATCGCCACCAAGTCAGATTTTTCAGGGACCATATCAGCAAGTTTTTTAAAGGCGTCCGACGTATTAAGTCCCCAGAGCTCTGGAGCAGCCTTTATCGTTACTTCAGAACCATTGACAGTCAGATATGAAGGAGTTTCTGCCTTGCCTTCTATCACCATGGCATCATACCCGGCTTTCTTTAATGATAGGCCTATGCGAGACCCTGCCATCGAAAAGAGATAGATTCCGGTTAATGGCGATTTTGTTAGCGCCAGGGCGCGGATGGAAGTAGGAAATCCCGCACCGGTAAAGGGTCCCGTGGCGATAATACATTTATTCCCCGGCCCAAGAGGATCGACATCGGATCCCACTTCGTGCCACATCAGATAGGCCCCAAGACCGCGGCCACCAATTGTATTCTCCATAATCTTATTATTCAATGTTTTCACGCTGCTCTTTCCCGTGGCCAGGTCGACATGCAAAATCTTCCCCATATATCCAAACATTCTCTTCCTCCTTTTTATTATATGTCCCAACCCATATAGATATTTTCAAATAATTCTGTTATGTTCTTTTTTGTTGGTTTCCTGATGTTGAGGGCCATCATATGACTCTTCAACGTCAGTTCCACCATTTCAGGGATTGTGCTGCTGGGCACTTCGGCTTCTGTAAGCTTGTTGGGGAAACCAAGTTCCCGGTACAGTTTCTTAACGCTCTTCACCGCTTCATAGGCCAGTTCTTTTGTAGTCTTTCCCTCCTCATTTACACCAATGGCCCTCCCCAGATCGGCCATTTTATCGATTGAAACGGGCAGATTGTACTCGAGTGCAAAGGGCATTACGAGACCGCAAGCGTATCCGTGGGGCAGATCTTGTAAACCATAAGTAACGGCATGTACCAACGCCAAACCGGCATTGGCACAGGCAAGGTTCGCCATGGAGCTTGCGATGAGCATCTGCTCACGGCTTTCAATGCTCTCCGTGGCGGCAGCCCTGAAAAGGTGCTTTCCCATAATCTTCACCGAGGCAAAGGCCATGGCATCCGTTATCGGCGTGGCCTGGTTCGAAGAGAAAGCATCTACTGCGTGGGTCATCGCGTCGAGATATGAGCAAACTGCTTGCCAGTAAGGAAGCGTCGTCAAAAGGAGAGGATCAAGAATAGCTACTACAGGATGATAGTCCCCCTTGCAGGACATTTTTCGATCACGTTCATAATCCTTTATCAGGAAAACGGGCGACACCTCGCTGCCTGAGCCTGCCGTCGTGGGTAGAGCAATAACGGGAAGAGGAATAACTTTTGCCTTGAAGGGACCCTCATAATCTCTGATGGATCCACCATTAGTTGCAACAACTGAGATCCCCTTAGCCGCGCAGATGGGGCTGCCGCCGCCTATAACAACAATGGCATCAAGCTTTTCACTACCAATGATATCGACTCCCCGGTTCACACACTCCACACTGGGATCGACCTCGATATCGTCAAAGACAACAAAGTGTTTCCCGTTTTCAGCCAGAACTTCCTCTACAGAACGAGTAACACCTGCCTGTCGAACGCCCTTGTCCGTAACCAGAAGCACCCGATGAAGACAAATTTTGTTGTAGAGGTCACAAGGTTATCTCATTTTTTAATGAGAGCTTCAATTCCCTTGGCACATGCCTGACACACATCACTGTCAGCCTTTTCTTCTCCCGGCATTTTTGCCCAACCAAATTTTCGCACATAGTCACTTGTGTTGTTCGCCCCGTAGGAGTCGAGTTTCTCAAATTCTTTAAGGTTATTTTCATAGTTCGGATCCTTGATAAATCGGGCAACGCAAATCGCCGCATTATTTGCCAAGATTGCTTTTTCGGTTATCTCTTCGGTAGTGCTGGAGGTTGTCCAACCACCCCAGCTGAAACCAATAATCATGGCAACAACAGCCCCTATAACAAGCCCCACGGCTCCAAACATTATCTTTGCTTTCATGTCTGTATTCATCGGTCAATCCTTTCTTCATGGTGGTAGTTTTTGTACCCCCCGGTATTCCCCCACCTTTCGAAAATCCGAGACTCCGCTTTTTATGAGGATTCCCGCGACAAGTTTCAGGGAATCTCCGACTGTCAGGGAATATATTTATTTTGAATTCGCTCGCTAACCCCGACGCAAGCACTGGGTAATAAGCTCGCCGTTAAGTTCAATGTGCTGGATTTGTGCCCATATAAAACATATCCCATCATCGTGATATCATATAAGGATCTTGGAAGCCATTTTTATTTAGAGGTACTCGTGAAAGGCTATTGACAAGGCACTCGATTTTATCTTAAGAAAGACCGGCAAAAACACATACGATACACAAAAAAAGGCATGTGATGGATTTTTCTACATTTGCTTCATCCCTTTTCACTTGGGTTATCATTCCCCTTCTGATCGCGTTGGCAAGGGTTGTTGACGTGACGCTGGGGACAATCCGCATCATCTATATATCACGGGGAATGAAGATACTCGCTCCCATCTTCGGTTTCTTTGAGATTCTCATCTGGCTGTTGGCAATCGGTCAGATCATGCAGAACCTAAGCAACCCCGTGTACTATATTGCCTATGCCTTAGGCTTTTCAGCGGGTAACGTAGCTGGTATTTTTATTGAGGAACGTCTGGCTGTGGGTAGGGTCATCTTGCGCATCATCACCCAGCGGGACGCCACACAGCTTATCGACTACCTCCGATCTTCGGGATACGGGGTAACCACGGTAGCAGCAGAAGGAGCCAAGGGTCCGGTCAAACTTATATTCACCGTGATCGACCGGGAAAAGATCAAGGCAGTGATTGATAGCGTACATACCTACAACCCCCGAGCCTTCTATTCCATTGAGGATGTTCGCTCAGTTAAGGAGGGGGTCTTCCCGCCATCTCGGCGTTTCGGCGATCTACTCAGACTAAAGAAAAAAGAATAACCTGGAAGTGTCCTCAACACTCATACTTTAAAACCCGCACATTTCATTATTGAGCACCTCCAGGTTTCTGAATTAACGGACTCATTTCGTTCATTGGCCCCGTTGTATTTGAGAGCCACACCGTTATCTTCCTTGACAAGATAGCATAACAGAGTTTATAAGTTGAAATATATTATTGACCCTGACTGAATCGTTGTTGCTTTTGCACAACCTAACAAAGGGAGCGTTATGGTTTGGTCATGCGCGGCTCTGTTTCTCCAAGTCAGATGGGGGTTATTATTTCAAGGAGACATTTGGATGAAAGATAATCGCAGATATCAACGCTACACTTTTGATAAAGAGGGAGATACAATTGCCGGAGTCAAAATCCTTCTTGAGGGAGAATTAGTTCGCTTAGTGGATTTCTCTGTCGGTGATTTGAGTGTTCTTTCGAAGAAACCTTACCCATTAGGCGGCGTAAGTTTCTCGGTCATATTAGGAGATCATGGGGCAATAGATTTAATTGGTAATGTTGTCCGAGTGAAGGAGGAAGGATCTATGTGGCGTATCGCGATAGATTTAACGGAAATATATAACCTGTCCATGCTCCGAAAGGCATAAATCATTCACCCCCACCATATTAGATCACAGGCTATCTGCCTTCTTGGGCGCAGTTATAACAGTCAAGTTTTGCCGGATCGGCCCTTCTTTAGCTGAAGCGTCAAAGATCTGGATGGCGATGAAAGCGGCGAGAGTGTCGTAGAAGCTTGACATACTGATGATTGCAATTAAAATAAAGAAAAAGTATCACTTCTGCGTTTGCTCATTATGAAGAAATTTTGAATTTCAGGAGGGATAGAAAATGAAAAGGGTTTTTTTGTTTCTCGCTACGAATATTGCAGTGCTCGTTGTTTTGAGCATTGTATTGCGTCTGCTCGGAGTTGATCGAATACTTGATGACGCCGGTACCGGTCTGAATATGTATAATCTACTTGTCTTTGCGGCAGTATTCGGATTCGGCGGTTCTTTTATATCACTGGCTATGTCCAAATGGATGGCCAAACGAATGATGGGGGCTCAGGTTATAACCAATCCCAGAAGTGCCGAAGAATTATGGCTTGTGGACACGGTCAAAAAGCATGCCTCTATGGCTAACATTGGTATGCCTGAAGTTGCCATATTCAACTCCCCTTCGCCCAATGCTTTCGCTACAGGTATGAACAAAAATAATGCCCTTGTTGCCGTAAGTTCTGATCTCATGAGAACAATGAATAAAGAAGAGGTTGAGGCCGTTATCGGTCATGAGATAAGTCACGTGGCCAACGGAGATATGATTACTCTCACTCTCATTCAAGGCGTGGTCAACACATTCGTCATATTCTTCTCCCGCATTGTGGGACATTTTGTTGACAGGGTCATATTAAAAAACGAAGAAGGTCATGGTTTCGGGTTTTTTATAACTACAATAATCGCTCAGATTGTTTTCGGCATATTGGCCAGCGTCATCGTTATGTGGTTTAGCAGACGAAGAGAATACCGGGCAGATGTCGGTGGCGCCAAGCTTGCGGGAAGACACAACATGATATCAGCGCTTGAAAAACTCAAGAAAGGCGTTGATCCGCTGCCGCAACAGATTTCCGCCTTTGGGATAAACGGGAAACCTTCCAAACATGGTTTAAAACTTTTGTTCATGAGCCATCCTCCACTTGATGACCGTATCGAGGCGCTGAAGAAATCTGCAGGAATTTAAACAACTTTACAGAGGAGCTTAAAAGTTCTATTATTGATGCTCATGCAATAAGTAATAATGGCGTACTTGAGTTGCATCTTCAGGCAACAAATTTTCTATAGTATTCAAAAAAATCAAGGAGGAGAATCATTATGGGATTTGCACTATCCAATTTGCAGTTGAAAAGCCCGGCCTTTGAAGCCCTTGGTAAAATTCCTTCAAAGCATACTGGCGAAGGAAATGACGTGTCTCCACCTTTTCAATGGGCCAATGTTCCGGATGGGACGCGTTCTTTTGCATTAATATGCCATGACCCGGACGCGCCTTTGGTATCTCCCTCAGGCACCTATGGTTTTACGCACTGGGTTCTTTATAACATTCCGGGGTCGGTCACAAGTTTATCGGAAGGAATTGGAGAATACACCAGGGGACCTAACGATGGCGGTAAAGAAGGTTACATGGGTCCCATGCCTCCCAACGGGCATGGAATACACCACTATTTCTTCTGGCTCTTCGCTTTAGATAAAGAACTCAACTTGGAAGCCGGTCTTACACTCTGGCGTTTATTGGAGCGTATTGAACCACATGTTATCGGAATGAATCGCCTTGTTGGCATCTACGAAAGGAAATAGCCATGGCGATATACTGACAGAAATTGGAAGAATGGAAGCGGCGCTTTTTTAATAATTGCTCGCAGTTCCTGTCCTTCCCAGGCTGAGTTGAGCTGCTTAACTCCAGCCATTGCGGCAGTGTCAGTGAGGGAACATAAAATAATCATAGTGACATGTTTTTCTAAATCCACTTTCTAATGTTTCGTTAATAGTCACGAGGAGAAATAATATGAAAATAAAAAAATCCGGGCTTATAATTGTTTTGGTGGTCATGATAATTACTTTTTATGGCGGGGCAGCCCTGGCAGATAAATCCGCCACTGCCATTGAAGCTCCCGATCAGGTAGCCGAGGGAGCTGAAATTACGGTCAAGATTCATGTAACCCACAGAGGTAACAGTTTCGCGCATTATACCAACTGGGTAAAAGTATTGGTAGATGGCAATGAAGTGGCCTTGTGGCAATATTCCGCTAACAATCGTCCGGAGAATGCCAAATTTACCAGGGAGATAAAACTGATCATCAATAAATCGACGGAGATTGTGGCGGAGTCCAGCTGCAACCTTCATGGCGGAGATAAACCGTCAAAAAAAACAATCACACTTAAGTAGTAGAAAGATGACGACAGACACAGACCAGCAGAAACATTGGTATAAATTTCAAAAATATTGAGAAAGAGGTCTTGGCATGGTTATCGGCGGCATTTCGATTATTTTAATTCTGGGAATCATCAATTTCCTCTTGCTGCTGTTTCAACTTTTTACGGGATTGCGCTGGATAAAGGTAAAATTTGGGACTCATCGGACAACAGGGATACTTCTGTTTGCAACATCCTGCGTCCATGGGTTTTTGGGCACCCTGATCAACCTTTAGCCTGTTATTTGAAAATGTAAATTTCAATATCAGCACAAATACCTGCCATTTGTCTTGACAAATTGTCTGATTTGCGCTTTACAATGTCCCGTAATTTTAAAGACCAACAAGAGATTTTAATTATCGCTTCTTAACCTACCAAAGAAAAGGAGACAGGAACATGGCGCGCTGGAAGTACAAAACAACTATTCTGGATATCGATTCAGTAATTCCCCGCGATGCTATCTTATGCGATGAGGATGGAACATGCGTAGTCGATGGCATACCTGGAGGTCTCGACGCACTTAAAGATATTCTGGACAGTGAGGGCGAGAGTGAATGGGAACTGGTCCAGTCCCAGAGTCACGACAAGAAACTGCTGCTCATCTGGAAAAAGGAAGTGAAGGAGGCCTTCGCCAGCTGAGGAGTCAGGACTCAACATTTACACTCAGACGGTAATGATGGCAAGCGAATCTGTGCTTCCTGCTTCTTTTGCGAATCTGCCTTCTGTGAGTACTATTGTGTCACCCTTCCGGACCAGATTACTCTTGTTCATATAATACAGGAGTTTTTCAAACCATCCGCTTGTCTTTGTTTCCATTACGACGGGATATACCCCGTAGGAGAAGTAGAGGAAATTGCAGGTATTCTCATTCGAATTACAGGCAATGACCCATCCTTCAGGTTTGAAGCGTGATACGCGTCGAACCGTAGATCCCACTTCCGTAGGAATCACTACGAATTTCGTCTCTAACGATCGGACTGTTTCTGAGACGTTGAGAGATATCATATCGGACACGGTGATCTTTCCAGCATGAAGGTCTCTGTATAACTGATTCCGGAGGAAAGTTGATGATCGGATTCCCCTTCTCTTTGTTTCCATAACGATTGCAATACGCGCCATAATGTCAACGGTCTCGACGGGATATGCTCCAATGGCCGTCTCTTCGGAAAGCATCACAGCATCTGTTCCATCCAATATGGCGTTTGCCACATCGGCCGCCTCTGCCCTTGTGGGTCTCCTGTTATCGACCATGGACAACAACATCTGTGTCGCTGTAATCACCGGCCGACTGGCCATGTTTGCCTTTCTTATGATCTCTTTCTGCAGGACTGGAACCTCCTCGATGGGAACCTCGACGCCAAGATCTCCGCGGGCCACCATTATGGCATCGGTCACAGCAAGGATTTCATCTATATTATCGACGGCACGGGCCCGCTCTATTTTTGCCACCGTATAAATATCCTTTCCTTTTTTCCGCGCAAACTCCCTGGCACGTTCAATTGTTTCAGCCGATTCCACAAATGATATGCCGAAGATGTCGATCCCCTCGTTCAGGGCCAGTTCCATCAATTGAAAATCATGTTTCGTGGGAGTATCAACAAATATATCGGCTCCGGGAAGATTCAACCCCTTGCGTGACAGAAGAGGGCCTCCGGTAACAACCCGGCACAGGACTTCGCAATCTCGAACTTCAAGAACTTCCAGCTCAATGAACCCGTCATTAAGATAGACCACACTCCCGGGATGAACGCTGTCGGCGAGACGATTGTATGAAATGGGAATAAGTCCATCCTGACCCTCAATATTTTTCGTCGTCAGAGTTACCTTTTCCCCCCTTTCCAGCATAACAGGGGGATTCTTGAGGGTTCCTACGCGAATCTTAGGCCCTGGAAGATCTACAAGAATAGGTACAACCCGTTTCAATTTCGCCGCCGTAGATCGAATCATCGCCATATCC
>JAFGPZ010000206.1 GCA_016935935.1 Deltaproteobacteria bacterium
CTCCAGGGAATCTTCAAAGTACTCCGCCTGAGACTTTAGTCCTTCAATCTCCATTTCTTTCGTGTACTGTGGCGGATTATAGGGAAACGCGTAAGGCATATCGAAAGGAACACCACCGCCCGCGTTTATCGGATAACCATGGAAACCGCGCTGCCATCCTGTGAGGCCGGTGGCGTAAAAACGGTTGCGCCATCCCCTGCCACCGCCGCGGCCATACATGGAACCTCTTCCTAAACCTCCACCAAAACCCCCACCCACCATAGGATTGGCAAACCCAGGCATTGGATATCCTGCACAGTAACCTGCTGCTCTTCCCGTCATTGGCCCCATTCCCTGTGGACCTCTTCTATCTCCTCCTGGCATGATATATACCTCCTTATAAGATTTACATTTTTGATATCGAGATTTCCCATAACAGCTTGCGAGAAATTTCCGATTATCTTAAGCTGCAAAACTAAGTACAAGAACTATGCCAGAATACATTTCGTCTGAATATATAGTTTATTTTATGTATTTCAGATAGTTGCAGACACTCCATAACTTCACGCTCATATAACGAGTCGCCTTAACGCGCTTATTCCCTCTACATCAGGTAGCATATATGCTACTAATTCTTTATACCCAATGACCCTCAATAGTAGCATCATCCACTTCCTTCAAACTACCTGATTTCCACCTGGAAAGAGCATCATCCGCCTTTTCGGTATCTTTATCGATTATGAATATTCTGATTCCCGCAGCTTTCAGCGCCTTAAATGCATTGGGCCCAACGTTTCCCGTCAGGACAATATCGACTCCAAGATTTGCGATATTCTGCGCTGCCTGAATTCCCGCCCCCTGAAGGGCATTAACATTCTGAGCGTTTGAATGAGCCTCGATCGATCCCGATTCTATGTCCACAACGACAAACCATTTCGCCCGCCCAAAACTCAAGTCTACCTTTCCTGAAATATCCCTGTCATAGGTTGTAACAGCCACTTTCATAGATCTATAATCCTTTCTTTATAGTTCCCTTTCCTCTTGATCGGAAACAGTGTCTCATTCCCCGCCCTTTGAGATCCCACCATGGTGAATGACACCCGGGCAACATAAAGCGTCCATCCAACAAACTATCTGAAAGGTAGGCATCAAGCACTTCATCTACAGTACCTCTTAAAAAAGGTATAATCTCTATCCCGGACGTCCTGATCATGTTGTACAAGGGCCTTGAGATGGCTCCACAGAGGAGGACATCGATCTCAAGTCCCCTTAATCCGGCATCTTTACATGCCGCAGTATTTTTGGGAAGATAGAAAATTTTACGGTCTTTTACCCACCCTGAGACGACATATGCAACAAGCAGTCGATCACAGAAGTCAAAAACCGTCGATATGTGATTGCCCCAAACAGATATGGCAATGTTCATGTTACATCCCTCATACCCGCTTCTCTATCAAAAATTGTACCAAAAGAACATTTCATGGAAGCATTAATGTGTATTCCATTTAATTTCAGATATTTAAGTAAATTTACGGAAAAAAGAAAATGGAAGGCATATCTAAATGGTTACGCAACTTCCTCATAAAAGTTGCATATCTACGACCTTCGGAGGTTTCACATTGGTCATCCGTCGTGATCGTAATAAAGTCTGCAAATCGCGTAGCAGTTAAACCCGTTAGGAAAGCGATAAAGTTTTCGTCAATTCACAATCGTACTAATCGTAATTTACCAGGGTCACTTCGTCAGACATGGTCGGCGCGATAATGAGCTCCCATAGCGATTTCAGATAATGATTCCAAATCTTTTTCTTCTCTTTCATTTGCCTTCCCTTCAATGTTTGCCTCTTGATTCTGATTTGGGAATTTTCACACCGAGACCTTTTATTTTTCTGAAGAGCGTGCTTTTATGAATACCGAGGTCTTTCGATGTCTTCAGCCTGTTCCAGTTGTTTTTGCGAAGCGCGTTAGTAAGAAAAAGGGCCTCCATATCTTTCAGCGTTTCCAGATTAGAATGAGGCGTATGCGAAGCGATACCTTGCTTGTAAACCGGCTCAGGAAGATGCTCCCTCTGAATCATTTTCGTTTTGCAAAGGATAAAGGAGCGTTCTATAATGTTCTTCAATTCCCTGATATTGCCAGGATAATCATAGGCCATAAGGCACTCTAAGGTTTCATCTGTCATGCCGGAAATTGCTTTATTCTGAATTGAATTATAGCTTCTGATGAAATAATTTGCAAGGAGAGGAATGTCCTCTTTTCTTTCACGCAGTGGTGGCAGTTCAAGACGCATGACATTGATCCTGTAATAGAGGTCTTCCCTGAATGTTCCTGCCTTCACCAACTGGTCTATATTTTTATTTGTGGCCACAAGGACACGAACGTCGGTGCGTACACTCTCAACTGCCCCAAGGGGTTCATAGGTCTTTTCCTGGAGAACGCGCAACAAACGCACCTGCAGGGCCGGGGATATGTCACCGATTTCATCCAGAAATATGGTGCCCCGGTGGGCCAGTTTAAAGCGCCCCGGCTTGTCCCTCTTTGCATCTGTAAAGGCACCCGCCTTATAACCGAAGAGCTCCGATTCAAGCAGTGTGTCCGGCATAGCCCCGCAGTTTACCACGACGAAGGGTTTATTTTTTCGAGGACTTACATTGTGGATGGCCCTGGCAAAAAGTTCCTTCCCCGTTCCGCTCTCACCCTCAATAAGAACGGTACTCAGACTGTTCGCCACGTCAGGAAGTATGGTAAAAAGCTCATGCATCTGGTGGTTTTTGGATATGATATCTTCGTAAGTGTAGCCTCGCTCTATCTCCTTTCGGAGCTTTTCTATGAGGCTCATATCTCTGAAGGTTTCCACTCCGCCGATGACCCTTCCCTTCTCATCTTTCAGAAGTGCCGTTGAGATGCTGATGGGGACCTGATCCCCGGCAGAATTTATTATAAAGACCGTTTTGTCAACAACGGGTATCCCCGTATCCATGGTGTAGCGGAGTGAGCACTCACCTTCACATATATCCGCCCTTAATACATCTTTGCACTTCTGTCCGATTGCGTCTTGCCTGGGGACACCGGTAATCTTTTCGGCCGATTTATTGAAGGATGTGATGTTCCAGTGGTGATCGACGGTAAAGACGCCATCGGTAATAGAATCCAGTATAACATCCCTTTGTTTTATCATGGCTTTGGCAATAAAACCTCTTTGATGCTTTTATCAAATATTAACGGGCAAAGCAAAACCATCCTCCCCGGCCCTCGGTCATCATGGCCAACATGAAGACCGAAGCAAATGAGAGGTCCCCGTCTCACATTTCATCGGGCCACTCTATGAAAGGACCTTCTATGTTAACCATAGCATTGACAATCATATCAACCATCCCTGTATATGCAATACCCGTCTTTTCCCATACATCGTAATACTCGAAGATATCCCGTATCGATCCCTTGCAGTTGGAGCAGGGAGCACAGACCATTTTACGGATACCTGGGTCTATTACATCCTGAAAGGTATCGAGTATCTGTTTGAATTTCATGCGGCCCGAAACAGTAATCCGCCAATCGGGAATATTGAGAGAGGACATGATTGCGAATCCGCTCCCCCCGCCACAGCAGTAATTCTTAACGCCCTGTGGGGACATCTCTCTGAACTTGGGCGCGATCTTCCTGAGTATCTGCCTCTGTGGTTCCACGATTCCCATGAGACGCACCATGTTACAGGGATCGTGGAGAGTGACGTGAAAGTTGTTTTTTTGAGGATCGAGTTTTATTCTGTCATTTACCACTATATCGGCAAGGATAGGAAGGCAGCTTTCCCTGGGAACATTCAGATCCTTGTTTAAGACACGATCGGCTATAACAATGAGGGCCTTATGTGCATGACCGCATTCGCCAACTACAATTTTTTTTACCCCCAGATCCTTCGCTATCTTCGCATGCTGGACGGCAACACGGGCAAGCTGTGCATCATCGTACCAGACACCGTAATTGACACCATCATAACCCGCAATATCGCTTGATAACGTCCAGTTCAACCCGGCTTCTTCAAAAATTATGGCAAAGGCTCCGGGATTTTCCGGCCACGACAGAAACTCACCGGCGTTGTGAATCAGGAGTATGTCCGCCCCCTTCTTGTCAATGGGCATCTTTATCTTTTTCCCCGTCTTCTCTTCCATTTCCTCTTCAAGAAATTCGATAATATCCTTGAAGGCCTGTTTGACCATGCCCGTAGAAGATCCCTTTTCAAGATGCTGAACAGATCCCTTCTGATGCAGTTCTTCAGGTGCAATCCCCATCTCCTGACTGAAGAGCTTTCGCAGTTCATGGGTAATGAGGGCATTGTCTACACCTATGGGACAGGTCTGAGTACAGCGTCGGCATATGGTGCATCGATAGGAGAGTTCCGCCAGGCGTGCAACAGTCTTCCAGTTCAGATCGATGTCGTTTCCCGTAAATTTGGCTAAGGCCTTACCTCCCTTTTTGATGTATTTGTTTATGATTCTGCGGAGTACCTCCGATCTGTATGTGGGCCGGTAGATTTCATTCTTCCCGCTTGATATATAGATGGGGCAGGCGTCGTTGCATGTCTGACACTTGGCGCAATAATCGAGACTCATCAACAGGGGCATGAGAAAGGTCCAGTTGTTTTCTTTGGAAAGGAGTTTCCTGAGCCCTTCGAGAAATTGTCTTACCAGACGATCCTCTTCTTCCTTTGTCTCCGGTTTTGGAAGCTTCAGTGCAAGAAAACCATCCAGATCGGATTCATATTTTTCCTTCTGATCGTCTGTCAATTTCTTCAAAGGAGGCTGGGCATCAGGCCCGTCGTAGGGGTAGGGCAAAGGCATCAGATCTTCCGGGTTCAGTTCCGCCAGCTGAATGGACGGATCACTTATATGTTCAATGTTTATTTTATTTTTCTTCTTCATGACTCACTCCCTTGGAGGCGGTTTCCATCCACGTTCCGCCGGCATGCATATGTGATGCCGACCAGGTTTGTTTGTAATTGAGCACAGTTGACACATGCGATTCAACAGAGCCGCCTCTGACATTGGGATCATCCTCAAAAAGGACCTTGTCCCACAGAAAATATTTCATGAAGGCATGGCTCATGTGAGTGAAGGGCAGGTAGATCGCAAAGAGCGAAAATAGAGCTATGTAGAGTGTAATGGCCGGTCCCAGCGGC
>JAFGPZ010000207.1 GCA_016935935.1 Deltaproteobacteria bacterium
CCTCGGCGCCTCCCGGTTTGTCATCAAGCCCATCGAAGAAACGGTGCTTCTGAAGCTGATCGATGAGGTGATCGACGAGCAACAACAGGGAACGTTGCCGGTCCGAGACGCGCCGGCCGATACCGATCACCGGCTCCTCGAAATGTACGATAACAGCGTCGCGAGAAAACTGGAAAAAACCCTGGAGTCGCTGAAGACCGAGCAGGAGGCGCTGATCGAATCCGAAAAACGGCTGAAGGAAGCCCAGGAACTCGCCCACATGGGTCACTGGGAGGTCGATGTAAAAAGCAATCTCTATGAATGGTCCGATGAAGTGTACCGTATCCTCGGATTGGCGCCGAGGGGGGGCAGGGCATCGTACAAAACATACATTACAAGGGTCCATCCGGAAGACAGGAGCTATGTCACGACTATTCACCGGGAGGCACTGGTGAAAAAAACGCAACAGGACTTCGAATACCGTTTACTGTGTGAGGATGGAACAATCAAATATGTACATGAACGTCTGCAAACCATATATGGCGATGAAGGGCGTCCGCTCTATTTGATGGGGATACTGCAGGACATCACGGAACGCAAAAAAGCGGAGGAAGAGAGAGATACGCTGCAGGCGCAGCTGTTCCAGTCCCAGAAGATGGAGGCAATAGGCGTGCTGGCAGGGGGCGTGGCCCACGATTTCAATAATCTGCTCACGACGATTATAGGGAATGCACAGCTCATTATAAGCGAGTTGTCGGAAAATCAGCCCCTCTACGGTGATCTGAAAGAGATCATAGATGCGGGAGAGCGGGGCGCAGTGCTCACCAAAAGACTGTTGACCTTCAGCCGCAGGGAAATGTATCAACCGGAGATCCTGGATCTTAATAAAGTGGTGCGCGGAATAGAGAAGCTCCTCCGGCGGCTGATCAAAGCGAATGTAAAACTGCACATGGACCTGACGCCGGAACTGTGGAAGGTCAAGGCGGATATGGGACAGATTGATCAAGTCATCATGAATCTGGGGGTAAACGCCAGCGATGCCATGCCCGATGGAGGGGTGCTTGCTATTAAAACGGCGAACATCGAGTTCGGCGATGCCCCATTGGGAAGCCCTGATGAGGAACCCTTGC
Source organism: Deltaproteobacteria bacterium (assembly GCA_016935935.1). Next base: position 1,110 of record JAFGPZ010000207.1, read on the forward strand.
CGGGATCCTATGTGATGCTTTCAGTCTCCGATACGGGCGCCGGCATGGACAGGGGAACCATGGCGCGGATGTTCGAGCCCTTTTTCACCACCAAGCCCAGAGGGAGCGGTACCGGGCTTGGACTGTCCACCGTTTACGGCATCATTCATCAGAGCAAAGGCTATATCAGGCCGTTTAGCGTACCCGGCAAGGGGACAACCGTAAACGTGTATCTTCCAAGGGCGCACGATGGTGAAGCAAAGGAAAAGGAGGAAGGGACGAACGAAGAGGAGAGGCGGAGCGGGGGAGTGGTTCTTGTTGTTGACGATGAGGAGTCGCTCCGCCGGGTGATAGTGAAAGCGCTTCATAAGGAAGGCTACAGCGTCCTGGAGGCGGCCAATGGCGAGGACGCCCTCAGGGTCTGCACGGCCTGCGGGAATAAGATTGATGCGCTGCTTACGGACGTAGTGATGCCGGGGATTGGCGGCACTGAACTCGCGGCGGAGATAAAGTCCCGCAATCGGAACATCAAAGTGCTGTACATGTCCGGCTATTCAGAAAAGATACTTATTCAAAAAGGGGTGAAGGTAACGGACGCGAACTTCATACTCAAACCGTTTACACCCGATTCGCTCTGCAAAAAGCTGCGAGAGGCTACGAAAGAATAATCCCAAGACGTTCAGCAAAAAGAAACGCAGCGCACCGCGCCGGCGTCGTTTCTCCGTGCCGCGCATTATTTCATTGACAGCGTACGTCTCTTTGTATAATTCCGCGTTGGAGTTGATCGCAGCACAGATACATCGACGTAGATAAAATATTATATTGAGGAGGATTAAGAAAATGAGACTGAAAGATAAAGTGGCGATTGTAACAGGTTCGGGACGAGGAATCGGCGAAGGAATCGTGATGCGCTTTGTCGAAGAAGGCGCAAAGGTTGTGGTGAATGATGTCAATGAGGCCGATGCGAATGCCGTCGTTGAAAAGGTAAAGGCCGCAGGCGGTCAGGCGATAGCCGTCCTGGGGAGCGTTGCTTCCCGCGAAGTGGTGCAGACCATGGTAGACAGGGCGATCGCAGAGTTCGGCACCCTCGATATCATGGTGAACAATGCCGGCATTACCCGCGACGCCATGCTGCACAAGATGACCGACGAGCAGTGGGACCAGGTCATCGCCGTCAACCTGACGGGCGTGTTCTACGGTATTCAGTGTGCGGCCATATACATGCGCGAGAAGGGCTACGGAAAGATCATCAATATCTCATCCACAAGCGCCCTGGGCAATCCCGGCCAGCTGAATTATGCAGCAACGAAGGCGGCCGTAATCGGCATGACCAAAACGGCGGCAAAAGAACTCGGACCCAAGAACGTCAACGTCAATGCCATCGCCCCCGGCATGATCTGGACCGACATGATGAAGAATATGCCCCAGGCCGCCAAAGACAGGCTCGATGCCATGCTGCCCATGCTCGTACCCCTGAACAGGAAGGGTTCGCCCCTGGATATCGCCAATCTGGCCCTGTTCCTGGCCTCCGAAGAGAGCCAGTTCATTACCGGCCAGGTCATCTTCTGCGAAGGCGGCATGAAAGCATAGAAGAATTCCGACAGGAAAAAAGAGGACAGACCGATTACGGCTGTCCTCTTTTTCGTTCCATGTTCTATGTTCTATGTTGAATAGGGCAAGAAATGGTCTTTAAAGTGAATTATACAACAACATAGAACCTTGAACATAGAACATAGAACCTTTCAAGTCCCGATGCCGGTTCCTGTCGCCGCGACAGGTGTCGGGGAAGGGGACTTAAAGAATTGACGGGTCTCCTTATGCAAAAGAAGATATGTCGCAGTTGCAAGCAATATAATACTTATCGCGTGAATACCATAGGGGATCGGATGGGGCATACCTTCTTCAACATACATGTAAAGGGTATAGAGGCTGTTTCCGATGAGCAGAACATTATATATTATGCAGATAATCCGCCCCCAGTTCTTTAGAGAGTATACCAGGATACATAAGAATGAACCGATAGTAAGTTGTATCAGTGAAATTGTGCCGTAAAAGGCGGCCTGGGAAATAATGAGAAATGCCCAGGCGCCGATAAGAAACAGGACCCCCTGTTTTGCTTTCGGGGGGAACTGTTTTAAATTGACCTTTTCCATTATATGTCTTTCCTTGTGGGAGTGCCTGTGGACTTTCAATGACAGGCCGTTTTTGCCTTATATATATCGTTTCTTTATATAGAAGGCAAAACTCTGTGCAATTTCGAGCTTCATGACTTCTTTTTTATCTTTTTCCATAGTTTCTCTCAGGTTTTTAAGAGGAAGTATCGTAATATCTTCGAAATTATCGATGGCGACCCTGGCCGCCTCCGGCGCCACCAGAAAAGGTTTCGGCATTACATCTTCCCTGTATGCCTTCTTATAGACGATGTTTATGAGATGGCAGATCCGCCACAGGTTCCCCGTCAGTGTATCGAGGGGGGTCTCTCCCGCATAAAGGATGTTATTTTCTACATGAAGTTCTTCTGCCTCTCTGATCTTGGCAACGATAAATATTCCCCTGGTTGAGATGACGAGGTTCTCGATATGAAATAACTCAAAGGTAAGATCGTGAAATATAAAATAGTTGTCGTCCAGTTGATCCAATTCTTCGGCCACCATGCGATCATAGTGCATCATATGGTCATAGGCGGAACGGCGGAAAAGTCTGCGCCATCCCATGGGATTTACCCTGTACGAAGCAAAAAGGATAAGGGCGGCAATAGCTGCGGTAAGGCCGAGAATGGTGGGCAGTTCCGCCCTCCAGTTATCGGCGGAGAAGAGCATGAACCCGATGAAAACGATAGCCACGACAATGGTGAGTCCTATGTGCATTTCCGCAGAACTGCCTGTTTTTCCTCCGGGATATCCTTCGATGTATGCCACGATTCGTTCCTTTTATACGGGATCCTTCAGCCCTGATTTATTCG
>JAFGPZ010000208.1 GCA_016935935.1 Deltaproteobacteria bacterium
CCTCACACAGGTCTACTTCTTTTTGTAACAAAAATGTGGACAATCATCCAAACATAAATTATATGTTAGACAGTAACCGTTCCAAAGAGAAATATCCCAGCAAAGTGGAGTATTAGTAATGAAGATTACAAAGGGGTACAAAGAGGTTCCGCTGGAGAAGTTGAGGGTTACTATAGATCCAGCGTCTCTGGGTTTTGAAGACACTAACGGTTGTGAGTATTCCAACGTAATTATAGGTCAGGACCGGGCGATAAGAGCTATACAGATGGGACTTGATATAGAAAGCCCCGGCTACAACATATATGCGGCAGGTATGACCGGCACAGGTAAAACGTCAACCATCGCCAGCCTGCTCAACCAGCTGGATCTGGAAAGGAAGATCCCCGATGACATCTGCTATGTGAACAATTTCAGGAATCCCGACATGCCCCGTGTAGTTACCTTGCCCCCGGGCATGGGGAATAAATTTCATAAGGATATGGATGATCTGGTTGTCCATCTGAAAAAGCAGATACCTCATTTGTTTGAAAGCGAAGACTTCAAGAAGGAAACTGATCAGATAGTCAACAGGCATATGGCGACTCAGAAAGAAATGATCAGAGAATTCAACGAAAAGGTTCAGAAAGAGGGGTTTCAACTGGTTCAATATCAAATAGGCAACTATACAAAACAGGATATCGCCCCTGTCTACGAGGAAAAGCCTGTACCCATCGATCAGCTTGAGGCACTGGCAGAGCAGGATAAATTCGATAAGACAAAACTGGAGGAAATCAGATCAAAACTGAGCGACCTGAGGATTGAGCTTGACGCCTTGATGAGAGAAACACGTAAAATCGAAAAAACTATCCGCAGGGAGATGGACGCGCTGGAACACAAGATGGGGCTCCCGCTTGTGAGTGGAACGATATCAGACATACTCTTAAAATACGGGAGGTACAGTGAAAAAATAGGCATCTATCTCGATGAAGTGCAGGAAAACATACTTTCAAACCTGAAAACCTTCAATGACCAGACAGAGGAACAGGATCAGCAGCAGATGTCTGCATTCCCATTCATGGTGCCCCGGCAAAAACGCTTTCAAGAATTCAAGGTCAATGTACTTGTGGATAATTCGAAAACAAAGAATGCACCCGTTATAATTGAAACGGCACCGACATACAAAAATCTCTTCGGCACCATTGAAAGAGAAGTTGACCGATCCGGATTCTGGAAAACGGACTTCACCAATATAAAGTCGGGGTCTCTCCTGAGAGCCAATGGCGGTTATATAGTCTTTAATGCACTGGAATCGTTAATAGAACCTGGAGTGTGGCATTTCCTTAAGCGGACGCTAAAGCACAGGCTCATTAATATGCAACCCTATGACCCTTTCAGCATGGTATCGACAGCAATGAAACCGGAACCGATCCCCATAGATGTCAAGGTCATTATGATTGGAGATAATCATCTCTACCATCTCCTCTACAATCTGGAGGAGGATTTCAAAAAAATATTCAAAACAAAAGCTCAGTTTGACACAGAAATGCCCAATGATAGCAGCCGTATCTATGACTACACGTGCTTCTTAAAAAAGATTATCGATGATGAAGGGCTGCTTCCCTGTGACAAGACAGCGGCAGCTAGTGTGGTAGAATTCAGTATACGCCTGTCGGGAAAACAGAAAAAACTATCAACCAGATTCAGCGATGTTGCCGATTTGCTAAGAGAGGCAAATTACTGGGCTAAAAAGGACGGCGCTGACATTGTAAAGGCCCGTCATATCGATAAGGCATATGACGAAAAGGTAACCCGAGTCAACATTATCGAGGAAAAGATTCAGGAAATGATCGAAGAGGGAACCATAATGATCGAGACTGCTGGATCGGTCTGCGGACAGGTAAACGGTCTTTCGGTATATGATATAGGAGATTACTCATTTGGAAAGCCCTCCAAGATAACGGCAGAAACGTCAATGGGAAGAGCCGGCATCATAAACATAGAGAGAGAGGCAAAACTCTCAGGGAAGACACACGATAAGGGGGTATTAATACTCGAGGGGTATTTCAGAAGGAAGTATGCCCAGAATAAACCTCTCACTATGAGCGCCAGTATCTGTTTTGAGCAGTCTTATGGAGGGGTGGATGGAGACAGCGCCTCGTCAACGGAGATCTATGCCATACTGTCGAGCCTCGCAGGCGTTCCAATCAGACAGGATATAGCTGTCACCGGTTCTGTTAACCAGAAGGGGGAAATCCAGCCTATCGGGGGAGTCAACCAGAAGATCGAGGGATTTTATGATGTATGTAAGGCAAAGGGGCTTACCGGTAAACAGGGAGTAATTATCCCGGCACTTAATGTCTCCGATCTCATGCTGAGGAGGGATCTGGTAGATGCCGTATCCGAAGGAAACTTTCATGTATACCCGGTGAAAACTATCGATGAAGGTATTGAAATACTGACGGGACTTGAGACAGGGAAACTCGATGATCAGGGAAATTATCCCAAGGGAACGTTAAACTTTTTAGTCGATGAAAAATTGACATTGCTGGCTAAGGGCCTTAAGAACTTTGGGGAAGAAGATAGAATAGAAGAAAAAAAATCTGATAACGAATAATATAATTAAGGAGTATATGATGATGCAGAAAAAAAAATGCCAGATATTGTTTTTGATTACATGTCTCTTTCTATTATCGGGCTGTGGCGTTATGGCTGTAGGTGGCGCGGCAGTCACTGGCGGAACCGGAACATTCTTTTATATAAACGGGAACCTTAAAAGCGACTACCACTATCCCTTTGAAACAGTCTGGAATGCCTGCGAAAAAACCGTTGCCTATATGAACGCAGTCGATGTAATTCCCGTCAAGGAAATAAGCAAAGGTACCATTGATGCAGTGATAGAAGGGGAAAAGGTTGGAATATCGGTAATATACAAGGCAAAGAATTTGACGACGGTATCGATCAGGGTCGGTTTATTAGGAGACAAGCTTGCATCACAACGCCTTCACGACAAGGTAGCAGACTATATCATAAATAAATAAACTGGATCTATCCGGCACTTCGTTAATGCCCGGAAAGGTTGTTTGCTATTCCAGAGCCTGATAAAATTCGTTCACATGAAAGGAGGAAAGCGCAACAGTGCATTACTCCCCCTTTATCTCATCAAGACCGAAACTCTTGATCTTCTTGTGTAGATTGCTCCTTTCCAACCCTATTGAGTCGGCAGTCTTCGTAATGTTCCAATCATATTCTGCGAGCTTTTTGAGAATATATTTCTTTTCAAACTCTCGCCGCGCTTCCTTCAGGGAATCGGCGGGATGAAAAATCATGTCGAGATGATTCAATTTCTTGTTCTCACTTATCAGGGGAGGAATATCCCGGGCGTCGATTACGTCGGCGGCTGTCATGATGATAAGACGTTCAACTATGTTTTTAAGCTCTCTCACATTGCCAGGCCAGTCGTGCGCCATCAGTATCTCAAGCGCCTCATCGGTAATCGTCTTCTGCTTGCCTTCCTCTTCCAGGGAAAATTCCCTGATAAAATGGCCAGTCAACAGGGGAATATCCTCTTTTCTCTCCCTCAACGGAGGAACAATAAGGGGGATCACATGCAGACGATAATAGAGGTCCTGCCTGAATCGTCCTTCCTCCATTTCCCTTTCAAGATCCTTGTTTGTCGCTGCGAGAACACGTACGTCCGTTTCTATTATTTTTGTCCCCCCCACACGTTCGAATTTCTTCTCCTGAAGGATTCTGAGAATTTTGGCTTGAGCGTTAAGACTCATATCGGCAACTTCGTCGAGAAAGATGATGCCCCTGTTGGCAAGATCGAACTTCCCCCTCTTTTTCCCGGTGGCACCAGTGAAAGCCCCCTTTTCATGGCCGAATAGTTCGCTTTCAATTAATTCTTCCGGTATGGCGGCACAATTCACTTCAATGAAGGGGTTGCCGGCCCTGCGGCTCTGTTTGTGTATTGATCTGGCCACCAATTCTTTTCCTGTACCGTTTTCACCCATAATTAATATCCATGCGTTCGTAGGAGCAATGATCTGGATCATCTCCCTCAATTCCTCAACCACTCTGCTCTTACCCTGTAACTCATCAAAGTGTCTGTCTTTGTCTCTCAGGAGTCTGTTTTCCTCTTCAAGCCTTACAACATCCAAAGCGCGATTCACGACGATTATAACCTTGTCCAGAGACAGAGGTTTTTCGATGAAATCGAAGGCCCCAAGTTTTGTCGCCCTCACTGCAGATTCAACCGTTCCATGTCCCGATATCATAATAACCTGTGTGCGGGGGTGGCTTGCCTTGATCCTCTGCAGAGTTTCAATACCGTCAATCCCATTAAGCCATATATCCAACAACACAAGATCGGGGAGTTCTTCCTCTATGATCCTGAGAGATTCTTCTCCACTGGATGCCGTCAAGACATCATGTCCCTCATCTGATAAAACTCCCTTCAGCGACTGGCGAATACTTGCCTCATCATCTACTACAAGTATGGTTTTATTCATAATCTCATCCTACGTAAGAGGCAATTCAAAGGATACTATCGTGCCTTTTGGAACATTATCCTTAATACTGACAGAACCATTATGGTCCGATATTATGGAATTTACAATTGCCAACCCGAGACCGGTTCCCGATTTTTTCGTTGAAAAATATGGTTCAAACAGTCTCATCTTATCCCCTGGCGCGATTCCAGGACCGTTGTCCTTTACTTCTACTAAGATTTTATTAAGCGATTTATCTGAGTCGGCTGTGATATCAATCTTGCCTTCCCGGCCGTCTTCCAGAATTGCGTAGGACGCATTATCCAAAAGATTTACCATAACCCGCCTTATCTGTTCTGCATCAATGCTTACAGTAGGCAAGTCCTCCTCTTTTCTGAAACTGTAAGTTATGCCCTTGTGGGCATCCTGAAAAAGTATGATCGAATCTTCAATGACCGCATTCAGGTCACAGGGTACAAGTTTAGCAACGGGCATCCGGGCAAATTGAGAAAACTCATCCACCAGATTTTTCATGATATCCACCTGGTTTATTATTGTCCCCGTACATTCCAGAAAGACATCTTTATCACCGCCTTCTATCTTACTGCCATATCTTCGCTGCAGCCTTTCCGCACAAAGCCTGACGGGCGTGAGGGGATTCTTTATCTCGTGGGCTATCCTCCTTGCAACCTCCCTCCAGGCGGCCACTCTCTCCGTTTTCTTAAGTTCGGTTATATCCTCGAAAACAACTACAATACCTATATAATTATTATGCTCGTCTTTCAACATAGCCACCGACACTAATATTGTAAACATTTTATCTTTCAGTGTCAGATGTACCTGTTTTACTTTAAAATCGTCACCGCTTTCTTTCAGTTCTTTGAGAAACTCATTAACCAGTTCCACATGCTCAGGTTTCATTACTTCTTCATACCGCTTATTCAGGATATCGTCGGTCTTTACACCCAGTAATCTTTCTGCGGCGCTGTTTATTGTCGTTATTGCGCCGTCTTGATCTGTGGAAAGAACTCCTGCGGATACATTCCGCAAAACCGTAGCCATATATTGCCGCCTCTGTTCGAGATCCACGTTCGCTCTTTTCAAATCCTCGTTTCTCTCCTTGAGGTCTTTCGTCATCTTATTGAAAGAGTCTACCAGAATCCCTGTCTCGTCCTCTGATAAAACATCGATATGGTGGTCAAGATCGCCAAGAGACACTCGCTTTGTTGCCTCTGCCAGGTCTTGAATTGGTCCCGTAATTCCTCGAGCAAGGAAAAGACCGAACCAGGTAGCCGAAAACACAATAAAAAGAGTGACTATAGAGAGCATGACTATATAGCTGATCTTTATGGGACCCTTCAGTAAGCTGAGTTGCTTATATTCTTCGGCGCTTCTTGATATGATAGACATTTTATCCTTCATGGTCTTGTTAATATAATGTCCTACCACAACGGTTCCAATTATTTCTCTGGGTTTGAAATCTGAGTATAGGGGGACTATTCCGCTAACCAGTTCGCCCGTACCCGCAGCTATTACCGCCGAGAGCGCCTTTCCGGTAAAAACGTCTTCTCGAACCTTCGGGGAAAGTTCAAGAGACGCAATGTCAGGATTGTCCGGATCTTCAAGAAATATTCGTTCCTTTCTGTTTTCAAGAGACACTGTGATAGACCCCAGATTTAAATCTTTCTGTCGCTCGGCCAGTAGCGTCTTGAGAGTATCCTCCTCCTTCTTATCGTATAATTTGTTGTCCGTTACCGCGGAAGCAAGCTGCTCTGCATGATATATGGTACTGTCTGCTATCTTTTGATAATAATCCTGGGCAACTTCAAGGGACAAGTTTAGTGCGGCACCCATCTTAATATTAAACCAGTTCTCTATGCTGTTGGAAAGAAACTGGATGGACACAAAAAAGAGTACAACTGTAGGGATTAAAGACAGACTGACAAAGGCGGTAACGAGTTTGGTTCGCAATTTCGAACCCATTATGCCCCTTCTTCTCTCGAATACAAGTTTTACGAGATTACGGACAATCAAAAATATAAGAAGAATAATGAGGATAAAATTTATATTGATCAGGCCAAAGATCAGAACTTCACTGGAGATAGGCAGGAGAAGTTCCATACTCGACAGATGGCTCTCCACATAGGTCATAACAATTATAAGGGCAATCGTTATAATTATTATGATACGTTCCCGTCTTCGCCTTCTCGACTCTTTTGTATCCATTATCGTCTCTTGCTCGTTGTTTACTGCCAACAGTATCTGCCGGGGCTCATAAAAGCAATTTCTAACTTACTAGCCCCCATAAAGGGGATAAGTGCGTTAACGAAATTATTCCCCGCTGAAAAGCGCGGAAAATAATTTCTAACTTACTAATAAATAAAGTCCTGCCGATACCAGTCCGTTTCAAAATCCCAGAGAGAAAGAAAGAAAAAAACATATTCAAGATGCAACGGTAAACGTACCTTATCCAGCTTTGCTTTCACCCTGACATAATATCTCTTATTCCTGATAAGCTGTTTTAAGGGGACAACGGCAAATCCGTTCACCTCGGAAATTGCAGTCTCTGCCTTTGGCAGATATGAAAACTGTTCCGGTTTCCTTCCCTCTTCTGTATAGGTAACATAAAAAATCTTTTTGATATTATCGTATTTGATTGTATGTTTGATCTCTGATGATGATATCAGCTTATCGAAGTTACGCTTCTGCTCTTCATGAAGTTCAACGATGAAGGTAAAGGTGGTTGGAATTCCGGCGAGTATTGCCTCCTGCATTTTGCTTGTAAAGCAATTCTTAACCCTGAAATAGATTAGTACATTGTCAGAAACACCAGTTATCAGGAAATCACTTATCTTGGCTTCTATGCCGAATGTTTTGACAGGGAAGAAAAACAACAAGAATGAATCAAGAAACAAGACGAATAACAAGATCTTTTTATGCATGCAATAATTCCCTGTAGATATTTTATGCACCCGGTATCATTCGTATAAATCAATAAAATTATTATTTATTATTCACTCACTGCCCCTAAGCCGAAGGGAATGCATTCGGTGTTAAGTTTGATAATAAGGTTCTTCATATTAAGAAACAGAAGGGCAAAAAGCAAGGTTTATTTGGAGACACTGTCTTTGGAAAATACTATAATCTGGCAGGAATTCCTTCAAAAGAGGGATGTGAAAATCTGATTCTCTCCTTGCTTCCATCGGAAACACTTACTATGTCCCAACATTCCTCGTGGGCCAGAAGTTTTCTGAGGAGGAGATTGTTAAGTTTATGGCCGGATTTATTTGCCCAGAAATGACCGATAATGGGCATTCCCAGAAGAAATAAATCACCTATTGCATCGAGAATTTTATGTTTTACAAATTCGTCTTTCACCCTCAGTCCTTCTTTATTGATGACCTTCTCGTCATCCAGGACTATGGCATTCTTTAAAGAACCCCCCAGCGCTAATCCCTTAGCCTGAAGGTATTCCACTTCTCTTAAAAACCCGAACGTCCGTGCTTCAGAAATGTTCTGTTCATAGCTCTCACGAGAAAAAACCATATGATAAGACTGCCTGCCGATCAATGGGTGGTCAAAGTCTATGTTATAGGTAATTTGAAAACTATCCGAGGGAGTAAGTCTTGCCTCCCCCTCTTCATCGGATACCGAAACCGGCTTTTTTATAACCATATATTGTCTCGGCTTATGCTGAACTTCAATGCCTGCATTTTTTAACATACTCACAAACGGAAGAGCACTCCCATCCATTATGGGTATTTCAAATGAGTTTACCTCTATAGAGGCATTGTCTATACCCATGCCAAAAAAGGCAGACATGAGATGCTCAATCGTGGAAACCCTCGTCCCGTTACAGCCTATTGTGGTAGCAAGTACCGTATCAGAAACATTTGTCACTTCGGCCTTGATTGTATTGCCATTCGATAAATCCTTCCGGCAGAACTGTATTCCCATATCCACGCCGGCAGGCTTGATCGTCATAGTGACTTTCCTGCCCGAGTGCAACCCCACACTGTTACATGTTACTTCATTTTTAATCGTCTTCTGCATCTTCATATATTCACGCATATCTGCTCAACTTTTAGTAACAATCTTATGGATGCAACATCTATGCCGATTTTCAGTGCAGTATTACAAAGGCTGATACAAAATGTAAGTACTTAAATATACTTATAAATATATTTATTATTATGGTCGGTGAATGTCAAACCAGGATACAGTGTGGTGTATATGCCACAACAGGCAGGAGAAAAAGACTTCGATTAATAGGACCAGCCTGAGCAAAATTTTGTCAGCCTGTCTTCCGGGGTCTTTTATAGTATCGTTCTTTTTCGCTATATATACAGCCGCAGTATTGTTGTCTGTACATGCCCAGGGCCTTGGAGACATCGATTCCTTCTTTCCAGCCCTCTCTGAAATTATAACAGTAAAAAGCAACGCCCTTATCTTTCGCCACACTTTTCCCCTGACTTTCTATCAAGTCATTATCCTGAAATTTACTGTAGAGGAGTGTAGTCGTAAATCCGTCAAATTTACCCCGCCTGGCAATATTTGCGGCGTAACTGAGACGGTTGTGGTAACAGTATATACACCTGTTCTCTTCGCGGAAAACCACATTCCTAAAAAAATTCTCCACAGGATAATCATCAGATAATATCAACGTGAGGCCAACCATATCGGCATATTCTTTCAGCGTATCAAGCCTTTTGTTATATTCCCCGTAGGGTTGTATATTAGGATTAAAAAAAAGACCTACAACATTATGCCCCTCTTGACGCAGAATCTTGAGCGGATATATGGCACATGGCGCGCAGCATATGTGGAGCAGGATTTTCATATTCCCTGAATTGATTACCCGATTATGATTTCTGGCTACTATTCCAAGAACTCTTCAGTCTCCTGTGAATCAGAACAGTTCCGCCTGTTCCGGCCCTGCCCATTTCCTGTTGAAATGGTCATAGGCACGCCTTGTGACTACCCTTCCTCTGGCTGTCCTGTGGAGATAGCCTTCCTGAATCAGATACGGTTCATAGACATCTTCAATAGTAGTCTTCTCTTCGCCGATTGCAGATGAAATACTGTCAATCCCTACAGGTCCACCGTTAAACTTATCAATCAATGTCAGGAGTATTTTCCGATCCATAAGGTCGAGTCCCTTGTAGTCAACTTCCAGCATATCAAGTGCGTCTATGGAGACCCTCCTGGAAATCAACCCTTTTGCCTTGACCTGGGCAAAATCTCTGACCCGTCTCAGGAGTCTGTTTGCAATACGCGGTGTCCCCCTCGAACGCAAGGCAATCTCATGGGCGCCGTCATCGTCAATTTCAATAGTCAGAATTCTTGCCGACCTCTTGATGATCGTTAAAAGTTCTACGGGGGTATAAAACTCGAGTCTAAAGGTAATGCCGAAACGGTCACGAAGTGGGGAAGTAAGGAGACCGGCCCTCGTTGTGGCGCCGATCATTGTAAATCGTGGGATGTCAAGTTTCATCGACCGAGCCGACGGGCCTTGACCGATAAGTATATCGATATAAAATTCCTCCATAGCCGGGTAGAGGATCTCCTCTACCACATGGGGAAGTCTGTGAATCTCGTCTATGAAAAGGACGCCATATTCATTCATGTTGGTCAGAATTGCCGCCGTATCTCCAGGACGCTCTATTACGGGGCCAGACGTAACCTTAATATCGACACCCATCTCTCTGGCTACAATATGGGCTAGAGTGGTCTTCCCCAGGCCGGGAGGACCATAGAGGAGAACATGATCAAGTGTCTCGCTACGTTTCTTTGCCGCTTCAATAAATATGGCAAGATTTTCCTTAATCTTCTCCTGTCCCACATATTCATTCAAACCCTTTGGTCTCAGTGAATGTTCATATCCACCTTCATCTTGAAATTGGGCAGGATTTATAATGCACTCTGTCGTCATTAGCTCAATTTGATAAAATCTTCAATGATTCGGTTAAAAGGGTTTCCAGCGTCAGTTTTTCACCGCATTCATGCAGTACTTTATCAACGGCTTTTTTGGCCACATTGCCGTTGTATCCCAGATTAATAAGAGCGGAAAGTGCATCCTCCTCCACTGGCGCGGAGATTTCCCGGCCGGATATTTCCCCGGAGGTAACTTTATGGATTTTGTCCTTCAGTTCAAAAATAAGCCGTTCGGCCATTTTTCTTCCAATACCCGGTATACTCGTTAGCCTGCCCATATTCTCGGCAGAAACAGCCTTCACCAATTCATCGGCAGTGATACCGGAAAGCATATTTATTGCCAATCTCGGTCCTATTCCAGATACGGAAATAATCAGATGGAAGATATCACGCTCTCTCGCCTCTAAAAAACCAAAGAGACTTACAGAATCCTCCTTTACATGGGTGTGGATAACAAGACAGACCTCTTCCCCCTGTTCTGGGAGTTCATAGAAGGTATTTAATGGAACGTTAACTCCGTACCCGACGCCATGGACATCGACTACAACGTAATTTGTGGATTTATATGACAATATACCGCGTAAGCTGGCAATCATTTAGAGGGCCACCACCTTCAAAAAATTCGAGTGACA
>JAFGPZ010000209.1 GCA_016935935.1 Deltaproteobacteria bacterium
AAATATAGAATATTATTAATAATTGTTCCTATTATTAATAATAGCATAAGAATACGGTAAATAACTGGCCATGGACAAAAAAAAAACTTATAGGCATAGCAAACAGCGACAGCGGATTCTGGAATTGCTGCAAAGCATTGGGAGTCATCCTACAGCGACCTGGGTTTATGACCAACTACGAAAAGAATACCCAAGTCTGAGCATGGGAAATGTATATCGTAACCTGAACATATTGGTTGAGCAGGGATTAGTCAAAAGCTTAGATTTTGGCAGCACTTTTGACCGGTTCGATGCGAATATAACTCCCCATTACCATCTGATATGTGAGAATTGCGGATCGGTAACTGACCTTGATATGCCAGTAGAAAATGAGCTGAATCATAAAGTCAAAAGAGTGACCGATTTCAATGTATATTACCATAAAATACAATTCTATGGTTTATGTAGTAAGTGCCGAAAGTAGTCCTATAAAGAGTTTTTTGCCTATTATTAGTATTCGTTCCGAACAGTAATAATAATGGAGGTATTAAAATGAATAACGAAAACAAGCGTCCAGCAATGGGCGGAGCTAACGTAGTCGGCAGTGGCACATCAAACCGAGACTGGTGGCCAAATCAATTGAACCTTAATATTCTGCACCAGCATTCATCACTGTCCAATCCCATGGGCGAGGATTTCAACTACGCTGAGGAATTTAAGAAACTTGATTTTAAGGCACTAAAGAAGGATCTTTATGCTTTGATGGCCGATTCGCAGGACTGGTGGCCGGCGGATTACGGTCACTACGGGGGGCTATTCATACGGATGGCGTGGCATAGTGCAGGTACATACCGCGTGGGCGACGGCCGGGGCGGCGCAGGCTCCGGCAGTCAACGATTTGCGCCCCTGAATAGCTGGCCGGACAACGCAAATCTGGACAAGGCGCGCCGCTTGCTCTGGCCAATCAAGCAGAAATATGGTAAGAAAATTTCTTGGGCCGACTTGATGATCCTCGCAGGCAACTGCGCACTTGAGTCCATGGGCTTTAAGACGTTTGGCTTCGGCGGTGGGCGCAAGGACATCTGGGGGCCAGAAGAGGACATTTATTGGGGTTCTGAGGCCGAGTGGCTTGGTGATAAACGCTATTCCGGCGACCGAAATCTTGAAAATCCACTGGCCGCCGTGCAGATGGGCTTAATCTATGTAAACCCGGAAGGACCCAACGGCCAACCAAGTGCGGTCGCTTCTGGCCGCGATATCCGCGAGACCTTTGCGCGCATGGCCATGAATGACGAAGAGACCGTCGCGCTTGTTGCCGGCGGCCATACCTTCGGCAAAACCCACGGTGCCGGCCCTGCGTCCCACGTGGGGCCTGAGCCTGAGGCCGCCCCTATCGAAGAGCAGGGCCTCGGTTGGAAGAGCAGCTTTGGCAGTGGCAAAGGCGATGACACGATCACCAGCGGCATCGAAGGCCCGTGGACACCGAAGCCGACCCAGTGGGACATGGGCTATTTCGACATGCTGTTTGGCTACGATTGGGATCTGGTCAAGAGTCCCGCCGGTGCATGGCAGTGGGTCCCTGTCAATCTGGATGAAAAGAATTTCGCGCCAGCCGCCCACGATCCATCAAAGCGGGTTACACCTATAATGACCACGGCAGACATGGCGTTGCGGATGGATCCCATCTATCGGCCGATTGCAAAGCGTTTCCACGAGAACCCGGAGGAGTTCGCAGACGCGTTCGCACGGGCATGGTTCAAGCTGACCCACCGCGACATGGGACCCCGCTCGCGCTATCTCGGCCCAGAGGTTCCGGTGGAGGAACTGATCTGGCAAGATCCGGTACCCGCAGTCGCTCATGAGCTAATCAACGAGCAGGACATCGCAGACCTCAAAGGTAAAATTCTCGCTTCGGGGCTGTCTATCTCCAAACTGGTTTCTACTGCATGGGCATCGGCATCCACGTTCCGCGGCTCCGACAAGCGCGGTGGGGCAAACGGGGCCCGTATCCGTCTCGCGCCGCAAAAGGATTGGGAAGTCAACCAGCCTGAGCAACTAGCGGAAGTGCTTGAGACCCTTGAGAAAATCCAAAAGGAGTTCAACAGCGCGCAGTCAGGCGGAAAGAAGGTTTCAATCGCCGACTTGATTGTCCTGGGTGGGTGCGCAGGCATCGAGCAAGCGGCGAAGAATGCCGGTTATGATGTAACCGTTCCCTTCACACCGGGACGCACGGATGCGTCGCAGGAGCAAACCGACGTGTTGTCATTCGCCGTCCTGGAACCTGCGGCAGATGGGTTCCGTAACTACCAGAAAACCAAATACGCCGTATCAGCAGAGGAACTGCTTGTTGATCGTGCTCAATTGCTGACGCTGACCGCCCCTGAGATGACGGTTCTCATTGGTGGTATGCGCGTCTTGAATACAAATTTCGGACAGTCTCAGCACGGTGTTTTCACCAAGCGTCCAGAGACGCTTACCAATGACTTTTTCGTGAATCTGCTTGATATGAGAACCATGTGGAAAGCAACCTCGGAAGACGAAGACGTATTCGAGGGTCGTGATCGCACAACAGGCGAACTCAAGTGGACCGGCACCCGTGTCGACCTCATCTTCGGTTCCAACTCCCAACTCCGGGCCTTGGCGGAAGTCTATGCGTGTGAGGATTCTCAGGAGAAGTTCCTGAATGACTTCGTAGCGGTATGGAACAAGGTGATGAGCGCTGATCGCTTCGACCTCGATTGATCGTAAGCAAGAAATTCTTTGAGAACTTCCGATCCAATTTACAAAGAAGAAGAAATATTGTGTAAGAGTTTTTTGTTCGTTTTATGTAAGACAATTCGGAAATTATCAGGTTTCAATTTTCATTGTGTATGAAATCATGGAGTAAATGGAGGTAAAGATATGATTTTGATTGGAGATAAAGCCCCAGAATTTAAGGCTCAAACAACAAAAGGTCCGATTAATTTCCCGGCGGATTACAAAGGCAAATGGGTGGTTTTATTCTCGCATCCCGCTGATTACACACCGGTATGCACTACTGAATTTGTGGCATTCGCAAAGCGTTATGACCAGTTCAAAGCGTTGAATGCTGATCTTATTGGATTATCAATTGACCAGATTTTCTCTCATATCAAATGGGAAGAATGGATCCATGAAAAACTGGGGGTGGAAATACCTTTCCCCATTATTGCTGACAATACTGGCAAAATTGCGGGAATATTTGGGATGCTCCACGCGGTTGCCGAAGGCTCTCAGACAGTCCGCGCCGTCTTTATAATTGATCCAGAGAGTATCGTAAGGACTATTTTATACTATCCCATGAATGTTGGCAGAAACATTGACGAGATAGTGAGAATAATTAAGGCTTTCCATGTAGCTGATAAGGAAAAGGTGGCGATTCCAGCCAATTGGCCAAATAACGAGCTTATTGGTGACAGAGTTATAGTTCCTCCTCCCACTTCTGTGGGAGATGCCAAGAAACGTCTTGAGCTTGCCCAAACCGGCGAGATCCAGTGTTTCGATTGGTGGATGTGCCATAAGAAGGTCTAAATATCTGTAGTTGGGCGAAACGGCGTTTCGCCCAACATCTATTTCTGGGGGAAAAAGGATTAAATATGAGAATTGTTCAAATTATTCTGGGCAGTAGAAATGCATTCTATTGTGAAAATTGCCTCCATGATTGCACCCTTTCAAAGGCATTCCATAAAATTAGGACATTATATATGAACTTCCTTTTCAGCTTTCTCCCCTATTATGTTTATTAAAGCTTCATCCTTCCCCAGGTTGCGGAAAGCTTTCCGCGAAATTCTACTGCACTTAAGGATAATGAAGCCTGGATAATCTCATCTTTTGAAAGAACTGTGTTCCATATTGACACTTCATCATATATCCCATCAAAAAATGGCGCCGCTCCTCTTCCTATCCACATAACATTTGTAGTGGTACTGATTTTACCAGAGAATTTACCTGCGCCATCCTCTTTGCCATCAAGATAAACATAAGTCTGTCCAGATGCCGAATCATAAGTTGCGGCTATATGATGCCATGACTGCAAAGGAACATCAGTATTCCCATAAACAAATGCCGCGGCCCAATCCCCACCTACCAGCGCAATCCTGATCTCTATCTTTTTATTGTCACGAGTCCCAACTTTGTAGGTTGTCTCTTTGGTCACTCCAGTCCCGCCGGCTGTGGAGTAATTATTCAGATATATCCACATGGCAATAAGTCAGACCATTTGCCAGATTAAGGCTATCGCTGTTGGGTATCTCCACGAATGTATCTTTGCCATTAAATCTCAGACCGCCTTTGACTTTACCATTAACCCATTTGCCATCTCCGTTAATCACACCATTATTGCCTTTTCCAGCCGTCCATATCACCAATTTCCAGCTTGGCCATGCCACCCCAGCCGTTATCGTCCCACTTGCCGAACCTGCGAATTTGCCATGGCTGACTTGTGGGATCGGCCGGACATTCGGCCCAGAACATGCCACATGCTATATCAGGACGGCTGTTTCCTGCAATGTCACCCAAAACCTTTCCAGATTGATTGTTAGCAGGAAATGTCCCAATATCATGATTTATCCAGGGCTTTGTCGGTTCATCCGGTATTTCGTACAATATGAGTTATTGCCGCGACATAAGCAAAACGACGCCTTTTAGTGGGTCGCGTCCTGGCATTTTCATAATAAAAGGTAAAATATCGTGAGGCGCAGACCAGTTTCCGCCACCGAGATGGGCAATTTGATACTCAACCCAGCTTTTACCATCAGAAACCTGCTTGAACCAAAGGAGATCCGGATTGCTACAGGTTGGCTTCGCACCACGTGCAATCAATACCTACTCGTCACCATCTCCATCTACATCCATAGCACAGCCGCCGTTGGAATAACTTGAATCCTTCACAGGTGGGAAAACTTCCTCCATTTTGGCATTCTTGGCTAACTTCCATTGGAGGATACGTTCTCCCCAAGCTACGATGTTGTCACCTTTGGCCTCGCGTCGAAGGACGGCATGGGCTATATGTTCCTCACCCAATTGAGAAAGGAGTGTATGTTAAACTGCGCTTTTTTCATATACATTTCTCCTTCAGATTGCTCAGCTTTTGCGGTGAATTGTGAAACAAGCAGGATTATTATAGTCAGAGCTAGTAAAGTGATCTTCCCCTCCCCACTAATAACTACCAGACTTAACATGCCCCCATTCTGTGGTTAATTTATGCACAGGAAGGACAGCAGAAGCACCCATATAATCAACGTTTAAGTATTGATCCGCCTGATTTCTTTCAGCATCAGACAGCTTTTTATTATAAACAATCACTTCTGCAATTTTGCCAGGGAAGTAAGTATCATCGTTGTAGCCCCTGCCCAAATTACCAATGTCCTTATTATTGCCGGTCAATCCCTGTGGCTTTTTATTCTGTAAAACCATCTCGCCATTGACGTATAAATAATCATTAACACCGTCCATCATGGCGGCTGTGATAGTAAACTTATCTCCCACAGGAGTTTTATAATCGAATTTGACCGGAAGCGTCTGAGTTTGCCCGGTGCCAAAACGCATCCAGACAGTTTTCTGAAGCGGGGTTAAGTGCAAAGTTCCCCAGCTTGCGCTCTCGTTCCAGAATACGGCGGCGTTCTGGCAATATGGAAAGGGGGGAGTTACGTCCTTTGTAGCCGCGCTGACAAGATAGATTGTCATACCGGCCAGGCCGTTTACAGGCAACGTAAAGGTCATGAAATCATTCACACCATCAAAAACTACTGATGGCTGACCATTAATCGAATTTTTCTCTAAAACCGGTTGGTTTGTTGCTGTCGCTTGAGCGGCATCAGCTTTACTGCTGGACTGATCTGCCCACTTAGACACGGCAGAACCATTAAGCGTAACCCCCAAACTAGCTTTTAGCCAGAGTTTCATGCCATCGGTTGGTGGTTTGGCAATAGCTGTTAATAAAAACACAAAAGCCAAGAAGATGCCAACAAAACCACATAAAAAAGCAAATCGCTTTGACATTGTAAATTTCCTCCTCTGTTACCGTATTGAGTATTTATCGCTCAAATACTGTTCTACCTGCTTACGATCAGTTTCCGTAAGAGTCCGGGCATATACTAAAACCTCAGCAATTTTA
>JAFGPZ010000030.1 GCA_016935935.1 Deltaproteobacteria bacterium
AAAAAAACAAAAGAACCGATTACGGAAGCCCAGATGGGCAAGATTATGGGTGATACTGCAGCCCAGGGAGTACTCGTTGGCAGGACCAATACGAGCCTGCCGGGAATGAATACGATTATGAACTTCGCACCGGCATTAGTCGCAACTAAAAAGCAGATGGACCAGATAGTTGCCGCAGTCAAGGTCGCTGTCGAGATGAACATATAAAATCAAATGACCTCTACGCTTCAGAAAAAACGCTTTCTCTTTTCCAGGCATCTTCCCCGAACTCTGTTTCGGGGAAGATGTTTTCTCTCAACTGGACGCCACAGTTTCTGATATCTGTCGAGCCTCCTATCCAATACAAATATCTTTATTTTTTCCTGTCATTATTTTCTTGACAAAGCTTTTTATCTTTATATAGTGAAAGCGGTTTCATTGTATTGTCGCCCGAGGAAGGATTTGTGAGCATGAAGGCAGTCATTCTGGAAAAACCACACTATCTAACATATACGAACATCGATGAAGCACAGCAACCCGGTAGCGGAGAGGCCCTGGTGGAAGTCCACCGTGTCGGTATCTGCGGCACCGATATCAGCGGTTACCTGGGAAAATTCCCCTTCTATAGTTATCCACGTATTCCCGGCCATGAGCTTGGTGTAAAAGTGCTTGCTGTCGGCGATGATGTGGAAGACATAAAACCAGGTGACAAATGCAGCGTTGAACCATATATCAACGATCCGTCAAGCTTTGCCAGCAAACGTGGCCACAGCAACTGCTGTGAAAACCTTCAGGTCCTCGGTGTTCACACAGATGGCGGCATGAGAGAACGTTTCATAGTACCTGCACGTAAGCTTCACGTCTCTGAAAGTCTGACAATGGACCAGTTGGCGCTGGTGGAAATGCTGGCAATAGGATGCCATGCGGTTGATCGCTGCTGTCCGACCAAGAATGAAAATGTGCTGATAATCGGAGCCGGTCCCATCGGCTTGAGCGTTATAGAGTTTGTGAAACTGTCCGGCGCGATTACAATTGTTATGGACATGAATGAAGAACGCCTGAACTTTTGCCGCACAATAATGGGAGTGGATAATTCTGTAACCTTTCGCGGTGATGGGAAGGAACTTGAGGAATTGCAGTATCTTACCGATGGAAATCTCCCTTCCATAGTAATCGATGCAACGGGAAACAGCAAATCCATGTCCAATGCACTTAACTATGTTGCCAACAGCGGAACCCTCTTATATGTAGGTACCACCAACGAGATTATATCTTTCCCAAACAGACTTCTGCATGGCAAAGAAATGAACCTGCTGGCTTCTCGCAATGCTCTGCCCCGTGATTTCAGCCGTATTATTGGCCTGATAGAAGAAGGAACAATAAATACCGACCCCTGGATAACACATCGCACAACCCTGGAGGAATTGCCCCACGTCTTCGATTCATACACAAAACCCGAGACGGGTGCTATCAAAGCAGTTGTTGAAATACGGTAGTTATCATTTGTAGATCTAACTATAAATTATGTTTGACATTAAATAATATACTCCAGAACGGTGAACCGGTTTTATAAAACAAGATCATTGCATAATGCTACAAAATCACCAATTTCGTCATACCGTCAGGCCGGTATCCAGTGTTATCAGGTGCTTTCTGGATTCCGGGTTACGCCCGGAATGACGGGAAAGAGTATTGTGCGAAGCTCTCAAAATGGTTACGGATAGCATGTTAAAACGTCTATACTACAGAGTGAATGTATGTCTATTACCATTTCCGAAATAGCAAGACTGACAGGCGTGAGTACGGCGACCGTCTCTCGCGTTTTGAATGATTCAACCCTTGTAAAACCAAAAACAAAACATAAAGTATTGCGGGCTCTTAAGGAACACGATTATGTCTATAATGCTGTAGCGGGGGGGCTAACCAAAAGGAGAACCTCAACGATTGGACTGATAATCCCCACCATAACCAATCCTGTTTTTTCACTCTCCACCAAGGGAATTCACGAAGCTGCACGCGAAAGAGGATATTCCATGCTTTTGGGAAGCACCGACTATTCTTACGATAAGGAGTTTGAACTGATTAAGCTGTTCCACGAAAAGCGGGTGGACGGCATAATATTTACCGGTGCGCCTGGTAACAGTAAATCTTTGGAATTTATGAAGCGCTTGCGGATCCCCTATCTCATAACCTTTGAACTGGTTCAGGATGACAATGTATCCTTTGTTTCATTCGACAACATAAAAAGCGGCAAAATGACAACGGATTACCTGATCTCCCTCGGTCATCGTAGAATCGCAATGATAAGTGGTCTTTTCAATGAAACCAGCCGTGCCTACAACAGATGGCTGGGGTACAGGCAGTCTCTTGTTAATCATGGCATCACTTACGATGAAAGCCTTGTTATGCAGCGGGAGTATACAACTGCTGCGGGGAAACAGGCGATGGAAAAGTTGCTAAGAAATACTCCTCCTCCTACGGCTGTCTTTTGCGGAAACGACATAATTGCAAGCGGCGCCATTGCCGCTGTCAAGGAAGCGGGATATCAGGTGGGGAAAGATATATCGATAGCCGGCTTCGATGACCTTGAAATGTGCGAGGCAATTGAGCCTGCGCTGACCAGCATACGGATTCCAGGATACGAAATGGGCAGTCAGGGAGCTCAGGCACTCATTGATATAATTGAAGGTAAATTAGAGGCACCCTGCCATTGCGTATTGGACTCGGAACTGATTAAACGGAAATCAACGGGTCCTGCGCCGGAATGTCGAAATTGACGATGAAGAAAATGAACCGGGCATCTCTCTGTGAGTCTGCCTTAAGACAATAAATTATATTCGGAGAGGAGGTGGTTTTGTTCAATATATAACGAGTGATTGTCTTTGATATTAATATTTAAAAACAACTACTATGGAGGAAAAAATGAAAAGATTAGCAAAGTATGCAGTCGTGATGGCTGTAGCTCTGAGTCTGGCAGTCGGTTTTGGACTCGGATCTACAGCGATGGCCAAGGTTTATACCATTAAGTATGCATCTGCCAGTGTTAAAGAAAGTTACCATGGCTATTGCGCCGAGCAGTTCAAAAAGTACGCAGAAGAAATGGGCAAAGGTCAGATAAAGGTGGAAATTTTCCATGGCGGTCAGATGGGTTCCGAACAGGATAATGTTCAGCAGGTATCGCAGAATATGGTCCAGCTCTCCACCATGGCTGTCAATAACGTAACTCCCTTCGCACCCATTGTTGGATTCTGTACCCTCCCCTATATCTGGACCACAAAAGACGAAGCCTATGCCGTTCTGGATGGTCCTGTCGGCGAAAAATTGAACACAATCATGGTAAAACAGGGAAACTTCAGGGCCCTCGGCTGGCTCGTCGGTGGTTTCCGTGTACTCACTAATTCAAAGAAACCCATACGCACCCCCGCAGATCTTAAGGGTATTACTATTCGTGTCCCCAAGAACCCCATCATGATCGGCGCTTACAAGGCATGGGGCATCAACCCCGTTCCCATGGCGTGGACAGAGACCTTCAATGCCCTGCAGCAGAAAGTGGTCGACGGTCAGGATAATCCCTACATAGTTAACTACACCAGTAAATTCCAGGAAGTCCAGAAGTACATCACCAATATCCACTACATCCTCTGGATCGGTCCCTTGCTGGCCAGTGAGGCATGGTACTCCAGTCTTCCCGCCGACATCCAGAAAATAGTTGACGAGGCAGGCAAGAAAGCCGTCGAAGACGAGAGGAAATTCGTGGAAAACCAGGAGGCCGGTGCGCTTCTCGGTATGGTCAATGCCGGCATGGAAGTACAGCAGCCCGCAGACAATGAAAAGGAATGGATAGAAAAGGCACAGGCGATCTGGCCGCAATTTTATGAAGAAATAGGCGGAAAGGCCTTTGTAGACGAAGTAGTCAACTTTCTGAAAGATTACAGAAAGGGCAAGAGATAAATTATTAACCCTCGTTTTGCGGGGAGGGAATCCCTCCCCGCAACTTTCCCTTGTTTAAGGGAAGAGTGAGGATATAAACCAACCTGCTCTGAAAACATCGAGGTGGAATTATGTTAAGAAGCGTTGTTTCAAACCTTTATGAGAATTTTGAAAAGTATTTTTGTGCCTTTATCATGTCAATCATGGTGATTTGTCTTGGTGCCCAGGTCTTTTTCCGATTTGTCCTTGATGCCGCATTAACCTGGTCGGAGGAAATGAGTCGTTTCGCCTTTGTCTGGGTCATCTACCTAGGAGCAAGCATGGCGGCCATGGAGCGTTCTCATATCAGGGTTACCGTGCCGCAGCTCCTGTTGCCATCACAATACCGGCATTATGCCACAATGTTTGCCGACTTTATCTGGCTTGTCTTTAATCTGTTTTTCGCATATCAGGGAGTATTACAGGTAAAGCACATGCTGGCATACACCTTCATATCACCTGCCATGCGATGGAATACGGCCTTTGTCTATATGATAATACCTATCGGTTTCTTTTTCATGAGCTTCAGGATCGTGCAGGGGTACTGGAGGGATTATAAGAAAGGCGGCATACAGGCTATGGGAGTGGATCTCTTCAGCTCAGAACGATCCATTGGAGAGGAGGCAAAAAAATGACAATAGCGATTCTATCAATTACACTCTTTGTTTGCCTTTTCCTTGGACTCCCCATTTTTATGTCTCTCGGCATTGCAACTTTTGTATCGCTGACTACATCGGACATACCCTTTACCATGGTAGCACAGACACTCTATCAAGGTGTAGACAAGTTTCCCCTCCTGGCAATCCCCTGTTTCATACTTGCCGGATCCTTGATGGAGCGTGGCGGTGTTACGCAACAGATTATTGATGTGGTACTCCGATTTACGGGAAAGATAACGGGTGGACTCGGCATTGCAACGATTCTTGCCTGCATGTTTTTTTCGGCTATCAGCGGATCGGGTCCGGGCACGGTCGCCGCAATCGGAACACTGATGATTCCTGCAATGATAAATCGTGGTTATGACAAAGGATACGCGGGCGCAGTTTCTTCTTCGGGAGGTACGCTGGGCATCCTGATTCCTCCCAGTAATCCCATGATCATATATGGTGTTATCGCAAACTGCTCTATTGTTGGACTTTTTATTGCCGGCATGGTTCCCGGTATTATCATCGGCCTGGCACATTGCTTTGTTGCTTATTACGTGGCACGGCGGCTTAATTTTGGAAGTACGGGAGAAAAGTTCATTCTGAGAGAATTTATAGGCATGTGCTGGAAGGGAAAATACGCTCTTGCCACACCTTTCGTTATATTGGGCGGTATATATACGGGTGTCTTTACACCGGTAGAGGCGTCTGTCGTGGCCGTTTTTTACGCCTTTCTGGTAGGAGGAGTAATCAACAGGCAGTTGAGTTTTAACGATATACTCGAATCCTTGACCGATGCCGCCAGGATAACGGGAACAGTAATCATCATTGTCGGCACATCCACAGTTTTCGGGCAGATACTTACGGTAAATCAGGCTCCGCTCAAGCTCGCCGCCTTCATAACCAATATCTCGACGAACTGGGTCGTCGTAATGCTGATGATAATTGTCGTCTTCTTCTTCCTCGGTATGTTTATGGAAACACTTTCGACGATTATTATTCTTACCCCTGTTCTCCTACCCGTTGTAATGAAGCTGGGAATCGATCCCATATACTTCGGTGTCATATTTGTCGTGACGAACGAGGTAGCGTTCCTGACGCCTCCATTGGGTGTAAATCTCTTTGTGGCATGCCAGTTATCCGATGTCAGCATTGAGCGGCTGAGCCTCCACGTACTCCCACACATACTCGCAATCGTCCTCTGCATACTTGTATTAACCTTCTTCCCCGATATCATACTCTGGCTGCCCAGGCTGATGGGATATGCGGCATATTAAAGCGAGACAATGACTTATAGAAAACAGTCCAACTAAATTATATGAGGAGTTAAACTTATGCCTTACGGATACAATGGAAAGATACTGCATGTAAACTTAACTAACAACACATGGGACATAGAAGAACCCGGTGAAGTATGGTACCGCACCTATATGGGTGGCTCGAATTTCGCAGCCTACTACCTGTTGAAAGAACTGAAGCAGGACGTAGACCCCCTTTCGGAAGACAATATCATGATATTTTCCTGCAGTGTCGTGACGGGCGCGCCCATATCGGGATTCAACCGGTACTCAGTGGCGGCAAAATCCCCACT
>JAFGPZ010000210.1 GCA_016935935.1 Deltaproteobacteria bacterium
AACGTGGTGCTAACGCATGAATATAAATGATGGAATAAAAAATAAGAATTTTTCTTAACAGTCGGAATTCCGAGCAACTTTTTACGGTGAGCTTCAATGAGCCCCTGCTGTCCTGGGTAATTGCCATTGCGAATCCAATCAGATGACGACAGATTATCGAAGCAACGATAAAGACCAGGGAAGATCTGATAGCAATCGGCAACAGCTAAATTAAGGCATCACTTGAAGGAATGTGTGAAAAGTGCTTTATATAGAAACAGCAACTGCCGCAGCGGTAGCAGGAATAAATAAATATTTTCAATATAGCGGTTCTTGTGTGACTGTAGTCTCTGAATGCGCCGGACATGATCTAAAATCAACTGCAAAAATGGCAAGATCATGAATACACTTTTATGGTGGGGGAAAAATGTTCTTATAGGCCTGATTTCGTTCATGTTTCTTGTGATGGGGATCGATGTATTGATAGGTTCATATGATCTCAGTAACCCCCTTGAGTTTATCATGTATTTTTTTTCTGCCAGTCTGTTGATTATGGTAAGTGCTGTTGGTGTCTATTATTCACTTGTGCAGATGTATAAATTTTTAAGAAGGAACGATTGAAATGATCCCCACATATAAAATCAGCAGAATCTATGCCTTTCTAACGGCGGCAATTTCCTTTTTTTTTATGTTTTCTTTCCACTCTTTTGCCTATGATCTCGAAAAGAAAGTGCAGAAGTTCACATTAGAAAACGGTCTTAAAGTATTGATTGTAGAAAGACGCCTTAGCCCCACTGCTTCTTTGTATATACGTTACAAGGTTGGCGCCGTCGATGAGGCTGACGGTCGAACGGGAACAGCCCATTTTCTCGAGCATATGCTCTTTAAGGGCACAAAGACGATAGGGACGAAAAACTACCGTAAAGAGAGAAGAATACTTGAAAAAAGAGATGAAACGATAAATGCCCTTGATCTTGAAAAGATGAAGGGTGAACAGGGGAATCAGGAAAAAATAGAACAACTGGAAGAAAAGTTGAAGATAATCCAAAATGCGGCGAAGAAGTGTGTTGTAGAAAATGAGATTGATCGCTTGTATACTGAAAACGGGGGAGTCGATTTGAATGCATCTACTGGTTACGATGTCACCACCTACCATGTGAGTCTTCCTTCCAACAAGATTGAATTGTGGGCACGCATCGAAGCGGATCGGATGATCAATCCCGTCTTTCGTGAATTCTATTCCGAGCGTAACGTGGTTATGGAGGAACGAAGGCAGACAATCGAATCAAACCCCGACAGAAAGCTCATGGAGTTGTTTCTTGCGGCATCTTTTATCCTCCATCCCTACAGAAGGCCTATTATAGGATGGTCACCTGACATGCCTTTTTTAAATATTGACTACACGAAGTCCTTCTTCAAGACCTACCACTCTCCCAACAATACAGTTATAGCAATAGTCGGAGACGTTTCAACATCGCAAGTCATTGACATTGTCAGAAGATACTTTGGGAACATACCAAGTCAGGAATTACCCGTAAGAAATGTTCCCAAAGAACCCCCGCAGAAGGGCGAACGAAGAGTACATTACGTGGCTGATTCAAGCCCGCAACTCTATATAGGATATCATAAACCCACCCTACCCTCCTTCGATGACTATGCCTTCGACATCATCGACACAATACTATCTCGCGGGAGGACGTCCAGACTTTTTAGATCGCTTGTATCAGAAAAGGGAATTGCTACAAAGGTGGATACGGTAAATGGTTTTCCTGGCGCGAGATATTCCAACCTTTTCGCTTTATTCGCAACGCCGAAAAATCCATTTACAGTTGAGAATCTCGAAGATGCTATATATGAAGAACTGGACAGATTGAAAAACAAACCCGTTGATAAACGTGAAATTGAGAAGGCCAAGAATCAGTTGAAGGCAGATTTTCTGAAGGGTCTTTCATCGAATTCCGGTCTTGCCAGCACCCTGTCATATTATGAAGTTATTGCAGGCGACTACCGCTATATAACTAATCACTTAGAATATATAGAAAAGATTACTGCACAGGATATCATGAGGGTGGCAAATACATATCTTATCGCGGGAAACAGGACAGTAGCCGAACTCGTAGCGAAGGAGAATAAATGAAACGGTTATCGATAATTATTTTCCTGGTTTTACCTCTGGTTATAACTACTGGTTGCAACTCGCCATTTCATAAAAATCCTTGCAGCATTAACTATCCGAGTTCTACTTTTGAGATCCCAAAGGCGGAGCGGTTTACCCTGGACAATGGCATTATCGTATATTTTATGGGAGATGACGAACTTCCCCTCGTCAACATTTCGGCGGTTATCAGAACGGGGTCTCTTTACGACCCGAAGGAAAAAGAAGGGCTGGCGGAAATCACCGGTTCCGTCATGCGTACGGGGGGAACAGCAAGAATGAAAGGTGACGAAATAGATGAAGAACTCGACTATATGGCAGGTTCTATGTCCGTATCCACAGGAAGAGAATCCGGGACTTTATCAATGTCGGTTCTGAAAGAAGATCTCGATAAGGGCATGCGCATATTTTCAGACATCCTGATTCATCCTGTATTTGAAGAATCAAAACTAAAGCAGGTACAGGAATTGAGCATCGAATCACTTAGGAGGGTATATGACAATCCTCAACGTCTTGCCTTCCGAGAGTTTACACGTATAATATATGCAGGAAATCCCCGGGGCAGATTATCCTCCATAAGCTCCATAAATAATATCAACAGGTCCGACCTGATTCATTTTCACAGGCAGTTTTTTTATCCAGCAAATATTATGATTGCTGTCTCGGGAGATATAAAGAAAGATAAGATATTAACACTGCTGAACAAACATTTAGCTGACTGGGACATTACCGGAAATGTTCAAGCCGTCCCCCCTCCAGTGAAACAACCCGAAAAATCGATTAGTTATATCTTCAAAGACATCCCTCAGTCGGTAATAATTCTTGGGCAGATTGCCCCGGGGAAGAAAGATCCCGATTTTTTCTCTTTTCAGGTGCTCGATTTCATTCTCGGAAGCGGTGGATTTAATTCACGTATCTTCAATGAGATTCGAAACAATCTTGGGCTGGCCTATAGCGCGGGAAGTTTCTATTCGGCACATAATGATTATGGAATATTTGCAGCATATGCAATGACCAAGTCGGCATCGACGGCAAAGACCCTTTCAGTAATCAGTTCAATAATCAAAGACACGCAGGATATCAACGTCAAGGAAGATGAACTTGCCTGGGCAAAACAATCCATAGACTCCAGTTTTGTCTTCTCCTTTACTTCGGCAGAAGAAATAGCGATTCAGCAACTGATGGTGGATTACAATAATCTTCCAGATGATTTCCTTTCAACCTATCGCAGGAATATAAAAGAGGTAACTCTCGAAGACGTTAAAAAGGTGGCTCTCTCATATCTGCCAGAGGAAACTCAGAGCGTACTTGTAGTTGGTAACGAGGCAAACTTTGACGAACCACTGTCCCGCTTTGGAAAGATCACAAAGATAGAGGTTAAAAATGGTAGATAAAGTCATATTGAAGAAAATTTGCAAGAAAATAGATTCATATCGTGACGATATGATAGAACTTCAAAGGTTGCTGACGGCCATTCCTGCGATAGGACCTGAGAACAAAGGAGACGGAGAATATGAAAAGGCCAGGGTTCTCATTAATTACATGAGATCCAGAGGATTTAAGGATATTGTAGAGTATAATGCTCCAGACGACAGAGTTTCTTCAGGGATAAGACCAAACATAATACTGACTCTTCCCGGGAGAAACCCGAAGAAGACCGTATGGATACTTACACATACAGATATCGTGCCACCCGGTGAAATGAATCTCTGGGATCACGATCCATACAAAGCCATCGTCAGAGACGGAAAGATTTTTGGAAGGGGAACGGAAGACAATCAACAGGAACTGGTGGCCTCGATCTTTGCTACGAAAGCGTTTATTGACGAGAAAATTACACCGGCTTCTACGATAGGCCTCGCATTCGTTGCAGATGAGGAAACATCAAGTGCGAAGGGACTTGCGTATCTCCTTGAGACAAAAAGGAATCTTTTCAAAATGGACGATATTATTGTGGTACCCGACTTCGGAAACCCCGAAGGTTCTATGATAGAGATCGCAGAAAAGAGCATACTCTGGCTGAGATTTAGAACCTTGGGGGCTCAGTGCCATGGAAGTACGCCTGAGAAAGGCAAAAACGCGTTTCTGGCTGCATCCCATCTCGTGGTAAGGCTCAATGACTTATATGATGTTTTCAATGCCTCCGAAGCCATGTACCAACCTCCTGTATCCACCTTCGCACCAACAAAGAAAGAGGCAAACGTTCCCAATATAAACACCATACCCGGTGAAGATGTCTTCTACCTCGATTGCCGGGTACTCCCCTCTTATGACCTCGAAGTGATTCTATCTGAAATAAATAAAATGACGAAAGAGATAGAAAAGCAATTTGATGTTTCCATATTATATGAAAAGATCCAGGAAGTCACGGCACCTGAGCCTACGCCTTACAATGCTAATGTTGTTTCAGCGCTGACAGTTGCCGTTAAAGACATATACGGAGTTTCACCTGTGCCCATCGGAGTGGGTGGCGGAACCGTCGCCGCCCACCTCAGGAAAGAGGGGTACCCTGCGGCCGCCTGGTCGAAGATTGATAAAACTATGCATCAGCCGAATGAATACTCTGTTATCGATAATATGGTGGGCAACGCCAAGGTGTACGCCCATTTGTTCCTGCAGTAATAGTAA
>JAFGPZ010000211.1 GCA_016935935.1 Deltaproteobacteria bacterium
ATCTGGAGGCGGCACCCGGATTTGAACCGGGGAATAACGGTTTTGCAGACCGCTGCCTTGGCCACTTGGCTATGCCGCCTTATATTCTGGAGCGGGCGAACGGATTTGAACCGTCGACGTCCACCTTGGCAAGGTGGCACTCTACCACTGAGTTACGCCCGCTCAATTTTTTGTATGTAATAATAAAATAAGTCACCAATGTCAATAGAAAAACTTCTCTTTTGCCTACTTCTTATAAATACTCCGGTAAAATTTTACGAAGTAATCGATCCCTGAATACAACGTCAGAACGAGGGCCACATAGAGCACAACAGTCCCGATGAGGTGGGCATCGAGGCCGAATACCGTGTCATAATGTATAAGAAGTGCCGATACAGCAATTATCTGACACAGTGTCTTTTTCTTTCCCAGACGACTCGCCTCTATGACAGTGCCATCTGAAGACGCAATGCTCCTAAGGCCGTCGACAGTGACATCTCTTATGATAATCAACACAACAATCCAGGCCGGAATCCTGCCGATGGGTATCATAAGGATCATCGCAGTGCTTACGATGATCTTGTCCACAACGGGGTCAAGGAACTGCCCCATTTTGGTCACGATGGCATATTTTCGCGCAATATATCCATCAAGCAGATCTGTCAGGGCCGCAATTATAAACAGGATGGCAATGACTAAACTCAGGATTCTTCCCGGAGAGAGGAGAAGCAGAAACAAAACTGGAATGATGCATATCCTCAGCATCGTAATCGAATTGGGAAGATTGAATATTTCCCTCGTACTGTTCGATATCGGCAATCTGTCGAAAGACTTTTTAAGGAATTCTATCATGTCAACCTTTTGGAACTTTTTGCCAATCGGCCAGGAATTTTTCGAGCCCCACATCGGTGAGAGGATGTTTCGCCAGTTGGAGCATGACCTTGTAAGGAATTGTCGCGATGTCGGCTCCCAGAAGCGCCGCATCTAATACATGCATGGGATGCCGCACACTGGCTACAATAACCTCACAATCGAGTCCATAATTATTGTATATAGTCAAAATCTGTTCGACGAGATCCATCCCGGAATGAGAAACATCGTCCAGTCTACCTATGAAGGGGCTGGCGTAGGCGGCTCCCGCCTTTGCTGCCAGGAGGGCCTGAACAGGTGAGAATATCAGCGTCTGATTGACACTGATTCCCTCACCGGCAAGCGCCCTTGTTGCCTTCAAACCTTCCATAGTCATGGGCACCTTGACCACAACATTGTCTGCCAGTTGCGCCAGGTTTTTCCCCTCGTCAATCATACCGGGTGCATCGGTGCTTACTACTTCAAGACTGACCGGACCTTTAACAATTTCCAGTATCTCCTTAACCACCGTATCGAACTGTTTATTCTCTTTTGCAACCAGTGAGGGATTGGTGGTTACACCATCCACCATGCCCATCTTTATACCCTCTCTGATTTCGTCTACATTACCTGAATCTATAAAAAACTTCATACAACCTCCTGGCAGTCAGCTCTTTAATTTGTTCTTTCTCTTGTTTTATATTTCTCAATACATTCATTACTGCAAAAATACAGTTCCTTACCGTCTATAGTCACCTTTTTAGCATTACTGACGGGGATATAGGTCCCGCAATATGGGTCTTTCACCAGATCTTCTCCCGGGATGGATGCCTGTTTCCGGGGAAAGTTTTCCTGTCTCTTTCCAGAAGGGAGTAACAGCCCTTTAACCAGACGAAAAACAAAATATATAATCAGTACGGTAAATATTAAACGAATTATCATAATTTTCCGCGTTGTGAATATTATCTTCCGAGCAATTGAACACTGCTTTTATCTTCCACTCTATCGAGCAACCCTCTTATGGAGATACCGAATAGCGGATGTATAGCATACGAGGCAATCTCATTCAATGGAACAAGGACAAAACGTCTGAGATGGAGTTCCTGATGGGGGATTTTAAGATGTTCCTCTCTGATGATTTCCTGGCCATATAAAAGAATATCGAGGTCTATTATCCGCGGACCCCATTTTCTGTCCCACTTCCTACCCATTTCACTTTCTATGCCCTGCAACATCTGCATCAGTGTATAGGGTGACAGAAGAGTCTTTATCTCGGCGACACAATTAATGAACCAGTCCTGCTCCTGGTATCCAACTGGCTCTGTCCTGTAGAGCAGAGATTTCCTGAGAAATGTAACACCACGTAATGAAGAAATACGATCAATCGAGTCAAGACACTGCGTGACCGGTTCCCCTTCATTGGAACCGATTCCCACATAACAGATGATTGGCTGCCCATCCTCTCTCAATTACCTAAGACCCAGAACATCCTGCATGTCGTAAAGCCCCTTTTTCTGCTTTACAATCCATAACGCCGCCCTTATGGCACCTGTTGCAAAGTTGTCACGGCTATGGGCCCTATGCGTGAATTCCAGCCTCTCGCCTGTTCCTCCAAAGATCACCGTATGTTCACCGATAATGTCGCCGGCCCTTACTGTCTGGATTCCTATCTCCTTCTTTTTCCTCTCACCGATTATACCTTTTCTGCAATAGACACCTACCTCGTCAAGATTACGTTCAAGGGAGGATGCAATTACCTGTGCCATCTTCACTGCTGTTCCGCTGGGAGCATCCTTCTTCAGGTTGTGGTGCGCTTCGATAAGTTCGACATCATAGTCATCGCCCAGAATAGAGGCCACGGATTCGAGTACCTTCAGCATCACATTAACCCCAACACTCATGTTGGGTGCCACCATGCACCGAGTATTTTTCGACAATTCTCGTATTGTTTGCATCTCGACGTCATTAAAGCCGGTGGAGCCAATAACTATGGCCTTGTCGTGTTCTGCCGCAATTTTCAGGTGGTTCACAGAAGCCTCATGGAACGTGAAATCTATAACGACATCGCCCCTCTCTATACACCTCTCGAGAGAGTCATCGATGATAATCCCATTTTTACCGATACCCTGGCATTCGCCAATGTCTTTTCCGATGAGCCTGTGTCCCTGGCACTCCACCGCTCCTGCCAGTTCTATGCCTTCAGTTTTTGAAATGAGCTGTATTATCCTGGCACCCATTCTCCCCGTAGCGCCCGTAACGATCACCCTTAACATGTCTTATCTCCTTGTTAAATCAACCCGTAGTTCGATAATACATTCTTCAATTTTTCATAATTTGCATCGGACATCCTGCATAATGGTGACCTCAGTTCGTATTCTATCTTCCCCATCAGGGAAAGGGCGGCCTTTGACGGTATGGGGTTTGTTTCAAAAAATGCAGCCTCGGCAATAGGCCACATTTTATAGTGCAGTTCCTTCGCCCTGGCAAGATCACCGGCTGCGAAGGCATCTGTCATATCAGCCACGTCTCTGGGAACAATATTTGAAACTACCGATATAACGCCTTTCCCTCCTAAGGCCATAATGGGCAGAGTCGTAAAATCATCACCGGAAAGAACTATGAAATCTTCACTGCAGAGCTCAAAAACCTTACTTATCTGCTTCAGGTCTCCTGTGGCTTCTTTTATTCCAACTATGTTACTGATTTTAGACAGCCTGGCAACGGTTTCGGGAAGAATGTTGCTTCCCGTCCTTGATGGAACATTGTAAGGAAATATCGCAATTGGAACCTCCTCGGCCACCGTCTTATAGTGCAGGTAAAGGCCTTCTTGTGTTGGTTTATTATAGTAGGGAGAAACCATCAGCACTGCGTCGGCTCCAGCATCATAAGCATGACGTGCCAATCTCAGGGACTCCCTTGTGTTGTTTGACCCGGCGCCGGCGATAACGGGGACTCTTTTCTTGACGGCATCTATTGCAATTTCGACAACCCGATCGTGTTCTTCATGGGACAATGTTGCCGATTCCCCTGTCGTACCGCAGGGAACAATCCCGTCGGTTCCGTTTTCTATCTGAAATTCTATGAGTTTCCTGAACGATTCCTCATCAACCTCTCCATTTTTAAAAGGTGTTACTATAGCTACACTTGCTCCTTCAAACATGAATATCCTCCTTGGAATGTTGCCTTTATTATGTCAGTGACTATCTGAAGTCTTCCGACACGACAGACTCCCGTAAGAAAAACTGACTTTTGTAAATGAATTATCTACCAACTTCCGGTATTTCCTCGCCTCGCACTATATCTTCATATGTTTCTCTATGTCTGATTACATAGTATGTGTCATCCTTCGCCAACACCTCCGCCACTCTTGGTCGTGAGTTGTAATTTGAAGACATGGAAAAACCATAAGCGCCGGTACTCATAACAGCAATCAGTTCGCCACGTTCATAGCGTTCCAACATCCTGTCTCTTACAAGAAAGTCTCCGGATTCACAGATCGGCCCCACAATATCGGAAACTGTTCTATCTCTTACCTGACGCGAGACGGGTTTTACATTATGATAAGAGCCGTAGAGACTGGGGCGCAGAAGATCATTCATACCGGCATCAACTATTACAAATACCTTGTCGTCCTTCTCTTTCGTGTAGAGGACACGCGTCACAAGTGCTCCCGCGTTTCCAGCAATAACCCGTCCCGGCTCAAAGATCAAGGTGCAGCCAAGAGCTTTCGCATGCTCTTTTATTGCCTTTGCGTAATCTGTGGGGTGTGGCGGCCTTTCTTTGTCATATGTTATCCCAAGACCACCACCGAGATCAAGATAGCTGATCTCCATGCCGTCTTTCCTCAGGAGACCTATCAGCTTTGTCAAACGATCCAGCGCATCAATAAAGGGAGATAGTCTTGTGATCTGCGAACCTATATGACAGTCAACGCCGATTATATCGATATTTTCAAGTTCTCGAGCCTTACGATATTCGTTAAGGGCACTTTCTATATCTATGCCGAACTTGTTCTTTTTCAGACCCGTTGAAATATGGGGGTGTGTCATGGGATCTACATCAGGGTTTATTCTCAGTGAAATTCTCGCCCTCTTTCCGAGAGCTCCAGCCCGATCGTTGATTGTATGAAGTTCCTGGGATGATTCCACATTGAACATGAGAATCTCTTTTGATATGGCGTAATCTATCTCATCTGCCCTTTTCCCTACTCCGGAGTACACTATCTTTTTGGGATCACAACCGGCACGCAGGGCCCTGTAGAGTTCGCCGCCAGATACGATATCCACACCACCCCCCTCACGCGCCACTATGTTCAGAATTGCAAGGTTTGAATTTGCCTTTGCCGAAAAACATACTATATGGGGGATATCTTCGAAGGCCGAATCGAATACCCTGAAATGTCTGACCAGTGTTTTATGGCTGTAGAGATAAAAGGGCGTCCCAATCTTTTCCGCGATTTCCTTTACAGGAACCGCTTCGCAATGTAATTCATTTTCTACATAGTTAAAATAATTCATATGTTACATTATGGTCGTCATCTTTAAGTTTTTATGTCACATTTATCGAGTCTTGTTAATTATTCGAACTTTACTTCTGCCAAATTGGACTCCCCGCTGCAAGCACCCGATGATGCGCATAAGAGTACTCGATATGAATATAGAAATCCCTCTCTTATATCTTTATCTCTATATCCAAATTCAAAGCCGTTCCTCTTTGAGAGCAGTGGATCTTTGGTAGAAAATTCACCCATAATATAAAAGTTACGGGGACAGGTGTCGCAAAAGTCGCTATCCAGTTTCGTCTCGCCTTTCAAGATCCTGACCAGCCTTATGCCACCACTCTCATCGGGAAGATTCCAGCATAACTCGATCCCTTTCCCTTTCAGACTGGCACTGAGATCAGAAACGGCGGCGGGATATACTGCTTCTCTGTAAATTGGGTCTCCCTTTTTCCCGCACCCCGAAGTGATAAAAAAAAATGCAGGAATCAGCGCGATAAGAACAATTCTCCTACAGCATGGACTGCTATGCTCCATTGCTGTCAATCTCCTTACTCCTCTTCAAAACCATTTGTGGTGATGTGCCTCCCGTAATGTTCTTGCCGTTAACCGACGCCTCGAGGGTCAGGCATGCGTACACATCCTCATCGAATCCTCCGTAGAAACTTCTAAGTTCAGATATACTCAGCGATCCTAAATCTTTGCCTTTGTCTATGCAGTAGGCGACAATCTTCCCCACTACGCTATGGGCATCCCTGAAAGCCACTCCCTTTAATACCAGGTATTCGGCCATATCGGTGGCCGTGGAGAATCCTTCAAGCGCCCTTTCTCTCATCTTTTCCCTGTTAAAGTGTAATTTTCCAGCCATCTCAGACAATATGCCGAGAGAGTTTTTTATGGTATGAACTGTATCGAATAAAGGCTCCTTATCTTCCTGAAGGTCTCTATTATAGGTCATAGGAAGCCCTTTCAGTATGGTCAGAACTGCCATGAGATTTCCGTACACTCTACCGGTCTTACCCCTTATTAACTCAGCCACATCTGGATTCTTTTTCTGGGGCATAATACTGCTGCCGGTGGTGAAGGAATCGGCAATCTCAGCATACCCAAATTCTTCCGTCGCCCAAAGGATGAGGTCTTCGCAAAATCTGCTCATGTGCATCATCGTCAGCACGGCATCGAATATAAACTCTGCAATAAAATCTCTGTCCGATACCGCATCCATGCTGTTCGCAGTTATAGTCGGGAACCCCAGGAGTTGGGCTACATATTGCCTGTCTATGGGAATCCCGGTTCCCGCAAGCGCTCCCGATCCCAGAGGCATGACATTTACTCTTTTCATGCACTCTCCGAATCTTTCCCTGTCTCTCTCAAACATCTCCCAGTAAGCAAACAGATAATGCGACAGGAGGACAGGCTGCGCCTTCTGAAGATGTGTGTATCCGGGCATTATTGTGTCCATCTCTGCCTTTGCCATTTTATGAAAAGACCTCTGAAGTGTTTCCAAAAGCTCGATAATATTTTTTACTTCATCCCTGAGGTACATTCTCATGCCGAGTGTCACCTGGTCGTTTCTGCTTCTCCCTGTATGCAGTTTACCGCCGGTTTCACCTATGCGATCGGTCAGAAAATATTCGACAGCCATATGTATATCCTCAAGTCCGATATCAAGGTCCAGATTTCCTGCTTCAATATCATCAAAAACGCTCTTGAGGCCTGTCAATATTCTCTCTTCTTCTTCGTCAGAAATAATCCCCTGTTTTGTAAGCATTTTGCAATGCGCGATGCTTCCTTCTATATCGTATCGATAGAGTTGCCTGTCAAAGGCAATGGATGCGGTAAACTCCTCAACCTTCCTATCGGTAGGCTCTACGAATCGCCCTCCCCAAGGTTTTTGTATCTTCTTCATAATTCCAACCTAATAAACAGGATAAGTGTACTGAAGAATTTGCGCTCTGACAGAAGTTACATTCTAACTTACTAACGTTTCTTTAGCAAAGCCGCTATTCTCATTCTCAACGCGTTGAGTTTTATAAAACCACTGGCATCTCTCTGATCATATACGGAATCCACTTCAAAGGTTGCAAAGTCTTCGCTGTAGAGCGAGCCAGGTGATTTACGTCCTGTAACAATGCAATTACCCTTGTAAAGTTTAATACGCACCGTTCCCGTCACATTTTTCTGCGTCTCATCGATCATACTCTGCAACACTTTCATTTCCGGAGAATACCAAAAACCGTTATAGACAAGCTTTGCGTACTGGGGTATCATCGAATCCCTCATGAACATTACCTCACGGTCCATGGTGATAGATTCCAATGCACGGTGGGCGGTCCAGAGAACTGTTCCTCCTGGGGTTTCATAAACCCCTCTCGATTTCATTCCCACAAATCTGTTCTCAACCATATCAACTCTGCCGATCCCATTTCTTCCCGCCAGTTGATTCATATGATCCAGGAGCTTTGCCGGTGACATTTTTTGACCATCTACAGACACTGGATTGCCCTGTTCAAAACCGATTTCCACATAGATTGCTCTATCTGGCGCCCTTTCAGGAGACAGGGACAGCACAAAGATATCTTCCGGTGGCTCCGCCCACGGGTCTTCCAATATTCCCCCTTCATGTGAGATATGAAGCAGATTTCTATCTTCACTGTAAGGCTTTTTTTTCGTCAATGTAATGGGGATGCCGTGCTTATTCGCGTAATCAATCATAAGTTCCCGTGAATTCAAGGTCCACTTTTCATCTTTCCAGGGAGAAATTATTTTAATGTGAGGTTCAAGAGCCATATAGGTCATCTCAAATCTCACCTGATCATTCCCCTTCCCTGTAGCCCCGTGGCAGACGGCATCGGCTCCTTCAGCCCGCGCAATTTCTATTTGTTTCTTTGCGATAAGGGGACGTGCCAACGCCGTTCCGAGCAGATAATTACCCTCATATATTGCGTTTGCACGCAAGGCAGGAAACACAAAATCCCGTACGAATTCTTCCGCCATATCTTCTATATATATCTTTCTTGCACCGGTATTTAGAGCCTTTTCCTCAAGCCCATCAAGTTCCTCTTTCTGCCCAAGGTCCGCCGCAAAGGCAACTACCTCGCAATTGTTGTATGCCTCTTTCAGCCATCGGAGAATCACCGATGTATCCAAGCCGCCAGAATAAGCCAGAACAACTTTATTCACACCATTACTCATATGTTTCCCCTCCAATTAGGATATCAAGAATTGCCTTTTGTACATGCAGACGATTTTCCGCCTGATCAATAACAACTGAGTGTGGTCCATCTATGACATGTTCCGTTATGGACTCTCCACGGTGGGCTGGCAAACAGTGCATGATAATAACATCATCCTTTGCATAACCAAGAAGCTCATCATTTACCTGATATTCCTTAAAGACGGCCAAACGATCTTCCCTTTCCGCTTCCTGTCCCATGCTTACCCATGTATCAGTATATATTATATCTGCATTTTCAACTGCATCACGAGAAGACCGATGCACATGAATGCCACACTCCGATGTTTCTACTCCACGCTTCAGAATCTCTGCATCGGGGTCATAACCTTCAGGACATCCCAGGGATAACTCAAAGGGCAATATGGCGGCGGCATTAATCCAGGAATTCGCTATATTATTCCCATCGCCCACGTAGGTAATCTTCAGTCCCTCGTAACTCCCTTTTTTTTCCTTAATGGTAAAAAGGTCGGCCAATATTTGACAGGGGTGCAAAAGATCGGTTAAGCCATTTATCACCGGAATTTCAGAGTATAAGGCAAATTCCTCAACAAGGGCCTGAGAAAAAGTCCTTATAACCATGCCGTTGAGATATCTTGAAACTACCCGTGCCGTATCTGCCACCGTTTCGCCTCTCCCCAACTGAATATCCCTGCGACTGAGAAATGTGGTCATACCGCCAAGCTGAAACATCCCAGCTTCAAAAGACAGCCGCGTTCTTGTGGAAGATTTGTCGAAGAGCAGTCCCAGCATCTTCCCCTTCAATGTCTCACAAGGCACTCCATCTTTGAGCATTCTTTTGAGACTCACAGTCTTATCCAATATTCTTTTAATATCGGCAGAATCGAGATCATATATGCTCAGCAAATCTTT
This sequence comes from Deltaproteobacteria bacterium, assembly GCA_016935935.1. Next base: position 9,435 of record JAFGPZ010000211.1, read on the forward strand.
TTTCAGCATTGTCCCAGCACCTCGTCCAACACTTGGATGACCCTTTCCACATCCCTGTCCGATATTGTAAGAGGCGGAACTAATCTAAGTATGTTGCCACACGTGCAATTTATCAATATCCCTCTGTCCATGGCATCTCTGACCAGAGAACCTCCCTCACGGGAAAGTTCAATCCCTATTATAAGTCCCCTTCCGCGAACCTCTTTTATAATCGAATGCCGGCCCTTGAGTTTGTTCAGCTCCTTGATAAAGTTTGCCCCCGTGTTTCTGCACTTTTTTAAAATCCCTTCCTGCAGCATAGTTTCCATGACAGCAATCCCCGCAGCCATTGCAAGTGGATTTCCGCCAAAGGTAGAGGCATGACTGCCCGGAGTAAAGGCAGCAGCAACCCTGTATGTAGCCAGCATGGCACCCATCGGGAAACCGTTCCCTATGGCCTTCGCCAGCGTCATGATATCTGGTTCCACCTTCGCATCTTCATAAGCAAAGAGCGTTCCCGTCCGCCCCATCCCCACCTGAACTTCGTCGAAGATAAGGAGAATGCCTCTTTCATCACAGATATCTCTTACTCCCCTCAGGTAATCTGTCCCAGGGACCCTTATTCCGCCCTCTCCCTGAATCGGTTCTATCATAATGGCACAGGTCTTATCGGTAATGGCCTTTTCAAGGGCGTCAATATCATCGAAGGGAACATATCTGAAACCCTCGGGAAGGGGCTCGAAGCCGGCCTGAAATCTCTTCTGTCCCGTTGCTGCAACGGTCGTCAATGTGCGTCCGTGAAAGGAATCTTCCATTGTGATAATCTCATATCGGTTACCTTTCATCGTATCATGTGCAAATTTTCTCGCAAGCTTGATGGCTGCCTCATTGGCCTCAGCACCGCTGTTGCAAAAAAATACCTGATCAGCAAAAGAATTCTCTACCAGAAGTTCTGCAAAGAGAATCTGTGGCTCTATATAATACAAATTGGATACATGGGTCAGGACATCGGCCTGCTTTTTAATAGCTTCAACAACCCTTGGATGGGAATGCCCCAAACTGCAAACGGCTATTCCAGCCACACAATCTATATACTCATTCCCTTCAGAATCCCAAACCCTTGCCCCTTGCCCCCTAACCAGGACAATGGGAAATCTGGAATAGGTACCCATGATAAATTTATTCGAAAGAGCCATCAATTCTTCAGTGGTCATCGTGACATTCTCCATTCTTTTAACCGGTTATTCATCCTCGTACTACTTCCGTTCCTATGCCTCTATCCGTAAGGATCTCCAAGAGTATGGAATAGGTTAAACGACCATCGATGATATGTGCCTTTTCTACACCGTACTTGAGGGCCTTAAGGCAACACTTTACCTTGGGGTACATGCCCTTGTCTATCACCCCCGTTTCTATCAAATCGTTTGCCCTTCTATCGTCCATCGAACGTATAAGATTACCGTTTTCATCGAGGACACCTACAACGTCGGTCAATAAAACAAGCTTTTCAGCTTTTAATGCGGAAGCCACCTCTCCGGCAACTATATCGGCATTTATATTATATGTTTCACCTCTGCTTCCAACTCCCGTTGGTGCTATCACGGGAATAAATCCCTCTTTCGATAATGACAAAATAATGTTTGAATCGATTTTTTTTACCTTTCCAACCATCCCTATGTCTATAATCTCTGGGGGTGTATCTTCCGCCTTGCTTGAACTTAAAACATACTTTTCCGCTTGTATAAGGTCGCCATCCTTGCCGCTCAAGCCAACTGCTTTCCCCCCGCTTCTGTTTATCAATCCAACAATCTCCTTGTTGACCTTACCCGCAAGGACCATCTCTACTATGTCCATGGTTTCCTCGTCGGTTACCCTCATACCCTGTACAAACCTGGACTCTTTCCCGAGCTTTTTCAAGAAACTACCTATCTGAGGCCCACCACCATGGACCACTACCGGGTTGATCCCGATATACTTCATCATAACCACGGACTGAGCAAATGCCTTTTTCAATTCTTCATTTACCATCGCATGGCCACCATACTTTATAACTATGGTCTTACCATAAAATCTCTGAATGTATGGAAGGGCCTCAACGAGAACCTCTGCTCTCATTGCCGGCCTGTCTTTGCTATTGTTTTCCATCTCTGCACCGCTCCATTTACTTACTGTACACATTAACGTGACCGACAGATGCGATTAAAGAACGTATCTGCTCAAGTCTTCGTCTTCTACAATATCTTTCAGCTTGTCTTTCACATAACCTTCATCGATTATAACCTCGCGTTCAACCCTGTCCGGTGCATCAAAGGATATTTCATCCAGGAGGGTTTCCATAATGGTGTACAGTCTCCTGGCACCTATATTCTCTGTACGCTCATTGACAACGGCCGCAACTTCCGAGATTTCCGCTATAGCATCTTCCTGAAATATGAGTTTTATACCTTCGGTATCCAGCATCTCCTCATACTGCTTAATGAGGGCATTATGTGGTTCCGTCAGTATCCTGATAAAGTCTTCCTTCCCCAGTGCATCCAATTCCACCCTTATGGGGAAACGTCCCTGCAACTCCGGAACCAGATCTGATGGTCTCGATGCGCTGAAAGCGCCTGCTGCTATGAACAGTATATGGTCGGTCTTCACCATACCGTATCTGGTATTGACTGTAGATCCCTCCACTATGGGGAGCAGATCCCTCTGCACCCCCTCACGAGACACATCAGGGCCATGAGAAGAATCGCTGCCCACAATCTTGTCTATTTCATCAAGGAATATGATTCCCGACTCCTCGACCCGCTTTATGGCCTTCCTGGTCACCTTGTCCATATCAACAAGTCTCTGAGCCTCTTCTTCGGCTATAATCACAATGGCTTCAGGAACTTTCACTTTTCTCTTTTTTTTCTTCTGCGGGAACATATTCCCAAACATCTCCTTGATATTCAGTCCCATATCTTCAACACCCGATGTGGAAAAAATCTCAATCATTGGACCTGTTGTATTGTTTGCCACCTCTATCTCAATCGGGCGGTCATCCAGCTTTCCCGAACGAAGGAGACGTCTCAGTTTGTCACGGGTGCTCTCCTGATGGGAATTCTCTGTGCCTTCGGGTGATTCCAGGAGCTTGGGTTGCTCTACTTCATCTTTTTCTTTCTTCACAAGTCTCGGCGGTAAAAGTATATCGAGAATCCTTTCTTCAGCTATCTCCATGGCCTTTCCTCTGACATTTTCTTGTTCCTCGGCCTTCACCATGTTAACAGATAGCTCAGTAAGATCTCTGATCATGGATTCCACATCTCTTCCCACATAGCCTACTTCGGTAAATTTGGAGGCCTCAACCTTCGAAAATGGTGAGTTGTCCAGCTTTGCCAGTCTCCGCGCTATTTCGGTTTTCCCGACCCCTGTTGGACCTATCATTATTATATTCTTTGGGGCTATTTCCTCTTTCAAATCTTCTGAAACCTTTTGCCGCCTCCAGCGGTTCCTGAGGGCAATGGCCACGGCCCTTTTGGCATTATCCTGACCGATTATATATTTATCCAGTTCCGACACAATTTCTCTCGGCGTTAAATTATTGGATGGCATTAAGACTACTCCTTATACCCGTACACAAGATTCCCCCGTGAAAGGTGGCCTTGGCAAGTTAAACTTCGACTTCCGGAAGAAGATTAATTTATTAAACTGTCTATCCGCTTTCCCCAGGGCCTTGGTTTATTAAAATTTTCTGA
>JAFGPZ010000212.1 GCA_016935935.1 Deltaproteobacteria bacterium
ATCTGGCAGAAAAAATTCCGCGAGGATCTTCTCTACAGGCTGAATGTAGTCGCGATCAGCATACCTCCCTTGAGGCAGCGATTGGAAGATTTACCATTGTTGATATCGCATTTTCAAAAGGAAATTAGTAAAAGAACGGGAAAAACCGTAACGGTGTCCAATGAGGCGCTGGACGTTCTTCGCGGACACCTCTTCCCGGGCAACGTCAGGGAACTGTTAAATATACTAGAATTCTCGTCTAATATATCGGAATCGGATATCATTACGCCGTCACATCTTCCTATGCCGCTTGGCAAGAGAAATAAATCGGCTGATGACGACCTGGACAATACGGTGAAGAATGCCGAACGGGAGAGAATTGTGAGCTGCCTCCGGAAATATGGAATGAGCGTGAATGCGAAGAAACGGGTTGCCGCAGAACTCGACATATCCCTTTCATCGCTCTATAACAAGATAAGGCAGTATAATATAAAAAAAGATGTCAATGTTTCTGCCTGAATATCGTTAATAGAACAATTACAGACAACGGAAACGGCACATAACACAGTAACAGCTGATTACGATTCATTCGCCCATTTTCTCATCCCAAGGTGGTCGTTCGAATCGGTTATTAAAATGCTTGCCGGTCTCTTAGATTTTTTATTGTCTCCTCTGAATAGCCGAGAACGGACGTCAGTATATCTCTCGTATGTTGTCCTAAGAGAGGAGCCGGCTTGTCTATGGTCGGCTCTGTAAGAGACATTTTTATCGGTGACCCAACAAGTTTTGTCCTCCCGACCTTCGGGTGATCGACGTCGACCAGCATTTTTCTGTCGATAACAATTTTATCGTCATTGACGATATCACGGACATCATAAACAGGGGAACAGGGTATACCTTCAGAAGAAAGGAGTTCAATGATTTCTTCCACTGTCTTGTTTTTCGTCCATTCCGTTACCAATACTTCGAGTTCTTTATAATTGTCCACCCGGTTCGAGTTGGACGAGAATTTTTCCGCGTATTCTATTTCCGTCCAGCCGACGATATCGCAGAACTTGTGCCACAATTTATCATTCCCGATACCGATTACCACCCATCCATCATTGGCTTTGAATGTATCAAACGGATACATGAAGAGATACCGATTCCCGACTCTGCCAGGGACAGTTCCTTCTACAAGGTATACCTGTATCATCGTATTCATGGATGATATCACTGAATCAACGAGCGCTATATCGATGTGCTGACTTCCCGTGACGCTCTTTCTGGCGAGTAAGGCGCTGAGAATACCGATTGTTGCAAAAAGGCCTGAAAGGATATCTCCCATAGCAGTGCCGATTCTCGTTGGAGGGCTATCTGGCCAGCCGGTGCAACTCATCAGTCCGCCCATTGCCTGTGCAATGATGTCGTAACCAGCCCTGCTCGCGTAAGGGCTTTTATGGCCAAACCCAGATATGGAAGCGTAAATAATGTCAGAATTATATTCTTTCAGTTTATCGTGACCGATACCCAGCTTTTCCATGACACCCGGTTTATAGTTTTCAAGGACGACATCAGATTGTTTTACAAGATCGAGAAATACCTGCTTCCCCGCGTTGCTCTTGAGATCCAGAGTGATGCTCTTTTTATTTCTGTTCGTATTCATGAAATACATGCTTTCACTACCGATGAACGGTCCAAGGCTCCGCGTATCATCACCATATCCGGGCCTTTCTATTTTAATAATCTCTGCCCCGAGATCTCCCAGTATCATTGCGCAATAAGGACCGGCCAGGACACGCGATAAATCAAGCACGCGAAATCCTTCGAGAGCCTTTTTTTTGATATTTTCTTTTACCATCAGAGTGTCTCCTTTTTCCCACCAAATCTCATCAAAGAATTAAAACGCGGTGGATATAGCACAATCACTGACTATGTACCCTGTTCTGTCATGTGCTCAACAAGCATGTTGAGTAACTACAAGAGTCAGATGTTCAGAATCATCCTCCCCATCTGCAAGTTGAGTACCATGGGCAGATAACATTTTTTGTTCAGTCTCTCGTTCGTTCGATGATTGATACTTATGACGGTATTAACGGAAGTTACTATCTCAATTTATTGACATTTTTATATTATTCCAACAGGAGCAGGGAAAGGAAAGATAAATGGAGACATACAGAAGCGACGCTGAGAATTTATAAAATTTTAGAAAATATTGCACAATTATGCAATTTATAGGCTTTGTTTTTTCATTTCACAACGCGCGAAATGGTTCTCTGCAGTCCTCACATTTGGATTCACAGCTGCCGATCAAAAAATGCGAAGGGTGGCATCTTTAGTCATATCATCCTGTTTATGCTCAATAAAGTAATGACATGTTTGTCCTCATTGAAAAAAGTAACGCGAGGCGCGTTCCAATTTACTACCGGTTGTCAAAGATCACTTTGTGGTGATGCCCGTAGAGGCACAATACTTGCTCAACAGTAACGTCAAGGTGTCAAATCAACCATGAATGGATGCGAAAAATGAAAGGTTTATCTCTTGTTTCCGAGTTAAAGAATGAAAACATTCTATTGGTAACACTCAATCGTCCTGATGCCATGAACTCTTTCAATACCGAGATGCTAACGGAGTTAAAAAGAACGATTGAAGACGCAGATATTGATGAAAGAATCCGGTGCATTGTCATAACAGGTGCGAGAGGTAACAAAGATGTATCAAAACAGGCATTCTCTGCCGGCGCCGATCTCAAGGAAAGGAAGGCCCTTACGGAAACAGAGGTAAGAAGGTTCATAAATACGATCAGAAATACATTTACCATGGTGGAAGAAGTTCAAATCCCTGTCATAGCGGCAATTAACGGATACGCATTCGGTGGAGGGCTGGAACTTGCCCTTGCCTGCGATATCAGAATAGCGTCACGGACTGCAATAATGGGATTGACTGAAACAAGCCTCGCAATCATACCCGGAGCTGGCGGAACGCAAAGGTTGCCGAGAATAATTGGCATCGCTAAAGCAAAAGAACTCATTTTTACGGCACGAAGAATAACCGCTGAAGAAGCGCTGCGAATAGGTCTCGTAAACAGTATCGCCGAACCGGAAGACTTACTGCATGTTTCTTTATCAATGGCAGAGGAAATCGTGAAGAATGGTCCCGTCAGTATTGCTCAGGCGAAATTTGCCGTAAACAAAGGCATGGAAGCCAGTCTCGATGTTGCACTGCATATTGAATCGAAAGCGTATGAGGTGACCATCCCTACGGAGGACAGGAGGGAAGCGCTTGCAGCCTTTGAAGAGAAGCGCAAGCCGCTTTTCCGCGGGAGATAGAGGGTGCATAAGAAAAAAAGGAAAGAACGTGAGGTGATTGCATGGCAGCAGAGTACGATCTCTGGAAGATATTTCCACGAATGCCCCATGAAGTGGAAATAGGGGACATTACCATCAGAGATGGTTTCCAGCATGAAGAAAAATTTATATCGACAGCGGCAAAGATATATTACGCCGAGGAGATGATTCTGGCGGGGTGTCGCAATATCGAGGTGACTAATCTGGGTAATCCTGCGGGGATTCCACAGTTCCGGGATGCCGAGGAAGTTCTCGCCTACCTGCGGAGTGA
>JAFGPZ010000213.1 GCA_016935935.1 Deltaproteobacteria bacterium
GGAAAAACTGCTTTTTGTGTAATGGAGGGGTGCGTTTTTACTTGACCTTACCTTGAATGGGTGACCCCTTTTGCCCTTGTAACGGGGCGGCTCAGGCGCGAGCTTTAGCGAGTCGCTTTGAAGCCGCTGTGTCTGCTAAAACCTTTACATCACTCAATTCGGTAAAAGGTTATGGGGGATATTTAAAGACTTCCTCTTATTCTGATGCCACGCAAACTCTGATACACAAAGTCTTCTTTTACAAACTTATTTTGTAATGACACCTTTTAAACCGCCGGAAATGAGTGACGCCAAGTTGATCATAATATGCGGAAGTGCCATACCGCCGGGACAGGCAAGATATTTTGGTTTCCATTCGGGTTCGAATTTTTCTTTATACTGCCTCAAGCCCTGAAAATTGTAGAAATGTTCTCCATGGTGGAAGAGAAAATTCCCCACCCGGTCCCACAGGGGAGCGAGTTCGTGATCTTCGAGACCCGACAGAGGAGCCATTCCGAGGTTAAACCACTGGTACCCTTCCTGTTTCCCCCAGAGCATGAGCTCGATGAAGAGATACTCCATCACACCGTGAGGTGCATCTGGCTGATATCGCATCAGGTCGATGGAAAGCTCTTCTTTTTCTGCTCCCGACCAGAGAGTGGCGAAGGCAACAATCTGTCCCTCTTTCTTTACCAGTCCGGACGGAAACAGCTTTACATAACTGTCTTCGAAGAATCCGAGGGAAAACCTCTTTTCCCCGGTGTTTTTTTCTTTCAACCAGGCATCGGATATCCTCTTTAAGTCGGGCAGTAACGGGGTAACAGCTTCCGGCGACAGGACCTCAAACCTGTACCCCTCTTTTTCCAGTTTGTTCTTGGTATGTCGCATATCCTTCCGGTGACTCCCTTCAAGACTAAAAGAGTTAAGGTCAACCTTGGCTTCTTCTCCGAGATTGAGCAGGGTGAGACCGAGATCAAGATAAAGCGAGAGGTGGTCGGCGCCAACTTCGTAAAAAACGGTCCATCCGCCGTATTCATCAGCCATTTCACGAAATTTCCAGGCAAGTTCGGGCCATTCTGCTGTGGAGCCCAGAGGATCGCCCATGGCGATCCAGCTACGACCTTCTACACCATACATAATAAACGCGGTCATCGTCTGGCTGAAAAGAAAACCCTTATCACCCAGGAGGGCTAAGTTGGCGTACGTGGCCTGTGACGCTTTAACAATCGAAGTAACCGTATTTACTTCTTCAGCTGAAGGATACGACGGTTCATGTGGGGCCGGTCGCAGGAGTGTTACAATGGAAAACAACAGGGCAATTCCGGCAGCTCCAGCCAGGGACCTGAGTGCTCGCGGGGCGTCGCCGTACAGGGTGAAATGCCACCACAGATCATGTGAATACTCAAGATGTTTGAAAGAAAAGAGAGCCAACCAGAACGATAAGACCACAACACTGAAAATGGCTGCTATCCAGCCAGGAGAGAACCGCGGACTGATGAGGGACGCCTTGCGGTAAAAGTAGCGGCGACAGGGAAGCAAAGCCACAAGCATAACGGATAATATGAATGCCTCTTCATAGTCGAATCCCTTGAGCAGGGAAATTACGATTCCCGCCCCTAAGAAGACCACCGTCAGAAAATAGGCGGCATCAATCCTGCGCCAAAGACCCCTGGCAAGCAGCAGCAATCCGGCTCCGACCAGACTCCCGAGAAAGTGTGAAAATTCTATTACCGGCAAGGGAAGAAACTCTTTCAGCCATGCAAGACGTGATCCTATGGCAGGCGTTGCTCCCGAGAACAGCAGGATTGCGCCTCCGATAAATGTTGTAATAGTCAGGATACGGGGGACTATCCTGGGAACCCATTCGCCAAAGGCCTGGCTTATCCATTGCACCTCCTTTTTCCGCTTGATTATTTCTTGGATTCCGAGAAGGGTGGCGGCAACAACAAGAGGAAGAACATAGTATATACCCCGGAACACAATGAGTGAACCGAGAACTTCCGAAGCCTGCGCGATGGGAGACAGAAGCAGGAGGACAAGCGTTTCGAATACACCCAACCCTCCCGGTATCTGGCTTACTATTCCTGCCATCTGTGCCAGAAGATAGATGCTGAGAAATCCGTAAAACGGTACGCCCGGCAAGTGAGGAAGCAACGAGTAAAGGACGCTGCCTGCCAAAATCCAATCCAGCATTGCGATCGTGATCTGGGCAAGGGAAATGCGGATGGATGGCACAAGAAGCGACCAGCCTCGAATTACAAGGGGCTTCTTCACAAAAAAACTCCATAAAAGATAGGCCGTCACGACAGTGATGAAGAACACTCCGAGAAGACGGAGGGATACGTGGGGTAGATGAAGTGAAGCAGGTACCTCCATGAGTACCCACATGAAAATGATGCCGCCAAGTGCCAGGAATCCGAGCCAGAATGTCATGCTGCAAAAGAAAACCACTTTTCCGATCTCCAGCGTTGAAAGCCCCCACGCAGAGTAGAGACGATAGCGCACGGATGCGCCGGCAATCATAGACAGGCCGATATTATTACTGAAAGCATACCCAATGAAGGATGCCAGGGCAATTCTGCTATACGCGAGCGAATGCTGTATATACTTCAGGGCCAGGGTATCATATCCCGTCATCACACAATAGCTGATAACCGTGAACAGTAGTGCCAGTGAAAGACGCTGGGCGGGTAATGCATGCACGTACCGGAGAACATCATGCAGAGGATGTGCCTTGAGTTCATGATGGATAACCCAAAGGGCGGCTGAAAAAAGTAACAGGCCGAAGAGGGGTCCCAAACTATGAAGCAGTTTTGTCTTCATTTGACTTTATTTACGGTAAAAACAATCTCTACGGGAAGATTCGAACCAACCCAGAGCCTTAATGCTCCGACCGGAAAAATGGTGCCATAGCAATTGTGCCTCTGTGCGGTACCTTTTCATACCATATTGGTAAAAGCCGTTTTCACATCTCTTGCACCTCGATGCGGGGGACCAATGCAAGAAAATCATCTTTTTCACACAAGGCTGAACCGGGCCGCAGAGTTGTGGCCGTGCCGGCTGCCACCGCATAGACCAAGGCTTGCTTTAGTGTCTCTTCCTGGATCAGTCCGTAGACAAAACCAGCAACGGCAGAATCTCCGGCGCCGACGGTATTGACTGCTTTGACAGGAGGTGGAGCAGCGAGATAGCAATTTTTTTCTTCCACAAGAAGAATCCCTTGTGCACCCATGGAAACGAGAACAATAGCCACACCCTGTTCACGAATGTGCCGGGCCGCCTCGAGGATATAACTCATCTCTTTCAGTTCGGCGTTAACCAATCGGCTCAGTTCCCGCACGTTAGGTTTGATAACTGAGGGGAGTCCCTGGATACTGAATTTCAGGGCATTGCCATCTGTATCCACGATAACCGAAGCTGTGCCTTTGCCTTTCGCTATTTCTATGATTTTACGGTAGATTTCTGGATGGACACCCAGGGGAAGGCTACCGCTGATGATGACAATCTCGGGATTTTCCAATGCCTCGATTTTACGGATAATCTGAATCAGTTCAAATGGTTCAATTTCCGGACCTTTTCCACTGAACAGCGTTTGGCTGTCGGTACTCATGTCATTGATGATTACGTTAGTCCGGGTTTCACCAGAAATCCTTGTAAAATCGCACTGAATCCCTTCATTGAGCATCCGGCCTTCCAACTCTGCTCCCGTAAAACCGCCGACAAACCCCAATGCTTTGTTATCGACGCCAAAAGTCGTGAGAACCCTTGAAACATCGATTCCTTTCCCGCCGGCATACCGTTCCTCCCGTTCAATGCGATTTGAATCATCAGTCTCTATTTTTTCAACCCATAGAGTTCGATCAAGGGCAGGATTAAGGGTAATCGTGTAGACCATGAATCTCTCCTCAAGATATGTGAGAAATTGTTCCTTCAGCATTTCAAAGCGGTAATCCGGCGTTGTCGTTTTACACCATGGATGGAAAAACCATTGTGCAACCTTTATGACAATGACAGTAAGCTGATTGGGTTACCTGTCGCATTCAGCTCCTTCTATGGGCAAGCGATTACTTGAAGAGGCGGTGAACACCAGCATTCAGTTGCGCCGGTTATTCCCCTGAAAATTATGTAAGAATGGGGTCAAAGAATAATAACTTTAGTATGTTGCTATTGTTATGTGGTATAAAGATACAAGTGCCGACTTTTACTATCACCAAAGCCTACTTTCTTCATGTGTTGCTACTATCGGTTTGAACAATGACCTTCCGGTGAATATACTATTCTGTTCTCTCTGTCACGAGTTGCTGGTGGAAGATCAATTTTGCCAAAGTGAAATTAATAATACCATTGTGAAAACTACTTGAAAAGAATTTTTTGGGGATCGTCACAGGACACAGCATAAAAACAGCGCATCAGTCAACGTACGCAACGTAATCTAATGGCGAACGATACCGGTACAGTAGTTCGCACATCGGTGTCGGATCAAATTATACAGGCTGGTGTTCGGGTATGAAATGGGATCCCTTATCGATAATGTGAACACTATGGGCCGGAACTGATGACATTGATTGCCATAGTCGTCATATTCATCGAGGGGATTTACTTGCTCCACGGAAGAAAACCAGAGTTATTCATATTGTTACTGAGCAGTGCCCTGTCGGTGGAAACGGGAAGATATTATGAAAGCGATATGTTTATTGATTGGTATCGGGTTGCTGACGCTGGGACGCCGGCTTTTCTGGTTGTTTGTCGGCAGTGTCGGTTTCATTGCGGGATTCACCTATGCACAAGAGTTCCTTGCCATTCAGTCAACTTTGGTTACAGTGCTTATTGCCATTAGGGCCGGGGTGGTCGGGGCGCTTGTATCGATCTTTCTGCAGGGTTTCGCCATCGGAGTTGCCGGATTCCTCGCAGGCACTTACATTTTATATGTAATTCTCAGCTTCTTTGGGCTGCAGACGAATGTTCTGTGGCTGGTTTATATCATAGGAGGTGCTGCCGGAACGGTTTGTATGTTCATGTTGTTTGACTGGGCGTTGATTGTCATTTCTTCGCTGACGGGGGCGGCCTTTATTGTGGATACGATACAGCTCAATGTTCCACTGGAAGTAATTATATTTATTGTACTGGGCATTGCGGGAATCGTCTTCCAGGCTCGACTCACCGGTAAGAGGTAAGCAGGCACCGTTCATGTTGCATGGCACTGGGAATGAAAATCTGTAAAAGCCAACGGGACATGTTTGACTCATCGGAGTGGGGTGAAAACAAGATTCCTTATATTGATCATAATTTCTCTCTCCCTGGGTATGGCCTGTCATTTTTGCGGGGATCGTCCTGGCCTATCGACATGATAAGGCACGATACTACATCGAGCATGAAGTGGAGTGGATGTCCCTGCTGTTCTTTCTCTTTTTATTTGCCCAGGCAGGTGTGATTCATGCATCGGGGCTGGCACAGGCCCTGGCTGAGAAGCTGGTGCACATTATGGGTACTAAGCCGGCAATTTTATCCGGCACGATCATATTCTCCAGTGGCATTCTGTCGAGCATTCTTGATAATTCCGTGGTTGTGGCATCCTTTATTCCCATGGTGAACAGCCTGCAATCGCTGAACATCAGTCTGAAGCCGCTGTGGTGGTGTCTTCTCTTTGGGGCCTGTTATGGAGGGAACATAACCGTTATCGGGTCCACGGCAAACATCGTCGCCCTGGGAATTCTGGAAAAGGAGTCAAAGATCACCGCCATTTCCTGGAATGGCTGAAAATAGGACTCATTGTGGGTGTGACAAGCATGATCATTTCGTATCTGATTGTAATCCTCGTGCCGCATTTTTAAAATGAATTTGAGGTCAAGTATACTTACTGTAAGTGGAATCAATTTCCCTTTTTGCTTTCCCGTATTATTACGTTACAAATAATGAGTGAATGATCCAATGACAGAAAGATATGGTAAGTATGATTGAAAAGGATTGACAAAAAAACTGATTTGTTCATTATAATCATGCATAAACGCCTTAGAAATAGCTGAAAAATAAAAACGTGCACATAGTTCTATTCGCCTATCACCACTGCACACACATTCATTTCCTCTCACGTACCGTCACAAATCTTTTTCCTGCGGGAACGTCGGTATCGGTTTCGCGATTCCCGTTAACATTGCCAAAGACCTCCTCTCGCAACTGAAAAAGGGGAAGGTCGTGCGGGGCTGGCTTGGAGTTGTCATTCAAAAAATTACCCCTGCTTTACAAGACAAACTCAAACTGGAAGTTGAGACGGGTGTTTTGATATCGGACGTCGTTAAGGGAGGACCGGCTGATAAAGCCGGAATACTGAGGGGTGATGTGATCCTGTCATTCGATGGCAAGCAGATCAAAAACACGCATGATTTACCTTATCTTGTGGCATCGACGCCCGTGGGAAAAACAGTGATGGTTGAATTGATTCGGCAAGGTCAAGGGAAAAAGCTCCCGGTTACAATAGGTGAATTGGCGGAGGAAAGGAAAGCTTCCTTCCTCAGTGAAGAAGCTCCCGATTTAGGATTGTCCGTCGATGAGATCACCCCTGAGATTGCCCGACATTTCGGTCTTTCGGATACAAAGGGTATTGTCGTAACAACAGTGGAAGAAGGTACACCTGCGGCAGAAGCGAGTCTTATGCCGGGAGATGTTATTCTTGAGATTGATAACGTTAAAGTTAGTGATGTCGATCAATTCAATCGAAAGATCGTCACCTATAAAGCAGGAGATACGATACTCTTTTTGATCAAACGGCAAGGTCTCACACATTTTGTGACGGTTAACGTCGGCACATAACGAGCAGGTTGCAGGGATCATCCGATTTCCATAATAAACGGACGGGATAAAGAAAGTCGGAAATGACTCTGCAGAGAAAAAGGTATCAAATCAGGTGGTGAGTCAGCGATTATGTTGATCACGATAATGCTTTGCCGTGCATTGTATCACGGATACACGGATAAAAGGGAGACTGACATATGGAATTCCAACAAATCGGCAGTGAAAAGGCACAGGACACAAGCATACAGGAACTTTTCAGAGAACTTGCAACGGAACGGAACGGCCTGTCAGGTGAGGAGGCTCAAAAACGGCTCGTTTCATTCGGACCGAATGTTCTGGAGGAACACAAGGTTAATCCCATACTCAAGTTTCTCGGGTACTTCTGGGGGCCCATTCCCTGGATGATCGAGATTGCGGCGACTCTCTCATTGATTGTAAGGCACTGGTCTGACTTTATCATTATCATGGTGCTTCTGGTCTTCAATGCCGTTGTCGGCTTCTGGCAGGAACACAAGGCGGCCAATGCTCTTGAAGCGCTCAAGAATCAACTCGCGCTGAAGGCACGGGTGAACCGGGACAAGACATGGCAGGAAATCGATGCCCGGGATCTTGTTCCCGGTGATGTGATACGCTTGCGACTCGGTGATATAATCCCCGCCGATGTCAAACTTTTCGATGGTGATTATCTGAGTGTCGACCAATCCGCTCTTACCGGTGAGTCGCTGCCGGTGACCAAGCGTCAGGGAGATATCGCCTATTCAGGTTCGGCTGCCAAGCAGGGAGAAATGGTATCGTTAGTCGTAGCGACGGGAAACCATACATATTTCGGGCGCACGGCCGAACTGGTTGAAACCGCCGGAGCGGCATCCCATTTTCAGAAAGCGGTCTTACAAATCGGTGATTACCTGATCTATCTGAGTCTTGCCTTGATTTCCGTCCTGGTGGTTGCACAAATCGTCCGCCACGCACCGCTTCTTGAAATGGCACAATTTGCCCTTATTCTTGCCGTCGCTTCCATTCCGGTGGCGATGCCTGCGGTGCTTTCCGTTACCATGGCAGTGGGTGCGCTCGCCCTGTCGAAATTGAAGGCCATCGTCTCACGGCTCGAATCAATCGAGGAAATGGCGGGAATCGATATTCTGTGCTCAGACAAAACCGGCACCTTAACCCAGAACAAACTCACACTGGGGAAACCCGTAATCTTCGAGGCAAAGGATACTCAGGAACTGATCCTGGCAGGAGCCTTAGCATCCAAAGCGGAAGACCGTGATGCTATCGATCTGGCCGTAATCGGCGGTCTTACTGATGCCGGTGTCCTCGATCAATACCAGCAAGTAAAGTTCGTTCCCTTCGATCCCGTGAGCAAGCGAACAGAAGCGGTCATAAAAGATTCCGCGAATAAAACCTTTACTGTTACCAAAGGTGCGCCCCAGATTATTATGGACATGAGCGGGTTAGATCCCGAGAACAGGGCCAAGGCGGAGAAGATCATCAACGATCTGGCTGCTGGGGGGTATCGTACTCTGGGAGTGGCGCGGTCCGATGGAAAAGAATCATGGCAGTTTCTGGGAATCCTGCCCTTGTTTGATCCTCCCCGTGAGGATTCTGCCGAAACCATCACGAATGCGAAGACCCATGGTATCACCATAAAGATGGTCACCGGCGACAATGTGGCCATTGGCCGGGAGATTTCAAAGACGCTTGGAATGGGTACCAACATCCAGCCCGCTGACTCGCTGTTTCAAGAAGGTGAAGAAATCGAACACCTGAGTCTCCAGGCGGAAGCTCAGATCGAACAGGCTGACGGGTTTGCCCAGGTTTTCCCGGAGCATAAGTTCGGGATCGTCAAAGCCCTGCAGGAACGGGGACACCTGGTCGGCATGACGGGAGACGGGGTTAATGATGCGCCCGCCCTGAAACAGGCGGATGTGGGAATCGCCGTCTCCGGTGCCACCGATGCAGCGCGGGCGGCCGCTGCCCTGGTACTTACCGAGCCGGGTTTGTCGGTCATCATTAAGGCTGTTGAGAAAGCTCGGAGGATTTTCGAACGCATGACCAGCTATGCGATTTATCGAATTACCGAGACGATCCGCATCATGTTTTTCATGGTGCTCGCCATGCTGGTCTACAATGTTTACCCGATCACCGCCATCATGATCATCCTGCTCGCACTGCTCAATGACCTCCCGATTATGACCATTGCCTACGACAAGACATGGCTGGATCCCCAACCCGTCAAGTGGAAAATGCACAACGTCCTCACCATATCTTCCTTCCTGGGTGGAATAGGAGTTGTCGAAACATTTCTCCTGTTAGCCATAGCCAAATCATGGTTCGGCATCGATCAGGCTCACCTGCAATCGATTATCTTCCTGAAACTTGCCGTGGCAGGGCATCTGACTCTTTTCGTTGCCCGCAGCCGCCGGAAACCGTTTTTCGCACAACCATATCCGGCACCGATCCTTCTGACGGCAATCCTCTGCACACAGGCAGTGGCCGTTTTGATCGTCGCATTCGGTATATTCGTCACGGCCATTCCCTGGACGTATATCGGATTGGTCTGGTTGTACTGCATTGCGTGGATTTTTATCGAAGACTGGGTCAAGTTGCGTGTTTATCGTCACCTCGACATGGACACGGCACGGCACAGGAACTTCCTTACAACTGTCAAGAAAGCGATCACTCATCATGCTGTTCATCAGTCTTACGTTGATCAGAGCAAGGAAAAATGACAGCTTATTTGTAATGATCCGATGACGGAAGGATATGGTAAGTATGATTGAAAAGGATTGACAAAAGAAAACGATTTGTTCATTATAATCTCGCAGAAACGCTACTAATACTGGAAAAATAAAAACGTGCAAATAGTTCTATTAGACTACCAGTACCCACACATTCATTTCTCCTCGCTCACCGTCACAAATCTCTTTCCTACAGGTGCTCACTCCATATAGTATGGAACTTTTCGTCTTGCAATACACTTTCTCAATGCCTGGCTGTAAGATATCATTTGGAAGTGGTGAATATAAGAGCAACACCGGTCGTCTATATATCATTTAGCCTTTGGGGCAGTAAAGGAAGAAAGGAGCAGTTATGAGCATAAAGAAACAATATTTCAAAAACAAATCCGTATGTAAAGTAACATTCAGATTACCCAAGGAAGCGGTTGGAGTTGCCGATAACGTTTATCTTGTCGGTGATTTTAACAACTGGGACAGATTTGCTACCCCGATGAAAAAATTAAAAAATGGGCACTATAGTGCCACTGTTACTCTTGAGACGGCACGGGAATATCAGTTCCGCTATCTGATAGATGGAACAAAATGGGAAAACGACGGGCATGCAGACAAGTATGTGCCAAGCCCGCATCCATATACCGATAATTCCGTGCTAGTAGTTTAATGGCTCATTTCACAAGGTGGTTTTTTTCTTGATCATGAGCAAGGACCGAAAAAAAGGCGTGGTGGACTTCGCAGGTCACAATATAGGGGAAGGCAACGAAGACTGTAGGAATCGAATCATGCGCTGTCTCGGCTATAGTGGTAACTTGGAGTCCGACAGTAATGCTTGGGAGAAGATGTCGCTTATTATTTCTGTAAGCAGATAGAAATTGCCCTTATATACGAAAGGCGGAAACAGGTTGATCTCTTATCGAGACGTTATTACGAATCATTTTGAGACGATGTAAAATTTGTGAGGTGTGATTGCTTTCGATCGAGCCCTGTGTAGTTCAAAAAACGGATTGTCTGCCACATCGAGAGAGAAAGTACGATGTGCGAAGGAGTCTCTTGTATTGTACAATTACAGTAACATATTTTCTTTGTCGTATCCTCGTGCCTGGAGAAAGTGCGAACAGCGAGACTGAACTTTAGGGAGTAAAAACATGGAAAAGTATGTGGGGGTATGGATAGACCACAGACAAGCAATCATCGTGTCAGTGGTTAATAAGAAAGAAATTGTTACAACAATTAAGTCAGATGCCGAAGGTCATTTTCGGTCAACTGGTGGTTCTCGATCAGCTTCTTTCCAAGGAGAAATTGTCTCTGGAAGAAAGGCAGAAGCGCGCCGCACTCATCAACTCCGCAATTACTATGACGAGGTCATTTCCCTGCTTCACGATGCCCACAGCATTTATATCTTTGGCCCAGGAGAAGCAAAGAAAGAATTGGAAACGGAAATGAAAAAATCTAAAGCCCTCGCTTCAAAGGTCGTGGAAACTACACCTGCTGATAAAATGACAGAAAATCAGATTGTGGCCGAAGTGAAAAAACACTTTATAACAGAAGAATAGACTGTTTTTGGAAGAGATTAAAGGATACGGTTAATTCAATCGGGTATATTTCATTGAATGATAAGAAAGGAGAGAACCTGTCATGTTAATGAGTAAGAATTTTGAAAAAGCCGGAGGCAATAAAAGATGTAAAGGAGCCCAGAGAACAATTATCTCTGCCGGATTTGTAGTATTTCTACTTTTTATATTTCTTTCTATCCATTCCATACCTGCTTACGCGACTGCGCCGAAGGATTTGAACCTTGTATATGATTCAAACACGCAGACTTTACACGTTACGATAACGCACTCATCGCCAGCTCCCACAGTTCATTATATTAAAAAAGTCGAAATCAAGAAGAATGGCGAAGTGATCAGTACGAATGATTATAAAAATCAGCCGGATAAATCTACTTTTTCATACACCTATACGATACCTGCCGCAGAAGGAGACATTCTGGAAGTCACTGCATCGTGTAATCTCTGGGGGTCAAAGACAGAAAAAGTAACCATTGAAAAAAATGTCAAATAATATGAATGGTCACTATGGTCATGAAACTACATAGTGAAGTGACTATTTAACAGTGACACTGGAATATTTTGTTGAGACATATGGATATCTGGCCGTTCTCGTCGGCACTTTTCTCGAGGGTGAAACGATCCTTGTTTTAGCAGGGTTTATAGCCCACCAGGGATATTTGATTTTGCCTTGGGTAGTTGTTGCCGCATTTCTTGGCAGCTTCTGTGGAGATCAGCTATTTTTTTATCTGGGGCGCAAGCACGGACAAATGATTCTAAAACGACGTCCGTCCTGGAAAATCCGCGTCGATAAGGCGAAGAAGCTCCTGGAACGATGGAGAGCCCCGTTCATCCTGATATTTAGATTTCTCTATGGGCTGCGAACAATATCGCCGTTCGTGATTGGCATGAGTTCGGTTCCGGCACAACGATTCATACTCCTGAACGGCATCGGCGCGCTTGTTTGGGCGGCCTTAATCGGAACGGGCGGATATCTGTTCGGTTATGCTTTAGAGACAGTGCTGGGAAATGTTAAACGTTTTGAATACAATGTTCTGGCGATAATTATTTTTATGGGCGTAGTGATTTGGGTGATCCACTTTATCCGTCACAGAAAAAATTAAATTTATCTGATGAGCATTTCTTTTGAAAGAATAACAATGGATAAAATATCTGAACCCTTCTGGAATATTGCCGAGAAAGAATTGCTTCAGCATCTGAACACAACACTGCAGGGCTTGACGGAACAGGAAGCACAACAACGCATCAGGGAATTCAGCATCGATCAATTACAACCGCAGAAAGAGTCAACCACCCTCCTTCTTTTTCTTGCTCAGTTCAAAAGTTCCATCACCGTCATACTTCTTTTCACCGCCGTTCTTTCCTTCTTTCTTCGCGATTCGACAGACGCGATAATTATTCTCTCCATTATATTCATCAGCGGATTTCTCGGGTTCTGGCAGGAACGGGGGGCTGCCAATGCGGTGAAGGACTTACTGTCTATCGTTCAAACGACGGCACAAGTATGGCGTAACGGCACCATAGAAACTATCCCTATCGACAAAGTCGTCCCCGGTGATATCGTTATGATTTCGGCAGGCGGGAGTGTTCCGGCGGATTGCCGGATTCTGGAATCAAAAGATTTGTTCGTTGATGAAGCAACCTTGACCGGTGAGACATATCCCGTTGAAAAGGCCGTTGGAGTGCTGCCGGCTGAAACGCCGCTCATCCGCCGCACTAACAGTCTCTTCTTAGGGACCCATGTTGTCAGTGGCATGGCAAAAGTATTGGCCGTGCAGACGGGCAGAAAGACAGAATTCGGAAAGGTTTCTGACAGGCTCAAACTCAGGCCACCGGAAACGGAATTTCAGCGCGGTGTCCGCCGGTTCGGCTATTTCCTTATGGAGATTACACTGCTCCTGGTCATCGCTATTTTTTCAATCAACATTTATCTGGCCCGACCGGTAATGGATTCTTTTCTTTTTTCTTTAGCCCTCGCCGTTGGTTTGACGCCGCAGTTGCTACCGGCAATTATCAGCGTCAATCTTTCTCATGGAGCAAAACGTATGGCCGGGGCAAAGGTTATCGTGAAACGACTGTCTTCGATTGAAGACTTCGGCAGCATGAATGTACTCTGTTCCGACAAAACAGGGACCATAACAGAAGGCGTGGTAAAATTGCATGCTGCCATCGACGTCGACGGCAATGAAAGTGAAAAAGTGCGTTTATATGCCTTTATCAATGCCTTCTATGAGTCGGGCTTCGTCAACCCCATCGATGCAATGCTCCGCACCGGTTCGCACTTTGACATGTCCGGCTACCATAAACTGAACGAACTGCCGTATGATTTTATTCGCAAGCGTTTAAGCATTGTCGTTTCCAAGGATGATACAAATTATATTGTGACCAAAGGGGCACTCCAGAATGTGCTGTCTGTGTACACGAAGGCAGAAACTCCTGGCGCAACAATTGTTGAGATTGCCGAGGTGCAGGAAAAGATTGTCAAGCGCTATGAAGAATTCGGGGGCAAAGGTTTTCGAGTACTTGGGATTGCCTGCCGCAGCATGAGTTCCGAAGCAACCTTGGAAGAAAACATCGAACAGAACATGACTTTTCTGGGAATGCTGGTTTTCTCTGATCCGCCCAAATCGGGAATCGCTGAAACAATCAATGATTTAAATAAGCTCGGCGTGGGATTGAAGGTAATTACCGGCGACAACCGCATGGTTGCAACACATGTTGGCGGGCAAATAGGATTAATGAATCAACAAATACTTACTGGTCCCGAATTGAGACAGATGAGCGATGAAGCCTTAATCAAACGTGTGAACGAGGTGGACATATTCGCAGAAGTCGAACCAAATCAGAAAGAACGCATCATCATCGCTCTCAAGAAGAGTGGCAATGTTGTCGGTTATATGGGTGACGGGATCAATGACGCTTCAGCCCTCCATGCAGCTGATGTCGGGATTTCAGTGGACAGCGCGATTGACGTCGCCAAAGAGGCGGCCGATATTGTGCTGCTTGAGAAGAATCTCCATGTTCTCTTAAGAGGGGTCAGCGAGGGCAGAATAACGTTTGCCAATACATTGAAATATGTCTTCATGGCCACCAGTGCAAATTTCGTAAACATGTTCAGCATGGCCGGGGCCTCACTCTTTCTGCCATTTCTCCCATTATTACCCAAGCAGATCCTGCTGACCAACTTGATAACAGACTTCCCCGAGATGACGATAGCCACGGACAGCGTTGATGACGAGATGATCCGGCAACCCCGTCGCTGGAATATCAGATTCATTCAAAAGTTCATGCTCACATTCGGTCTCATCAGTTCGGTCTTTGATTATCTCACCTTTGGTGTGCTTCTTTTCATCCTCCATGCCACAACAGATCAATTCAGAACAGGCTGGTTTCTCGAATCGGTCATTTCAGCCTCACTGATTGTGATCGTCATTCGCACACGGAAGCCTTTTATCGCGAGCAAACCCGGGAAGTATCTCGTTATGGCCACTATGATAGTCATGGCAGTTATCCTCATACTGCCGTATACCGCCCCCCACTTTTCGACTTTACGTTCCTGCCTAGTTATTTTCTTTTGTGGCTGGGGATAATACTTGTTCTCTATATCCTCGTTGCAGAGATTGCCAAGAAAGTCTTTTACAGCAAGGGTTCTCTTTAATCGAGGAGTTTAAAGAACGATTATCTCTTAAAAAGGAGGGTTTTTGTATGTGATACATTGCGTTGATATCATCACATGGCTTGGACTCACGACAGTTGCCACTTGTACGTAACACGGCAAACTTCAATATATGAATTGTATAGCATGTCTCGCTTGGAAAAATCCTGAGTGTCGATA
>JAFGPZ010000214.1 GCA_016935935.1 Deltaproteobacteria bacterium
CTGATTATCATTCATATTAAAACCTTCGCGTTTATAATTTTGCAACTACAAAATATGCTTCCATATCCTCTTTATGCTTAAGGGCGACTCTTCCCCTGCTGATGAATTTAAAGTAGTTTTTCGTCCGCCTGTATGTCTCATTCGATACATTCACTTCTCCTGCCGCGCCCGCAGATTCAAATCTTGACGCTATGTTCACATTATCTCCAAAGACATCGAACTGCAGTCTTTCCTTTCCAACGACTCCGGCAATTACAGGGCCTGAGTGGATTCCCACTCTCATGTGAAATGGATATTCATTTCTTTCGTTAAACTCCTTAATACAATGCTGCATTTCCATTGCTGCAAGGATCGCATGGTATGCGTGGTCTTTCAATTCTGTAGGTGTACCGAAGGCAACCATATAGGAGTCTCCTGCTGTTTTAATCTTTGTTCCCCTGTGTCTCAGCGTAATGTCATCAAATTCGCAAAATAGTCTGTTCAAAATTTCAACGAGATTAGTCTGAGATAACTGCTCTGCAAGACTGGTAAACCCTATAAAATCAGAAAACAATATTGTGCAATCACATGGGCTTGGTGAGAATTTTCCCCTGTATTTTATTTCGTCTGCCACTACCTCTGGCAGTGTATTCTTCAGCAGTGCTTCAACCTTGTTCTGAAGAATCGAATACTCTTTCATCAACTCTTTCAGCAGCTTGTCCTGAAGAGAGTGATCCTCGATGATCGCGCATGCGTCTATATAATTTTTAGCCAGATTGCGGACAGTTTCGGAACGGGTGGCATCGTCTTTTAACAAACTTGTTATAGATTCTGATTTCATAATAACCTTTTAAGATTGTCACTGATTTGCGCGACGCTTTAACGCTAACATACGGGGTTTCTAATGACAAGGCAAATGCGAGGGTAAGGCGAAGAGCTTCACAATAAGCCGTTCCTCGCGTACTGTCAGTTTGTGGTGCACTCAGGTGTATGTTCTATGTGTGCTATGTAATACTGGTAAAATCGCATTGTAACAGTCGGGCCCTGACACTACAGGCTGGCTGCATCCTTTAGAATCTCGATTCTTCCCTCCTTGATCATGGATTCTTTTGTATCTTCCAGCCAGGAACTGAAATATTTCTGTTCCTTCAACTGCAGAAGAAAGAGTTTGAGTTCATCCTTTTTCTCTTCCCAATCCTTATCGTCCAGTTTGCCTTGCTCTTTGAATCCGAGCAGGACATAACCATCACCGACGTAATAGACCTTGTCGGGATAGGGCTTCCTTGCGGAAATTTCATAGAGCGCCTCGCTTATTTCCGGCGAATATCCTATCTCCTCGATAGTAGAGCCCGCAAGAATCATACCCGTTTCGGAGAGCTTGAGGCCTGCCTCTTTCGCGACTTTGGCTATGTCGTCTCCCTTCTTAAGGCGATCAAGAATACTCAAGGCCCGCTTTTCACACATCTTTCGTGCTTCCTCTGAAACAAAAGCTTCAGTTACTTCCTTTTCCACCTCCCTGATATCAGGTATGTAGGAAGGCTTTGTCGAAACTTCGCCGAAGATGTAGTGAGCCCTGGCATCGGACAAAACGGGAGTGATTTCTTTTTCTTTTAAGTCCAAGATTTCTTTGATAAGGTCGCGAACCCCCGCAATCTCCTCCGGTGGATTATAAGCCGAGAAAAACTCTGTTGTCTTGAGTGTAAGCTTATTCTCCTTTGCATATTCTTGCAGATTTTCTTCCTGATAGATAATATCATGCGCTTTCTTGGCTTCGTCAAATGCGACTCCCATACCTGATGAAAGCCTCAATTTTGATATAATCTCTCCTTTGACCTCCGAAATTGGAAGAGGTTCCTCTTTTTCATTACTGTTCGTCTTCCCCCTTATGAATTCATCCTTGTTGTAGTTGTAGTATTCATTTATTTGTTCGTCTGAGATGTCTTGAGGCCCGGCGAAATCCATTCCGGGGAAGGAGATATATTTGACCTGCACTTTCTGGGGAATCCTGAAATCTTCTTCGTGATCTTTCAAATATTTTGCCAGGTCCTCTTGCGAAGGGTTGATCCTGTCCATGAAGTCTCTCGTATCTACTTTGATGTAATGGGCGTTTATTTCTTCGAATTGAATCTTGTAAATATCATATACTTCTTTCTCGGAAACCTTTACGGATTCTTTTATAAGGCGTTCCAGCTTGCCTATCTTTAGCATTTTCTTGTGGGATACCTCGAATTCTTCCGGTGTTATTCGGTTCTGGCGCAGCACTCTTTCGTATAGCGTCTTGTTGAATTTTCCTTCTATCTGGAAAGAGGGAATTGAAAATATATTGTCCTTCAACTCTTCATCGCTGACATCAAGTTTGAACTCGTCTGCTTTTTTGAGCAGTATCAACTGGTTTGCGAGATTATCAAAGGCCAGTTTCCTGGGATTCAGTTGTTTGAGCATATCGTCTGTCAGATTATTGCCGTAGCGCTGTCTGTATGCATCTATAATATTCTGATATTCCTTCGAAAATTCTGCGTACGTAAGGTGAGATCCATCAATCACGGCAATGGTTTCAGTCTGTTTATCCCCACGCATCGCTCCAAAATAGAAGACAAATACAACAATGATAATACCCAGTATTAACTTCATCATCCAGCTCTTTGCGTGTTTTCGCATTAATTGCAGCATATTATAGGCTTTTCCTCTCCAATCTGACAGTGCAGTTTATTGTGTCGCATTAGTAGTATAGTCCCCGGTAAAATGCAATAAATTTTTGTCCACTGCGTGCTCTGTCAGTGGTTATCACCATGACAGGTATTGTTTAAATTATTTAATTGATTAGGTCATTGAAATGCGGTATAGGAGTTTCAAGTCTCTACGCAAAGGAGGATACTGTCTTGCTGTTCGATTATTTGTTAGGAAAAGTTTCCAACGATCTTGCCATTGATCTGGGAACGGCTAATACTCTTGTCTGTATGAAAGGCAAAGGTATCGTTTTGTGTGAGCCATCTGTTGTCGCCGTGCATCGTGATATTAAGGGGACAAAAAAAGTAATCGCAATCGGTTCTGATGCAAAGAGAATGCTGGGGAAGACTCCCGGAAATATAGTGGCTATAAGGCCGATGAGGGACGGCGTAATAGCTGATTTTGAAATTACAGAGGCAATGCTCAGGCATTTCATATTACGCATACATAACAGGAGGGCGCTCGTTCGTCCGAGGATTATTATATCTATACCTTCAGGTATTACCCCCGTTGAGAGGAGGGCAGTAAAAGAGGCTGCCGAGTCGGCAGGAGCCAGGGAGGTATATCTCATTGAGGAACCCATGGCGGCGGCCATAGGCGCGGGTCTGCCGATAACAGAGCCGGTAAGTTCAATGGTGGTTGATATCGGTGGCGGGACTACGGAAGTGGCGGTTATTTCACTTTCCGGCATTGTTTATGCCAAGTCTGTAAGGATTGCCGGTGACAAACTGGACGAGGTCATTGTTCAGTATATGAAAAGAAAGTACAGCCTCCTTATTGGTGAAAGATC
>JAFGPZ010000215.1 GCA_016935935.1 Deltaproteobacteria bacterium
CTCCGACTTGGCCATGATAACCTTTTCGATGGAGGCAGATGGTTTTCTGCGATATATGGTAAGAACTGTTCTGGGCACACTTGTCGATGTCGGCAGGGGGAGAATAGATTCTAATGGTTTTTTCAGGATTCTGGAGGCAAAGGACAGGAGTGAGGCTGGAGTTACAGCA
Source organism: Deltaproteobacteria bacterium (assembly GCA_016935935.1). The sequence continues at coordinate 170 of JAFGPZ010000215.1, forward strand.
CCACCGCAGGGACTGTTCCTAAAAGATGTATATTATTAAGGTAAGCAGTATGCGAAAAAACTGAAACGGGCAGGTGAAGTTTCATTTTTCAAAATGAAAAAGTTGATGCCATCGTAAATAGACAGACTCCATAAGATCAGTATTGGAAGATAATTTAAAATAAGAGAAAATCAAGGATGGTTTTCATAATTATACGGCGGGAAACTGCTGGTGCGTTTTATGACAGGGGAGGATAATATGAAAAAAAGGTCATTTCTTATGTCCGTAGTTGTTCTATTCCTTATTGTGGTTGTATCGAATCTGTCAGCTCAACAGGAGCCTCAGTTCATTGAGACGATGGGTGATTATGGAAGCATCAACTGGACGTCCGGTGTAGTCGAAGCTGTGGGAATCGGTGCGCCGCCTGAAAGATTCTATGGCAAACCTCAGGCGCGACCTATGGCAATAAGGGCTGCACAAATGGATGCCTACAGGAAGCTTCTGGAGGTCACGGGTGGTGTACGTGTAGATTCCATGACGCTTGTTAAGAACTACTCAGTTGAAAGCGATCTTATAAGAAGTCAGGTGTCAGGAATTGTGAAGGGGGCAGAGATGGTCAAGACCGACTATCTGTCTGATGGGACAGTAGAAGTGACCGTTAGGATGCCGCTTCATGGCGCTACCAGTCTTGGCACCACAATTTATCCCCATATTTTCGGGGAAACACTGGGACAGGCGCCAGCACCGGCTACGCCGGCTCCACCTGCTTCCATTCCATCTGTAACTGTGAAAGAGGCATCGACAACACATACCGGCCTTGTCGTGGATGCTCGCGGTATTCAGGCCCGTCCCGCAATGTCACCAAAGATCATTGATGAAGATGGCCAGGAAGTATACGGGACAATGCAGGTAAACCGTGAATTTGCCATTCAGCAAGGTATGAGTGGATACTCGAGAGATGTCAAGACAGCTCTGGACAATACAAGGGTAACAGACAATCCCCTTACTGTAAAAGGTTTGAGAACTGACGGTCCGGGCAAATCAAATATAATAGTGAGTAATCAGGCAGCCGAACAAATCAGGGCATCTTCCGGAAGTGATGAATTCTTGAAAAAGTGCAGAGTAATGATTGTTCTGGATTGATGGAAAAGGAGATTAACTCTAAAAAATAATGACCTGTTTTTTCAACCGCAGTTACCTGAAAAATGATGGCTGCGGTTTTCCATTGTATGGGCAGAGGGCATCTTTTGAGTAAAAGAATAAAGATATTGGACAAAGGCACAGCAAGTCGAATCGAAGCCGGTGAGGTTGTTGAACGACCTTCTTCCATAGTTAAAGAACTGATTGAAAATGCTCTCGATGCAGGCGCCGATTATATCGAGATTGAACTCGAAGAGGGCGGAAAGAAATCAATAAAGGTCGTCGATAATGGCGAGGGGATAGTCGGGGATGATATTGCGCTCGCATTTGATAGACATGCGACAAGCAAAATCAATGAATTTGAAGACCTTTTCAGTGTCCGTTCCTTCGGATTCAGAGGTGAGGCACTTCCCAGTATCGCGTCAATTTCCAAGGTTGAGATGCTTTCTAAAAGGAGAGATGCTCTGCACGGTTTACGAGTTTTAGTGGAAGGTGGTGAGATCAGGGAAATTATCGAAGCGGGTTCACCTTCTGGGACATCGATACATGTTAAAGATATATTTTATACTACTCCCGTGCGGCGAAAATTTCTGAAAAAGGATTCCACAGAACAGGCCCACTGTCTGGACTGTATAACGAGGCTGGCGCTGTGTAATTACAAATGCAGGATCAAGGTGTTGGCCAATAACAGAATGATCCTCAATATACCTCAGGCAAAGGATATGCGGGAAAGGATTTCCTTTACATTGGGTAAGGATTTTGCCGGCAATGCCCTGAGCGTTGATGACAGCAGGGAAGGTTACTCGATAAAGGGATTGATATCCAGGCCCCATGTTACAAAATTTAATACCAGGGAAATGCTGTATTACATAAACGGGCGTTATGTGAGGGACAGTTTTTTAAATCACGCGGTTATGACTGCTTATCGTGGAGTTATAGAGGCCAGGAAGTATCCGTCGGTTGTTCTCTATGTGAATGTGCCCACAGAGGATGTCGATGTTAATGTGCATCCAACGAAAAGAGAGGTTCGGTTCAAAAATCCGAGGGAAGTATACAGCCTGCTGGTAGATTCCATGACCGATGCTTTGGCGGAAGCGGGTCCTGTGGCAGGGAAAGACTATTTCATCGCTCCTCATGTTTCGGGGGAAAATAAAAAATATTACACGGGACGGATAGATTCAGCTATAAAGAGATATACTGTCTCTCGGGATAGAAATAGAGAGACCATAGGTGATACACTAGAACTCTTTGAGAGAGATGACAAAATTGGAGAAAGAGTCTCATTTTCATCACTCCGTTATCTTGGGCAGGTCAATAACACTTACCTCATCTTTTCAAAACATGAAGGCATGGTACTTATCGATCAGCATGCGGCGCATGAGAGGGTGCTGTATGAAAGGCTGAAAAGATTACCTCCCCACAGTCATTCTCAAAGGCAGAAATTGCTACTCCCTGAGATCATAGAACTCCAGCCAGGAAATTATTCAGTGTTAATTGAAAACATTCCGGTTCTCAAAAATACCGGAATTGAAATAGAAACCTACGGCGAAAATACGATTATAATAAAGTCGATCCCTGTAGTTTTGTCCGATGTTGACCTTGGAGCATTAATCGCAGACCTTGCAGAAGAATTTTCACAAACTGGAAGGACGGGGAATGTGGAAGCCATCAAAGAAAAAATCTACGCGCTCATGGCATGCAAGGGAGCCATCAAGGCACGAAACAGAGTTACTGAGGAGGAGGTAAGAAAACTCTGCGAGGACCTGGATTCCATACCCTTTGCAGCGACTTGCCCCCATGGGAGACCGCTTTTTGTTGCCTTTGACAGAGGCGAAATGGAGAGAATGTTTAAGCGAAGATAGCGCCTATGAAAGTCCAAATTATTGTCATCGCCGGACCTACATGTGTGGGGAAAACGAAACTGGCGATTGATATGGCCAAAACGTTCGGCGGTGAGATAATCAGCGCCGATTCCATGCAGGTTTACAGGTACATGGACATTGGCACTGCGAAACCTACCTGTGTAGAGAAAAAATACGCGAAACATCACTTGATTGATGTGGTAAATCCCGACGAGGATTTTAATGCGGCCATCTATACGACAGAAGCTGCTAAAATTATAGACCGCCTTGCAAAAGAAATGAAAAGAATTTTCGTTGTCGGAGGAACCGGATTATACATAAAGGCGCTGCTGGGAGGTCTCCTGCGTGGTCCGGGTAGGGATAACGAGCTTCGTACTTTATACCGGGATTATCAGACAGAATATGGAACAATTAATCTTTATGAGTTATTAAAAAAGAAAGATGAAAATGCTGCAGGGAAGATTCATCCCAATGATGCGACAAGGATAATACGAGCGCTGGAGTATTTTGATAAGACCGGAGAATCGATAGTTGCTGAACAGGAAATGCACGGGTTTAATGATAATTGTTATGAATGTATGAAAATAGGCCTCAATATCCCGAGGGACATTCTGTATGACAAGATAGAGAAACGAGCCGACAGGATGATTTCTAATGGGTTAGTAGAGGAAGTGGCAGATTTGATGGGAAGGGGATACGACGAATCCATAAGACCCATGCAAACCATGCATTACAAGTATGTTATGGATCTTATCAGGGGAAGGAAGGATATGGCTGAAACGTTAAGACTACTGAAAAGAGACACAAGGCGCTATGCCAAGAGGCAATTGACATGGTTTAGAAGAGATGATGATATAAGGTGGTTCAATCCCGGTGATTTTGATCCCATTAAGAAGTCAATAGACGACTATTTAGCCTGAAACAGTTGGCGAAATGTGGTAGTGGTACAATTAGTATGGAAACATCGCATTAAGGGAAGGGGATGAATATCATGACAATGTACCGAAAATATAAGGTTGCAGCAGCCGTGATTGGAGTTTTTTTCTTTCTCATATCCTGTGCCAAGGTAGAAAGAAAACCTCTAAGCTACCTCGATACCTCCGAGCATCATACCTATACGGGAATCAAACTGATGAATCAGGGTAAGTATTCCGACGCAGAGCGGGAATTTGACATGGCACTCCAGTTAAATCCGAAATTCTCCCGGGCATACGCCGGCAGAGGACTGGTTAGTGCATATAAGGGGGCCTTCGACGAAGCCTTTGATTTGATGGAAAAGGCAGAAAAATACGCAAAAGCTCAGGACGAGAAGACCTTCGCGCATGTCGGAAATATAAGACTTTATACAATGAGTAAGAAAAAGAAAGATTGGCTGAAAAGGGCTGAAGAACAGTTTGATAAAGCTGTTGCCCTCGATCCAAAATCGGCTGCGGCATACTTCTTTATGGGGATTGCCTATAAATACGGCCTGGAATTTACAAAGGCGGGAGAGTCTTTTGCCAGGGTTCTGGATCTGAACGAAGATTATCTGGAACAGGCAAACGACGAATGGAGGCTGGTCCAAAAAATTCAGAGAGCAATGCCGGGGACGCAGACCGGGAAAAGGATTGCCCTTGTTGAAAGCCTTACCAGGGCCGATACGGCGGCACTTTTCATGGAAGAGTTAAAGCTGGATGAGCTTTTTGAAAGGCGTGGTCATAAGGTCGGCAAGACAGATGGAACCCCTGCAACAGATGTAGGGAATCATGTCCTGAAGAGCGATATCGAAGGCATTCTTAAAATCGGGGTTCGTGGTCTTGAGATATTCCCTGACGGAGCATTCCACCCTGATGATCTGATCACGAGGGCGGCTTTTGCCATGATGATAGAGGATATCATAATAAAGATTACGGGGGATGACGATCTTTCAAGAAAATTTGTAGGATCTGTTTCCCCTTTTTACGATTTGAAGAGTGATCATCCGAGCTTTAACGCGGTAATGGTGGTATCGACGAGGGGTATTATGCGGGCAAAAGATCCGACAACGGGGGTCTTTTCCCCATTGGGCGCCGTATCCGGCGCTGACGCGCTTTTGATAATAAGAGAGTTACGTGATGAACTCAGGTATTTTTAGGTAGAATAATATTATGAAAAGGACATGCAATGGTGGATGAATTGAAAAAAGCCTATGAACCACGTGATGTTGAAGCGAGGTGGTACACGTACTGGCTTGAGGAGGGTCTTTTCAAGGCGGCAGACAAGAGTGACAAAAAACCATTTTCCATCGTTATTCCACCACCCAATGTGACTGGAATGCTTCACATGGGACATGCTTTAAATAATACCATTCAGGATATTATCGTTCGATATAAGAGAATGCAGGGCTTCAATACCCTCTGGATGCCCGGAACCGATCACGCGGGGATAGCGACACAAAACGTGGTAGAGCAGGAACTTGCAAAGGAGAATCTCACCAGACACGATATAGGTAGAGAAAAATTTATTGAGCGAATCTGGCAGTGGAAAGAGAGATATGGCGGTATCATTTTAAATCAATTGCAGAAACTTGGTTGTTCCTGCGATTGGTCCCGAGAGCGATTCACGATGGACGAGGGACTTTCTAACGCCGTAAGGGAAGTTTTTGTCAGACTCTATAATGACGGCCTGATATATCAGGGAGATTATATAGTTAACTGGTGTCCCCGATGTCATACAGCCATATCGGATCTTGAAGTGGAATATGAAGAGGAAAATGGCGGTCTCTGGTACATAGAGTATCCCTTTATCGAAGGTGATGGAGGCGTGATAGTTGCGACGACGAGGCCCGAAACGATGCTTGGGGACACGGCCGTTGCTGTTAATCCCGGCGATTCACGCTATCAACAGTTTATTGGAAAGAAGGTATTGCTACCGCTGGTCAACAGGGAGATACCCGTTATAGCCGATGATTATGTGACCGCTGAATTTGGTACGGGCGCTGTTAAAATTACACCATCCTGTGACCCCAACGACTTTGCCATGGCGGAGCGACAGGGGCTCGATATCGTAATCATAATGGACGGAGATGCCGTAATCAACGAAAACGGAGGCGTTTATCAGGGACAGGACCGTTATACATGCAGGGAAAATGTCGTCAAAGACCTTAAAAAGGGAAATTACCTCGTCAAGGAAGAGCCTTACGCTCATAATGTGGGCCGTTGCTATCGGTGCAAAACGGTTATAGAGCCTGCCGTGTCGAAACAGTGGTTTGTGAAGATAAAGCCCCTGGCAAGTATAGCCAGCGCGGCCGTTGTCAAAGGCGATACGAAGATCATTCCAAAGCTGTGGGAAGGAACCTACTTCGAATGGATGGAAAATATACGTGACTGGTGCATTTCGAGGCAGATATGGTGGGGGCACCGAATTCCTGTATGGTATTGTGACGACTGCAATCATATTATTGTCTCGGTTGAAACGCCCATGAAGTGCCCGGAGTGTGCGAGTGAGGACCTGAAACAGGAAGAAGACGTACTGGACACGTGGTTCAGCTCCGGTCTATGGCCCTTTTCTACGCTGGGTTGGCCGGAGGATACGGAGGCCCTTAAGACTTTTTATCCCACATCTGTGCTTATTACAGGATTTGACATCATCTTTTTCTGGGTGGCCAGGATGATGATGATGGGCCTATATGTAATGAAAAAGGTCCCTTTTTATCATGTGTATCTTCACGCCCTTGTCAGGGACGAGAAGGGCGATAAGATGAGTAAGTCCAAGGGCAATATTATCGATCCATTGAAGATGATTGATAAATACGGGGCTGATGCGTTCCGTTTTACTCTGGCCGCATTTACCGCTCAGGGCCGTGATATCAAAATGTCAGAAAAAAGAATAGAGGGATACAGGCACTTCGTGAACAAGATATGGAACGCCGCCAGATTTTCCCTTATTAATCTTGAAGATTATCAGGATGGATGTATCGAGCTCAACCCGGAAGATTATTCTCTCTGTGACAGATGGATTGTGTCACGACTCAATCAGGTCACGGGTGACGTTACGAGATGCATAGATGAATACAAATTTAACGATGCGGCAGGCAAGATATATCAGTTTGTTTGGCACGAATTGTGTGACTGGTATCTTGAAATGGCAAAACCAGTACTTTACGGAAAGAATGCTCCAAGAAAGAGACATGCCGCCCGGAAGACATTATTGATGGTTCTGACGAGTACCATAAAAATTTTACATCCCTTTATGCCTTTTGTAACGGAGGAGATATGGCAGACCCTGTTGAAGGGCGAAGGCTCCATCATGGTGAGCGCTTTCCCTGTCGAGGACGATAATCTGAAAGATGAAGCAGCGGATAAGAAGGTGGATCTCATTATGTCTGTTATCGGCTCCATAAGAAACATACGCGGAGTCATGCATATATCCCCTTCAAAAAAATTGAGGGTACTTCTTTCCGTGTCCGAAGATGAACTTGTTCCCCTGATAGAAGAAGGAAGGGACTACATATGCGACCTTGCCAAACTTGAGGAGTTACTCATAGAAGGGAAGGTTGACGAGCCGGAAGGTGTTGCTACGGGAGTGATAGGTTCCATAAGTATATTTGTTTATCTGGAAGGAATCATAGATGTAAAAGTGGAAAAGAAGCGACTCGAAAAGGAACTTGCAAAAATCGAAAAGGACATTACTTTTCTGTCAAGAAAATTAGACAACCGGGATTTTATGGAAAAGGCAACACAGGAAATAATAGAGAAAGAACAATCAAGATTTGAAGAATTCAGAGAGAAAAGAGTCATACTGGAAGACGCCCTCAAAAGGGTTAAGGCTATAAGAGGATAGTCATTGTGATCGGGAAATTTAAACTCAGAAGACTAATTGAAGATGCATTGAGGGAAGACATAGGTTCAGGCGATGTCACTACAATGGCTATTGTCAAGGAAGATTGCGTGGGAACGGCTCGCGCCATTGCCAAATCCGATACTGTCGTGGCTGGGATAGACGTATTCGTAGAGGTTTTCCTTGTCATCGGAAGAGATATGGTATGCAATCATGCCCTTTCTGATGGCGTCACGGCCAAAGAAGGTCAGGTTATTGCCGATATGTCCGGCAATTTGTGTAATATCCTGGCTGCTGAGCGGGTTGCTCTTAATATTTTTCAGAGGATGTGCGGCATTGCTACCCTGACCAGAAGATATGTTAACGCAGTTGAGGGCACAAAAGCCCGGATACTGGACACCAGAAAAACGACACCCTGCCTGCGGGATCTGGAAAAGTATTCCGTTACGGTCGGTGGAGGCTTCAACCACCGTGCGGGTCTCTTCGGAGGTGTACTTATCAAGGAAAACCATATCAAGGCTGCGGATGGTATCTCCAAGGCCGTAGAACTCGTTCGTCATAACGTGCCGATGACCTTAAAGATCGAAGTGGAAGTAAAGAATCTTGAAGAAGTGAGAGAGGCACTTTCCACGGGCTGCGATATAATAATGCTCGACAATATGAAAACAGATGAGATGCGAGAGGCCCTTTCCATCATACAGGGGAGAGCGATTGTCGAGGCATCGGGGAATGTGACCTTATCGAACGTGAGAGAAATCGCTGAAACGGGCGTGGACTTTATATCGGTGGGCGCGCTAACTCATTCCGTATCGGCGGCTGACATATCACTTATCGTGTCGTAACAGACAGGGGTTATCGTCTCTCAATGGATTTTAATGAGGAAAAAATACAGAGCCGCTTTCCCCCTTCTTTAAACGGGCGGAAGGTCCATTTTTTAAAAGAGACGGATTCGACTAATACCTATGCTGCAGATCTTCTGAATAGAGGTACGCAAGAAGGCGAAATCGTTATCGCCGATTGCCAGACTCACGGCAGGGGCCGTATGGAGAGGGTGTGGCATTCTCCTCCGGGTAAAAACATTTTTACGTCCATTATATTAAAACCCGTCCTGCATCCGGCATTAGCTTCCCAGGTAACATTAACTGCCGGAGTGGCGGTGGCCGAAGTGATATCTGAATTCTGCAACGGCAAGGTAACAGTGAAATGGCCAAACGATGTCCTTATAGGCGGGAAGAAGGTCTGCGGTATACTGTCGGAGATGAGGACAAGGGACGACAAGATTGAATACGTAATTGTGGGTATCGGGATCAATGTAAATATGGACAAAGGAGATTTTCCTGGACAACTTCAGGAATCTTCAACATCCCTGAAACAGGAAACAGAAAAATATATCTCCCGTTTGGATTTTGCCGCAAATTTATTCGATTGTTTTGATACATGGTATCATACATTGATCACAAGGGGTTTCGATCCAATAAGAGATAAATGGGTCAAATATTCCGATATAATTGGAAGAGAAATAGATGTCAGCAACAGAGATAGAACAAAACGGGGCAGGGTGGCTGGATTGGATAACATTGGAGCGCTTGTCATTTACGATAAAAAAGAAAAGAAAAGTCGCGTTTTGTCCGGTGACGTTACTCTGATTGGAGATTAGCGATGCTTTTAGTCATTGATGTTGGAAATTCAAATACCGTTATCGGATTATATGATGGTGACAAACTATTGCATAACTGGCGTGTCAGAACTGTTGTCGATCATACTATAGACGAATATGGAATGTTGATCCTGAGCCTCTACAAGACGGTGAATCTTAACTCAAAGAAGATAGAAGACATCATCATTTCCTGTGTTGTTCCTACCATGTTAAATGTTCTCGAACCCCTGTGTCTTAAATATTTCAACATTAACCCCCTTATCGTGGGTCCCGGTATAAAGACGGGGATGCCCATATATTACGATAATCCCAAAGAGGTCGGCGCCGATAGGATCGTCAATGCTGTGGCGGCTTATGAAAAATATAAGAGCCACCTTATCATTGTTGATTTCGGCACTGCCACAACCTTCGATTATGTCTCGATTAAGGGTGAATACATGGGGGGATGTATTGCTCCCGGTATCGTCATTTCGACTGAGGCCCTCTTCGAAAGGGCTTCCAAGCTCCCACGGGTAGAACTAAGCAGGCCGTCAAAGATTATCGCAAGGGACACTGTCAGCAGTATGCAGGCAGGAATAATGTGGGGATATGCGGGACTCGTGGACGGTATCGTAAATCGTATCAAGAGAGAAATCGATGTCAAAGCAAAGGTCATCGCAACAGGGGGGCTTGCCAACGTTATTGCCGCCGAGACTGAAACGATTGAACATGTCGAAGAGATGCTTACGCTGGAGGGTCTGAAAATAATCTATTCGAGGAATCGATGATTGTCTGCCTCGAATGATCTAACGATCCATGTTGTCCTTCCACCTTTTTAATTCATTCAGTGATCGTTCCGCGTAACGCCTGCCCCTTTCCCTCTTGTTTGTCTTGACCGGAAGGGGAGGGAAGAGACCGAAGTTTATATTCATGGGCTGGAAGTGTTTTGCCTTCGCGTCTGTTATATGATGAATAAGTGCACCCAGGGCAGTTTCCTCTGGTGGTGTTGAGAAATCTTTCCCTGAGATGTGGTTAAAGGCGCTGATGCCCGCAATTAGGCCTGACGCGGCAGACTCAACATATCCCTCAACGCCTGTTATCTGTCCGGCAAAAAAGATGTTCCTCTTCGATCGAAGTTGCAGCGTTTTATCGAGGAGGGCGGGAGAATTGATAAAGGTATTGCGATGGATGCTCCCATATCTCGCGAATTCGGCACCTTTCAGTCCCGGTATGGTCCTGAAGATACGCCTCTGCTCGGGCCGGCTCAGCTTTGTCTGAAATCCAACAATGTTGAAAAGTGTGGCCTCCATGTTTTCCTGACGGAGTTGAATTACCGCATGGGGCTGCTTACCCGTTCGGGGATCCACAAGTCCCACCGGTTTCATGGGACCGAAGGCCAGTGTATTGATTCCCCTGCGGGCTATCACTTCGACGGGCAGGCATCCTTCGAAGCATTTTCTGTCTTCAAAATCCCTTAATGGAACTTCTTCTCCCTTTATCAGTTCATTCCAGAAGCACTCATATTCTTCCCTTACAAAGGGACAGTTAACGTAATCCCCTTGGCCTTCCCCGTATCTTGAAGCCCTGAATATCTTTCCGTAATCGATTGAGTCCCCGTAAATAATGGGAGAAATGGCATCGTAGAAATAGAGATATTGAGAGCCAGTCAGAGTCAATATGTGTTCTGTCAGAGCGACCGATGTCAGAGGTCCTGTGGCTATGATAACTGTAGAGTCGTCGGAGATCTCTTTGACTTCCCTTCGTAAGATGCGGATATTGTTTCTTTCCGAAAGTTTCCTTTCAACGTAGAGAGAGAAAAGACTCCTGTCCACTGCGAGAGCCCTGCCGGCGGGGACGGACGTTGCATCTGCCGCCTCCACTATAAGAGATTCCATAATCCGCATCTCTTCCTTGAGAAGCCCCACGGCGTTTTCAACCGCATTTGCTCTGAGGGAATTACTGCATACAAGCTCTGCGAGATGTTCTGTCTTGTGGGCGGGAGAAAAGACCTCAGGTTTCATTTCAACGAGAGAGACGGGGATCCCTCTCCTGGATAATTGCCAGGCGGCTTCACATCCGGCAAGACCGCCGCCTATAATTGTTACCTGATTAACTTCGCAGCTAATCATTTTCTTTGTAACCGCAGTCTTTGTGTATGCAAATCTTTATGGAACCCTTTCCTCGTTGGTATTTCTCGACGAGAAAAGGCGCATGGCATTGGGGACATTCTTCCGGGACAGGTCGATCCCAGAGGGCATAACTGCAATCGGGATAATTGGAACATCCAAAGAATGTTTTGCCCTTCTTTGAACGTCTCTCAGTGAGGTATCCATCGCAGTCCGGTTCGGGGCAGGAGACGCCCGTGGTAATTGTTTGGGTATGTTTGCATTCAGGGTAGGTGCTGCAGCCGAGAAATCTACCGAACCGTCCTTCCTTTATTATCATATTATTGCCGCACTTTTCACAGACAACATCGGTCAACTCCCCCTTGACCTTGTTGATATCCCCGTTTGCCTCTTCAGTGAAATTGCTTGTATTCCTGCATTCGGGGTAGTTTGAGCAGGCAATAAATCTGCCGTTTCTTCCCCATTTTACCACCATCTTATTGCCGCACTTTTCGCAGACAATGTCGGTCTCCTTTTCCTCTCTCTTGATGTTTCTCATTTCCTTTTTGGCTTTTTTGAGATCAATCTCAAAGGGTGCATAAAAATCCTTCAATATGTCATATCTGTTGAGTTTACCATCTTCAATGAGATCAAGCTTGTTTTCAAGGGAAGCGGTGAATTCGACATCGAGCACATCCTCGAAGCTTTCTACCAGGAGATCATTGACGATAGTACCAAGCTCGGTTGGGTGGAATTTACCACTATCAAGACGCACGTATGTCCTGTCCTGTATTGTACTTAAGATTGCGGCATAGGTGCTCGGCCGTCCTATCCCCTTTTCTTCGAGCTCCTTCACCAGTGTGGCTTCAGAGAACCTGGGTGGCGGTTGAGTGAAATTTTGCTTCGGATCAAGAGAGATAAGCGATAGTGTTTCCTTTTCATAAACTTCAGGAAGAGTGGCGTCGTTCCCGTTACTTTCCTTGTTTTCTTCGCTACTCTCAGTATAAACACTTGTAAATCCAGGAAATTTCATTACCGAACCCTGAGCTCTAAAGGTGTACTGGCCGGCAGATATATCGATGGTTGTAAGGTCAAAAACAGCTTTCTCCATCTGACTTGCCACGAAGCGTTTCCATATGAGTTGATAGAGGCGAAACTGATCATTTGTGAGGAACTCTTTTATACGGATCGGTTCGTAATACATGGATGCCGGTCTTATAGCCTCATGAGCATCCTGAGCGGTTTTTGACGTTTTGAAATTCCTCGCATTTGCCGGGATATAATCCTTACCGAAATGCCCCACGATGTATTCCCTCGCTTCATCAATGACTTCTTTTGCTACCCTTACGGAATCGGTCCTCATATATGTTATAAGTCCGACAGAACCCTCTTTACCGAGATCTATCCCTTCATACAATTTCTGGGCAATGCCCATTGTCTTCTTTGCAGAAAAGCGAAGCTTTCTCGATGCCTCCTGCTGAAGCTTGCTGGTTGTAAATGGTGGGGCGGGGGATCGTTTGCTTTCTTTCTTGTCAATACTACTGACAATAAAAGAATAAGTTGAGATATCATTAAGTATTTCTTTAGCCTGCGTTTCGTTGGATATTTTTTTCTTCTTGCCGTCTACTTTAAATAAACGGGCCTCGAAAGGTGGCGGGTTTTTAGATTGGAGGAGGGCGGTAATATTCCAGAATTCCTCAGCAACGAAGGCATCTATCTCTTTCTCTCGGTCGCAAATCATCCTTACCGCTACAGACTGAACGCGACCCGCACTCAATCCCCGCCTGACCTTATCCCACAGAATGGGGCTGATCTGATATCCGACAAGCCGGTCGAGGAGTCTCCTTGTCTGTTGGGCCTCGTACTTATTATTGTTCATTACCTGAGGATTTTTGACGGCTGCCAGTATGGTTTTTTTGGTCAAATCATTGAAAAGGACACGATGAATCTTTTTGTTACCTGCACCTATCTCTTCGACAATGTGCCAGGCAATGGCTTCACCTTCACGGTCCGGATCTGTGGCAAGGTAGATATTGTCCACAGTTTTTGCTGTTTTCCTTAGTTCTGAAATAACTTTTTTCTTCTCCTTGATAACCTCATAAGTGGGCTCAAAGTGATTCTCTATGTCGATACCGAGGGTACTTTTCGGAAGATCCTTTACATGTCCAACCGAAGCCTTAACCTCGAAATTGGAACCAAGGTATTTTTTGATCGTTTTAACCTTGGTTGGAGATTCAACGATAATAAGCGAATCAGGCATAGCTACTCCTTGATTATAAATGTTTTTCCTGGAAGCTGTTCTATATAGCCTTTCAGTTCCAGTGATAAGAGGATGTTAAGCAAATCGCTGGTGCTGCAACCTGTCAAGGGAATGAGTGTATCTATATGAACCGGCCGCTTCCCAATCTTGCTTAAGACAGCCGATTCTGAGCCATCCAGAGAATCTTTAAAAATATTGCTATCCCTACTACTGTCTTCTTTACTGATAGATGGAACAATATCTACCTGAGGTAGAATTTCTTCAAGGACATCGTCTATGTTTTCACAAAGTTTTGCCCCTTCCCTTAGCAGCCTGTGCGTGCCTTTAGACCCGGGCGAATCTATACTGCCGGGAATGGCAAAGACATCTCGTCCCTGGTCGAGAGCGAATCGTGCTGTTATGAGAGAACCGCTTCTTTCATTTGCCTCGGCTACGATAACACCCAGCGACATTCCACTGATAATCCTGTTCCTTGCAGGGAAATTTGGTCCCGAGGGTTCTGTGGAAAGAGGGAATTCCGTAATGACCGCTCCAGTGGCCGCGATTTTATCGTAAAGTTTTCTGTTCTCAGGGGGGTAAATGACATCAATTCCTGAACCGAGCACGGCGATGGTCCTTCCTTTTCCCGCAAGGGCGCCTGTATGTGCCGCCGAGTCTATACCTCTTGCCATTCCGCTGACAATTGTAATTCCACTCATAGCCAGCTCGCGGCAGAGTCTCTCCGTTATGAATTTTCCATAGGTGCTTGCCAGCCGTGAACCAACTACAGCAACATTTATATCCTTTTCGAAGAGGTGACCCTTAACATACAGGAATGGCGGATAGTCGTAGGTGTTAAGCAGATTTTTTGGGTATAAAGTATCGCTTGAAGTAATGATCGAGATGTTGGATTTGGAAGCTTGTATCAACTCCTTTTCCACCCTGGCCCAATCATTGAATTCCTTGATTTGATGGGCTACTTTTTTTGTTACATGGTCCACGCCTGTTAAATCGCTTACAGATGCATGAAAGACATTGCTGGGAGATCCTAAGGCGCAGACGAGATTTTTAAATATAACGTTGCCTACATCAGGTACAAACTTGAGGGCAATCCAATACTTTAAAAGTTCATCTTTCAAATTACATCTGCTTTCATGGGGTTGAGAATTTCGCCTGACTTTATATTCTATATAAGTTGACTGTCAAGTTTTTTTGAAAACCTTCTTTGAAGGGCTTAAGTAATTACACTGTCTTGACATTAGGCCTCACATATACTAATTTTCCACCATGAAATATTCTGATCGGAAAATATTTTCTGTAAATCATAATTTAAATCACTCAAGCGGTACTGGAATGATTCGACGGACCAGTCTATGTGTTATTGCGTTGATCATAATACTTCTGGTGATGTTCAGCGTTCCAGCATCTTATGCGACGAACAAAAGACATGAAAGCCCCGCTTATCTTATTCCGGAACTCCAGAATATGGATGTTGGAGCAATTATATCAAAATCTACGCCGGGCGCTGTATCAATGGAGGTACCCTCTCATCTGTTAGCGGCGAAAGGGAAAGATGTCGGAGAGCAGTTGGAAAACATTCTTATAGAATCTGATTCGAACTTCCTCGATGTGGGCAAAGTCCTTTTTTTAAAGGCCTTCGGAAAATATTCGGACGGTTCTTTAAAAGACATCACAAAAGATGTTCAATGGATATCAAGCGATAAAATGATAGGGCAATTTACAGGCCCGGGTGTGCTGAAAGGTGAGTCTGTCGGGGATATTAAGGTTTATGTGGTTTCCGGTAATTCAAGAAGCACGGCAGTTGCTTTCAGCGTTGAAACTGCCGGAGGTCCCCTATTGCAATTGACTCCCACAGAATTTGTCCTTGGAAATACTGAAACGGGCACAAAAAAAGATGTGTCTATAACTATTAGGAACAGAGGGGAGGGTAAGCTGGAATGGAAGGCCTCAAGTACACACCAATGGCTTTCGCTGAACAGAAAAGGATCTTCTGAAGGGGTTGAATTATGGGGTATTAAAGAGGACAAAAAAAGTGTTTCAGGCGCTGGCTCGGCAGAAATAGAAATAACAATAGATACAGTAACCCTTGATGAAGGCGAGCATCGGGGCGAAATTCTAATAAAATCGAATGGAGGCGATGAGAAGGTCAAAGTGACTGTTAATATTGTTAGCCTTAAAACCTTGTCGATATCTCCGGTTGCTATCAAAATCGGGGTTGGGCAGAAGAGGAATTTCAGAGTTGTTGGTATATGGTCTGATGGAAGTAGAACGGATCTTTCCAAGGCTCACGAAGGTGAATGGTTGATGTCCGACCCTGCTGTTGGTTCTTTCCAGCGGAACGGATCGGTTTTTTTGGCGCAAAAGGCAGGCAGGGTAGAGTTTCTAAGAGTGAGAGGCGATATGTCAAGCAATTCTGCAGTAGTGGATGTGGAAGAATTTATCTCACATCCCGTATTATTGGTTTCTCCTCGAGAAGTAGATCTGGGTTCAATCGGACAGAGCGAACATGCAAGGGGTGCCTATTCGCTGAAGAATGTGGGGTCAGGCAAGCTGCTCTGGTGGACAGATGGACCTGAGGATTGGCCTTCATCGGACAGGAGAAGCATCGAAGGGACAATCGTCGATAATGTGGGTCACATCAGCCTCCTTATTGAAACAGAGGTAGGAAATAAGGATGGGGATCTCTATCCGGTCACAATAAAAATAGGTCTTAATGATAATTATGTGTCTTACAGAAAAGACCTGCCGCTGGGAGCTTACAGAGAAAGGATTATATTAACGTCTAATGGAGGAACGAGAAATATTTTCTTCACCTTTGGCATCACCGAAAAACTCTCCCGTCCCCGTCTCGAAATAAGACCCTACGGATTTGACTTTGGTGAAATCGAAGTGGGCAGGCAGTTAATGAAAAAGATAGAGGTAAGAAATGTAGGGAAGGATGTTTTAACCTGGAGGGCAGGGCTGCAGAGGAACAGGAAAATGTTTCGCGGTGTTGCTCTCACAAAAGGTAAATATGTATCCCTTCTGAATGAGGGCATTGCCGGGGTAAACGCATATGAGCTGCCAGGACACCTCATGAAAGATGCCGAGATCAGGGGCGGCTGGTCTCACAATGAAGGTTATCCGGTGAGTCAGAATTCAGGCGATCAGCTCATTTATAACTTTAAAGGGACTGGGATTGTCATGTTTGTTAGAGGAGATGAGAGGGGTGAAGCCATCGAGCTGTCAATAGACGGAGGGGATAGTACGGTATTCGATTGTCAATCGGAGATGAGGAAAAGGTTGGAATTTGTTGTAGCGACAAAGCTGGTCGAGGGGAACCACAAACTAACCATTAAGAATATGGGCGGAAGATTGGAACTGGAAGGGATGAGAGTCCACAGTGATAAGCTTCTAACAGCCAGATCCGGATCGATTAAACTCTTTCCCGACAGAGGAACGACAAAGGGCGAGATAGATTATGTAAATGTAATTATAGATTCAAGAAATCTAATGCCGGGATCATATTGCGAGAATGTCCTCTTCTACTCGGACGGTGGAGATGGGTTGGCAGAATTATCTTTTGAAATTAAAGATATTAGGACGTCAGAATTTATCGACATATACAGGCACGTGAGAGGAGATGACACACTCCTGACTTCCGACAGGGAACCCGTAAAAGGCTTCAAGCGGGAAAAGGGTGCGGTCTTCAAGCTTTTCAGAAAAGGCACACCCGGTACAAGTGAGTTTTACGGATGGCATAGTCCGGAAGCTGGTGATCATTTTTATTCCACCGACAGACTGGGAGGCGGCAAAGATCTTACAGGATATGATTTCGAGGGATCAATAGGAAACATAGCGACTATAAAACTTTCTAATACGCGCGAGCTCTTCAGATGGTTCAATCCCGGCAAGGGCACGCATTTTTATACTACAGACCCGAAAGCTGAGGGTCGTACCGGCGATGGTTATAAGTATGATGGTATATCGGGTTACGTTCGATAGAAGATATATATCTTGACAAACAAATAGTAAATATATAGTTATAGCGCTCTTTGAATCTCAAATATGCGCCTGTAGCTCAGCTGGATAGAGCAACGGACTTCTAATCCGTAGGTCCCGGGTTCGAATCCCTGCAGGCGTACCAATAAAATTAAGGGGTTAGGCTAAATGCTTAACCCCTTAATTTTTTCTTTTCTGCACTATTGCTACCCATCAGGGTATCAGGTCCATGTCCAATGAGGGGTACTCGATAATGCGGTACGTCGCAGATTCACCGCAGCATATAAACTTCGGATTATCAGACAACCTGCTCTTCGACAGTCATAGATACATTTTTGGTCATATCATCGGTGTAACTTATTTAAATAACGGTACTGGACATTCGTGAAATTAAAAAACGCATAGGCACAAAAACCAAAAACAGGCATTTAGATTATGTATTTTAGTCCATATATAGACACTATTTTCTTTTTGTGATAGTTAGACGCAGATTCGGTGCCTCTTTAATTGAAGGGACCATGAATATTCCACGGAGGCAACACTCAGGGTATGAAATCTATTAAAATCATAGGTATCATAGTGAACAGCTCCAAACAAAATGCAATGGAGCAGGCAGAAAGGTTGAGAGACTGGCTTTCAGACCGGGGTGTAAAGGCATTCCTTGAAACGGATCTGAAGGGGCAGGTCTCTGAGAAGAGGGAATTTGCCTCATCAATAGACATGGTTGTCGTCTTTGGCGGAGATGGAACACTCCTCGTGGCAGCTCGTATAGTGAAAGAATATGATGTTCCCATCTTGGGTATAAAACTGGGTGGTCTTGGATTCATGACTGTAATTAACCTGAATGAAATATACAATGTCATGGATATTATTCTTAGAGGAGATTATACGACTTCAAGAAGAATGATGCTCAATGCATCGGTCGAAGGAACGGAATGTTCTGTTTTGAATGACATAGTAATCAGCCGAAGCGACCTTTCCAGAATGGTGAATCTGGAGACCTTTGTTGATGAGGAGTTTCTGGCGACATTCAAAGCCGACGGGCTGATCATATCTACACCTACAGGTTCAACTGCTTATTCGATGTCTGCGGGAGGCCCCATAGTTTTTCCCGAAAACGATTCAATTATCATTAACCCCATATGTCCCCATACCCTTACAAACAGACCCATTGTGCTCCCTCCTGAATCTACTATAAAGGTGAGACTCACGGATGAAGAGGAGGGGGTCAAAGTTGCGATGGACGGGCAGGTTTTGAATATTATGAAGTCTGACCAGGAAATTACTATAAAAAAATCTCAATATTTCATAGATATTGTCGATTCCCCTTTCCGAGGTTATCTAGAAGTGCTGCGAACGAAGCTGGGGTGGGGAGGATCATCTTAAAGATCGACATGCTGGAAGAACTTAGAATCAAAAATTTTGCCATTATTGATGAACTTAAGACCTCATTTCCCAGTGGACTAACCGTAATGTCCGGAGAAACGGGAGCGGGGAAATCCATTATTATCGGGGCCGTAAGCCTCCTTCTTGGAGACAGGGCGTCGGTCGATATGATACGGACTTCAGAAGATTCAGCCCACGTGGAGGCCCTCTTTGGTATCAGAGGAAAAGAGAAGATAAAAGAAAAACTTGCTGATATGGGGTTTTACGAGGGCGACGAGCTTGTCATAAAGCGTGTTGTATCCAGAACGGGCAAGAACAAGGCATACATAAATGGAAATCTTGCGACAATGGGGATGCTTACCTCGTTAAGTGAGTACCTGCTTAATATATGTGGGCAACATGAGCATCAGTTTATTCTTAAATCTGATAACCATATAGATATTCTCGATGAATTCGGAGATTTGTTGCACGACCGCAAAGGATTTACCGTATGTTATGGCAAGTATTTGGCGCTGGAAAAGAGGCTCGAGGGGCTTGAATCAAAGAATAGGGAAAAGCATGCCAGAGAAGAATTGCTTGCATATCAGTTAAAGGAGATAGAGGAGGGGAACCCCGAAATCGGTGAAGATCAGGCACTGCTTGAAGAGAAGAAGATCGTCATCAATGCGAAAAAATTGAGAGAGTGTGCCGACGAGTCACACGATATCCTCTACGTCAGAGAGGGCGCCATACTTGAGCAATTTACTCGAGTTATCAGTTGCGTAAAGGAGATAAAGGATATCGATACTGAATTAATGGTGTCCCGGGTCGACTTGGATTCCATGTACTATAATCTTGAAGAGACGGCCTTCGCATTGAGGGATTATGGAAAGAAACTGGAGTTTAACCCTGCCAGGCTTGCGGAAATTGAAGAAAGGCTGGAACTGCTTGGAAGCCTCAAGCGAAAATACGGCGGCTCTATCGGAAATGTCTTGGATAAAAGAAAAAAGATAGAGGAAGAGCTGAACGACATATTGTCACTTGAAGAAGAGATAGGGCAAATTTCAAATGAAATTTCTGACTTGAAAAAGGAACTGTTGCACAAGGCGCGCAACCTATCGCAGAAAAGACGTGAAGCGGCAGAGCGGTTGGAGGCTGAAATAGAGAGGGAAATTCATTCAATGAGGATGGAAAACACGAAGTTTGCAGTCCGCTTTATTTATTCTGCCGGGGACGGGGAGGCGAATCCGGAAATCCACTCCCGGGGCATCGATGAGGCGGAATTCTATTTATCAACAAACGTAGGAGAGGAAATGAAACCCCTGAACCGGATAGCCTCCGGAGGCGAACTTTCCAGAATAATGTTGGCTATGAAGAAGGTCCTTGCCAGGACAGGTTCTACAGGCACCGTTATATTTGATGAGGTGGACAGTGGAATCGGGGGAGCCGTTGCAGAGGTGATAGGGAGAAAATTGCGGGACGTGGCACAAGACCACCAGGTAATATGCATAACACACCTGCCTCAAATTGCCTGTTTTGGAAAAGCCCATTTTCTGGTTTCCAAGAAGGTTGAGGGAGATCGAACCAACACCGAGGTAACCCTTCTGGACAAAGCCAAACGTATCGATGAGATTACCAGAATGCTGGGTGGAGTGAATATAACTGAAAAGACGAGAGAACATGCTATGGAAATGCTGGAAGGGGCACATAAAAATTAAGTAAGACATTGTCTTCTGTGGTTTAATGGTAGAAGATGTCGTCGTTAAATCACATATCACGTTTTTTGGGGTTAGGTAGGGTACTAGATGCTGAGAAAAGCTAAAGTCGGTGATATAAAAGAGATACACAGGATAATAAATGAGTCCGCAAGAAAAGGTGAAATGCTCCCTCGGTCTCTAATGAAGCTCTATAGCGATATGAGGGATTTTTTTGTGTATCTCGAAGAGGATCGTGGCCCAATATTGGGGTTCTGCGCAATTCATATCTTCTGGGAAAATCTTGCCGAAGTGAGGTCACTATATGTGAAGGAAGGATACAGAAGAAGGGGTATTGCGAGAAACCTCGTGGAAGCGTGTATGTCTGAAGCATTAACGCTGGATCTCTTCAGGATATTTGCTCTTACCTATCAGAAGGACTTTTTCGAGAGTCTTGGATTCAGCGAGGCTGAAAAGGAAAAACTTCCGGAAAAGATCTGGTCTGACTGTTTCAAATGTCCTAAGTATCCCGATTACTGCGATGAAACCGCAATGATTATGGAACTCTGACAGAGGATCGATAAAATGACCAACCGAAGTATAGCTATTCTTCTTATTCCTCTCTTTATGGCTGCATGCGCAGTAAAA
>JAFGPZ010000216.1 GCA_016935935.1 Deltaproteobacteria bacterium
CTCCGACTGTTGAGGAAATTGTTTGTTTTATATTCGCTCGCTAACCCCGCCGCAAGCAGCGGGGAATGCGCTCGCTGTTCAGTTCAATGTTATGGGTAGGACAATCAGATGTGCGGAAAGCGAAATATTCGCTGTTGGAAGAAAAGGGGTTGAATGACATGAATGATACTCCGCTCTATAGCAGTAAACTAACAAAAAATTACGCTGAATACCTAAAGAAACATTATCCGGATATAGATCTTATGCCCCTTTTGGAATATGCGGGCATAGCTCTTCATCAGCTTGCAGATGAAGGACACTGGCTTACTCAAAATCAGGTTGACAGATTCAATGAAATCGTAATTCAAAAAACCCATAATCCCGATATTTCGCGTGATGTTGGACGTTACACACCATTTTCTGTCGTTGGCAGCACCTTTCTTAATCAATACATGCTGGGTTTTCTGTCCCCTGCTCTGGCATATACCAAACTGGAAAGGGCCTATAATTATGTTAGCCGCGGCTGTCATATTCAAGTCAAAAGCCTGGCCGCAAATACACTGGACATCGTTGCAACTCCAAATCCCGGTGTTATGGAAAAGGCCTACCAATGCCAAAATCGCATCGGTATCCTGGAAGCAATAGCCAAGTTATTTACCGGCAAATTAGCAACGATTCAGCACCCTGTATGCCTTCATAATGGCGGTGACAGGTGCCATTATATTGTATCATGGGAACAGAACCGCTCTGTTTTATGGAAAAGGATACGCAACGCCCTTATACTATTCAGTATAATTGCGGGCCCTATTTTCCTGCTGAGGCTGCCTCTGTCTCACTCAATATTACCTATTTCATTATGTTTCCTGACTATTGCCATCGTATCGCTTCATCAAACATCTCTTGAAAAAAAGGAAGAGGAAACAAGGCTTCTCGGCATGGGGGACGCCTCCAAACGACTGATGGAGCAGATTAATATAACCTACAACAATGCCGTTCTTATTCAGAAAATCGGTCAGGCCTCTGCAAGCATACTCGACATAGATAGCCTTATCAGCCACATAATGAAAGCCATTGAAGAATGCCTGGATTTTGACCGTGGTATTATCATGCTTGCCAATACAGAACGAACCCACCTTATTTATAAAGAGGCATACGGCTATGAACAGACAAAGGAGAATCTTGCCAAGGGTCTGTCTTTTCATCTTGACAACCCTGAATCGAAAGGACATTTTGTGCTGGCCTTCAAACAACAGAGGCCCTTCCTGGTCAATAACCTCAAAGAGATTGAAAACTCCTTCTCTACAAAAAGTTTTGAAATTGCTAAGGCCATGGGGATTAAATCCTTTATCTGCGTCCCTATAGTATATGAGGGAAGGTCTGAGGGCATTCTGGCAGTAGACAACGTGCGTTCCACGCGAATGCTCAACCAGAGTGACCTTAATCTTTTGCTGGGCATCGCTCCCCATATAGGCATTTCCATCAATAACGCAAGAACATATCAGAAAGTCAGAGAAAGTGAAGAACGGTTCAAGGCACTGGGAGAAAACTCTCCTGATATTATCTATACGCTCGATGCCAATGGGGCGTTCACATATATCAACCCCGTGTGGGAACAGTTATTAGGTCACACGAAAACTGAGATCATTGGAAGATACTTTATAGAATTTATACATAAAGACGACGAAGCTGACATGATCAGAATATTCAAACGTATTCGAGACAGGGGCGAAACGGTAAAGAATGTCACCCGTAAGATCTTCGCCAAAGACGGATCACGTCGTCACTTTAGCCTCAACGGATCTCCCAATTTCGACTCGCAGGGTAATCTTATAGGTCTTGTCGGCACCATGAAAGATGTCACAGCCCTTGAAGAAAACCTGGATCAGTTGCAAACAGCGCTGGAAGGCACCATTCGAGCATTGTCATCAATCGTTGAGTCACGAGATCCCTATACCGCAGGACACCAAAGGCGGGTCACTACTCTCGCTTGCGCAATTGCCGAAGAAATGGCTCTCCCAAAGGATACTATTAACAGCATTCGAACGGCCGCCATGATACATGATATTGGAAAAATTTATATTCCTGCCGAAATTCTCAACAAGCCTGGAATATTAAGCACGTTGGAATTTGACATGATTAAAACCCATGCTGAGGTAGGATACAATATACTTAAAAATATAGATTTTTCAGGGCCGGTTGCGCAAATCGTTCGCCAACATCATGAAAGGTTGGATGGTTCAGGTTATCCTCAGGGGCTTTCAGGCGCTAATATCCTGCTTGAATCAAAGATTATTGCCGTTGCAGATACATTGGAGGCCATGACAAACCACAGACCCTACCGCCCTTCCCTGGGATTAGAAAGTGCATTACAAGAAATATCACAATCGAGGGCCGTCGTTTTTGACGCAGAAGTCGTTGATTGCTGTATAAAGCTGCTGAAAGAAAAATCATTCAATATTAATGGAGACTGAGCTTCTTTCATGCGTCAACTACAAGCTACCGGCTTCACCCCCTTACACAATATCAAAGGAGTATATGTAAATCGCCTTGGATCGAGAAGAAATTGTTTAAAATCAGCAACTACCTGTGTATATCCTCCTGGATAGGAATCAAATACATTTCTGAGCTTTTTGCCCGCAACCTCGACTTTCTTTGTCCAATTAAATACGACATCTTCCTCTCTAATCTCGCCATATATAAGATGATGCGCCTTCATATGCGTTGAAATGTCTCTGTATCCAAGATCGTATAAATATGAATAAAGTTTTCGCCCCGCATAGGCGTCAAAATCAAATTCTTCATCCATTCTTGCCATAACTGTTTTTAAAAGACCCTCCAGGGGAGGTGTCATCTCATAGTGACTCAGACAATTATAATCAAGGTCAAGGAGGCACAGCAATCCCTCCGGCTTCAGACACTCCGTCAGATTACTAACAATATCGAGGCTTTCCGAGCGATTATACTCCAAAACGAAACGTACCCAGATAACATCAAAAGGCCCCATGTCTTGGAGTTTATCTCTCAAATCACAAACATGAAAAGTTGTATTGTCCCCCCGGGCATAATGTTCCCTGGCGTATTTAATTCTTTCTTCGGCATAATCCACGCCTACTACGCTTCCATGCGGTTGTACCATCTCCGAGAGAATTGCGGTTGTCTTTCCTGGTCCGCACCCCGCGTCAAGAATGCTCATCCCTGGTTTTATTCCACACCATAAAGCTTCATCTATTACGGCCTCCCGATTAGTCTTGATATCCAGACGAATTGCCTCTTCCAGATTCTCCATCAGGTATATCACCTTGCGCTTCATAGCCTTCTCCGCTGTGCTCCGATGCATTTGTGCCAACTCCCTGCTCCTCCTCCATCCGTTCCGCACTTGCTAGTCCTACAAAAGATTCATTCTTATCAAGTTCTATGAGCTTTACACCCTGTGTACTCCGGTGCAAAAGTGGAACCTCATCAACTCCCAATCTGATTATTTTACCGGTGTTGCTTATAAGCATAATATCTTCATTGCCAACAACCTGAAGGACGCGAGTAACCATTCCTATGCGTTCTGTTGTCTTGATGTTAATAATACCTTTCCCTCCTCTTGCCTGAATCCTATACTCACCTATATTAGTTCTCTTTCCGAATCCTTTTTCAGAAACAGTGAGGATGGAATTACCGTCGCTTAATATTTCCATTCCTACCACTTCGTCACCCTTTGCCATACGTATACCGGTTACACCTCTTGACGTCCTGCCTGTCGTTCTGACCGACTTCTCATGAAACCGTATAGCCTTACCCATCCGGGTTCCCAGCAGTATGTGCTGGTCCCCGTCTGTTTGACGTACATCGATTAATTCGTCACCTTCGTCAAGGGTTAACGCTATAATGCCTCCCACACGCGGATGCGAGTAGGCCACAATATCCGTCTTTTTGATTATTCCACTTTTTGTGGCCATGACAACAAACTTTCCGGGTATAAACTCAACGACTGGAAGCACAGCTGTAATGCGCTCACTGCTGGATATTCCGATGAGATTGACAATCGCCTTTCCTTTTGCCGCCCTTCCACCTTGAGGGATTTGATATATCTTTAGCCAGTGAACCTTCCCCGTATTGGTAAAAAATAAAATGTGGCTGTGCGAAGAGGCTATGAAGAGTTTTTCCACAAAATCATCTTCCTTGGTGCCCATTCCCATCTTTCCACGGCCTCCACGGTGCTGACTTCTATAGAGGCTCACGGGGTTTCTTTTGATATATCCCTGGTGAGTGATAGTAATAGCCATATCCTCTTCAACTATCATGTCTTCTATATCAATATCTTCACTGTCCACTACAATTTCTGTTCTTCGATCGTCTCCATACCTTTCTTTTATGTCATTCATTTCATCAATAATAATATCAAGCACCTTCTGTGGATCGGACAGTATGCCCTCCAGTGTCGAAACCAGCGTAGCAACATCCCAATGCTCTTCCCGTATTTTGTCACGTTCCAGACCTGTCAGCCTCTGTAATCTCATCTCTAAAATCGCCTTTGTCTGTGCCGAAGTGAGACCAAATCTTTTTGACAGCTCTTCTGCCGCCTCGGAGGCATTGTCTGATGATTTTATGACTGTAATGATGGCATCTATATTGTCGAGAGCAATTATAAGTCCTGCCAGGATATGCATCCTCTCTCTTGCCCTGGCAAGTTCAAACACTGTCCTTCTTGTTATAACCTTTTTTCTGAAGTCGATAAATCGTAACAGCATTTCGGAAAGATTAAACACGCGGGGCTGTCCATTATCGATTGCAAGCATTATAATACCGAATGTGGATTCCATTTGTGTGTGTTTGTAAAGCTGGTTGAGGATTACTCCTGACATTTCATCTTTTTTCAGATCAATTACAACTCTTATGCCTTCTCTGTCAGATTCATCCCTTAAATCAGAAATACCACCGATCTTTTTTTCCTTAACCAGTTGAGATATCTTTTCGATGAGACTGGCCTTGTTAACCATGTAGGGGATTTCTGTGACAACTATACTCTCTCTGTCACTTCGCTCGTTTCTTTCGATCATGGCCTTGGCCCTGATCCTGATGATCCCCCTGCCTGTTTTATAGGCGTTTATGATTCCCTCCCGGCCATTGATGAACCCCGCCGTCGGAAAATCGGGACCCTTTATTATTTTCATAAGATCTTCTGTCGAAAGTTCAGGATTTCTTATCAATGCAATCGTACCGTCAACAATTTCTCTGAGGTTGTGAGGCGGTATATTGCTCGTAACACCGACGGCTATTCCAGACGTTCCGTTCAAAAGAAGCAGTGGTATCTTGGCGGGAAATACGGTCGGTTCCATAAGGGAATCATCATAATTCGGGACAAAATCCACCGTATCTTTTTCCAGATCGGCAACCAGTTCTTCAGTAATCCTTGCCATTCTGATCTCTGTATATCTCATAGCGGCGGGCGGATCACCATCTAAGGACCCAAAGTTTCCCTGACCATCTACGAGAGGGTATCGCATTGAAAAATCCTGGGCCATCCTTACAATCGTATCGTAGGAAGCGGAATCGCCGTGGGGATGATATTTACCAATAATATCACCAACTACTCTTGCAGATTTCTTGTATGATTTATTCCATCGGTTTCCAAGTTCAGACATTGCGAAAATTGCTCTGCGATGTACCGGTTTTAACCCGTCTCTAACGTCTGGTATGGCGCGACCTACAATCACGCTCATCGCATAATCTATATAAGATTTCTTCATCTCACTTTCTATACTGACGGGCAATTGTCGCCTATGTACCTGATTCATGAACTTTAATCCTCCTGCTGCAATCTTCTTAAAGTTAAAATACACACCTAATGATACAGCATATGGTTTTTAACAAACTAGTCTTGCTCACTAACACCGTCGTCACGACTGCATCTATTGTGATTTATGGTAAGAATTTCAGATATGCCACTCGGCAAAGATGTCTGCTAAATATCCAAGTTTGATACCTTCAAAGCATTTGCAAAAATAAAATCCCGCCTCGGTTCAACCTGATCCCCCATAAGGGTTGTAAAAATCTCATCTGCGAGTACCGCATCTTCTATACGGACCTGGAGAAGCATCCTCTTTTCCGGGTTCATGGTGGTTTCCCACAACTGTTCAGGGTTCATCTCACCTAACCCCTTATATCGCTGGATTGAGACGCCTTTTTTACCAATCTGCACAATGCGGGCTATTAAGGATTTCATATCTTCAAACTGTTGAGATTCTTTTTCCTTGCCAGTCCCGTTTATTTCAACTGTGTATGGCGCTTCTCCCAAGGAACTTAATTGATCGGTCAGTGTCCTTGCCTCGGCAAATTTAGGCAGGTTGAATATTTCTTTATCTATCCATGTCGTATGACTGTATCCATTCGTTATAATATCAAAAAAAAGTTTGTATCCTCCATGTTCCAAATCTTCCGATGTCCTCACTGTCGTCATTTCAGAACCTATGGCCTTACTTATCCTCTTTCCAATCCTTGCAAGTATGGAATCATCTTTAAAGTCGTCCACTGAAAAAATTGGATCCCCGGCCAGCAGTCGAACAACTTCCCTGTTTTTTCCACCTCTTTCCACTTTATCCAAAATGGCATCTAAACGGATCCCCTTTTTCACCAACGCAAGTAATCGATTCCCTGTAATCCGGTTCCCATCTCCCGATATCACGTGAACCTTGCCGACTCCGTTTTTAAGTATATAGTC
>JAFGPZ010000217.1 GCA_016935935.1 Deltaproteobacteria bacterium
CTTCTGGCGTTCCGCCACCCACTGGATCGGTGGTGTAGGAATCATTGTCTTTGCTCTCTCTGTTTTGCCGTCTATAGGAAAGGTCGGAATGATTCTCTACAGAGCAGAGATGTCGCCGATTGCTATGGCAAATTTCCGCTACCGGACGCAAAAGACATTGCATATTATCATGATGATCTATGCAGGCCTTACTCTGTTGGAGATTATCGCCCTGATGCTCTGCGGCATGAATCTCTTCGACGCCATAACCCACTCCTTTGCAACCATCGCCACGGGGGGGTTTTCACCGAAAAACATCAGCATAGCCTATTACAACAGTCTGGCTGTCGAAGTTGTCATTATGATCTTTATGCTCCTTTCGGGAATTAATTTCGGTCTTCTTTTTCTTACCGTATCGGGGAAGATACTGGTCTTATTAAGATCAACGGTCGTGCGCTATTATTTGATCGCCATTCTGGCCGGTGTCATCGCGTCAGCGGTTAACCTTCACGGATCCGTTTATACGGACTGGTTTGATGCTTTTCGATACGCATCATTCCAACTGATTTCAATCGGAACCTCGACTGGATTCGCAACGACTGACTCAAATCTGTGGCCGCCCTTTTCAAAGCTCCTGATCATCTTCTTTACCCTCCAATGCGCGTGCAGTGCATCGACATCGGGCGGCATAAAGGTAGATAGGATAGTTTTATTCTGGCAGGCGCTATGGAAACGGATCAAGAAGGTGCAACACGCAAACGCCGTCGTCAAGGTCAAGGTTGACAATGTGACTGTTGAAGATGATACCATCGAAGCGAGTATCGTTTATATATTGCTGTATCTCTTCATTGTATTCGTTTCTGCCCTCATCATAAGCGGCCTTGGGCTCGATATTATGACCGCTTTCTCCGCTGCGGCCGCAACGATGGGGAACGTGGGCCCTGGTTTCGGCTCCGTTGGCTCCGTTAGTAATTTCAGTCAGATACCGGAACTGGCCAAGTGGATTCTGACGGGAGATATGCTGCTGGGACGTCTCGAAATATTTGGACTCCTCCTCCTGTTCCTGATGAAAACATGGAGATAAGTAATTGTGCACAAAGAGGATCCCATCGGTGAGATGGAGGATATCGAGGCGCCGATTCAAGGTAAGGTCAATTGCCCCGGTTACTCCTCTTATTTTTTCCAGAATTCGGGGACAAGCAAAACTATTACCGTGTAAATCTCGAGTCTCCCCGCAAGCATGCAGAATGAAAGCACCCACTTTCCAAAAAAAGGAATTTCACTATACGTTGAGGAAGCGCCGACTGCTCCGAAACCGGGACCTACATTTCCTATTGTTGCGGCTACGGCAGAAAAGGCCGTCATTAAATCCAGACCCAGCATGGAAAGAACGACGGATGCCGACATGGCCATGGCCAGATAGAGAACGAAAAACCCCCAGATACTCCCCATAACGTTCCAAGAAACAGGTTTCGAATTGAGTTTGATAGCCTTAATGGCATGCGGATGTATCAGTCTGTAGAGTTCCATGTAGCTCTGTTTAAGGATGAGCAGAATTCTCAGACATTTTATGCCTCCGCCCGTGGACCCTGCCGATGCCCCGATAAACATCAAGAGGAGGAGAATGATTTTTGAAAGGGCGGGCCACTCATTAAAATTTGCCGTAGCATATCCCGTAGTCGTAACAATTGAAACTACCTGGAAGGATGCGTATCTGAGAGATGTTCCCGTATCGTCAAAGACATTGAATCTCAGGCTAAGCGTGACAAGTATGACGGCGCCTATAACAATTCCCAGATAGAAACGCAGCTCACTGTTTCTTATTATGGGTTTTAATCTTCCCGCCAGAAGTCCGTAATGGAGAGTGAAGTTTATCCCGGCAATGAGCATGAAGATTGTAACGACGATATCTATGTAGGCGCTGTGGAAACCGCCTATACTCGCATCTCCGGTAGAGAAGCCCCCCGTTGCCATGGTGGTGAAGGTATGGCACAGGGCGTTAAAAACATCCATTCCTCCGAAAAGGAGCAAAATAAACTCCAATGTGGAGATAATGATATAGACAATCCAAAGTGTACGGGCAGTTTCTCTCACTCGAGGGGTTAACTTGTCTTTTACGGGGGTGGGGAGTTCCGCCTTGTAAAGCTGCATACCGCCCACACCGAGTAGCGGGAAGATGGCGATGGAAAGCACGATAATCCCCATCCCTCCCAGCCATTGAGTAAGAGAACGCCAGAAAAGAATACCCCTGGGGATACTTTCGATGTTGGTGAGTACCGTTGCCCCTGTGGTGGTGAATCCTGACATCGACTCAAAGAAGGCATCAGTGAATGTGGTAAGAACTCCCTGAAAGAGATATGGCAAAGATCCGAATGTGCTGGTCAGGATCCATCCAAGAGCTACTATGAGGAATCCTTCCTTGTGCTTTAAGGCAATTATTCCGTCGGCAGGCCTGAATAAAAGATAGAAAAACGCACCGGTAATACATGTGATGGCAATAGAAAAAAGTAATGCCCCAAAATCCCCGTCACCGTAGTAGATGGAGCAGCATAAAGGGAAAACCATGGCAACGCCAAGGAAAAAAAGCAGGGTCCCTGATATGTAGAAAATATTTCGAACATTCATTAAAAGTAATCTGGTCTGACTGTAACGATTTTTTCTACTTCGCGAATCATCGACCGCAGAGTAACAAGAATGACATGATCTCCGGGCAGTATAACCGTATCTCCCC
>JAFGPZ010000218.1 GCA_016935935.1 Deltaproteobacteria bacterium
ATAACCTCTTATCTGAGTATCTCCACCCTCAAAGTGGCTCACTTTTAAACGATCATTTTTGGCTCAGTTTATCACGACCATCTACAGCCTCCTGTCTGCTTACAAAAAAGAGGGAATCAAAAAACCGTCAAGCCATTTTCAATGGTTAATTCTT
This sequence comes from Deltaproteobacteria bacterium, assembly GCA_016935935.1. The sequence continues at coordinate 155 of JAFGPZ010000218.1, forward strand.
CTCTTTATGTCAGGCGTTGGTCTGGAATAAACCGTAGCTGCTTACATTAAAAATATGCTCCACACATTACGAGATGGGAAAGTACTACACGACTTATGGGATGTCAAGGTAAAGGAAACTAGAAGATGATAATAGAATCCCTAAAACAATTGCGGGGAAAAGCACACAATTTTCAGTCAAATGTGACTATAATTGAAGAACTGATACCTTCATATCGAAACATCATCAAAACATGATTACTGTCCACCAAGAACGTCCATGATTTGAGAAAGGTCAGTTACTATCATGTCTGGCGACACTGCCCGAATCATTTCATTACCTTCTCTCATGTTCAGTGATCTCTTGTCACCGGCAAAAAGGGCAGTCTGAAATCCCATCTTTTGTGCCGGATATATATCCTTCATCATATCGTTCCCGACAAAGAGGGCATGTTTTACCGAAATGTTTTTTTTCCCAAGCGCCTTGGTGGCCATTTCAAATAAAAAAAGCGACGGTTTACAGTACCCGTATACATAGGAAAAGAATAACAGGTCGCTTGAAAATCCCAAGTCCTGCATGCTTCCGCCCATTAACGATGAAAAGATGTCAAGGGTATAAAACTGCGCGTTCGATACGATTCCCATGGGGATCCTTTTCCCCTTGCAGAAAGATAACAGTTCTTCAGCTTTTGGCATGGGATAGACAGGATTCACGGCCAGTTCATATTCAATGGCAAACCTCCGGACCATCTCAATATCTTCAAAGCCCGTTATCATCTTCCATATCTTTTCAATGTCCACTTCCGGGTAGTCTATCCCCGCGCTTATGAGTTCATCTCTGGTGCGTTCGATTACGCTGAAGAATTGCTCTATAAATACAGATGGCTCCTGCTCGATATTATATCTTGCGAGCAAATCGGCTATCTCAGACCTGCTATCCCCAGATTCCTGCCTGGCAATACTGATATCCCCTGCCCTGCTTATAAATAAAGTTCCATAAATATCAAAGAGAATTGCCTTGATTGCGCTTTTGGGTGCCCCCCTCTTTACCGCTCCGGAAGAAATGATTTTCATCGGCTTCGAGTTTGTTCGAATCAGTTCATCAAAAGACATCTTTTCGCCCTTCCCCTTAATTTTCCTTTGCAAAAAGTAACAGTTTAAGGTTATTTAAGCAAATGATGATTACATCCAACGAATCTCAATGTAAAAAGCTTAAACAAACAGACTGGACGTGCATTCTCATGTTTTACTCAAGTATAGAAGAAAGATCTCTCTATTGTCAATATTGCAATACTTATTGCAATATTTAATTGACACGGTTTAGAATTTTGAGTACAAAGGGGCCTGCTTCGCGGTAAATCTGGAAGAAGGTGCGGTTGCGCATGAAAAATCTCTTTGTAACAGGCGGTTGCGGCTTTATTGGAAGCAACTTTATTCAGTATCTCCTGAGACGAGATGATTTCCACGGAAGGGTTATAAACGTAGATACACTTACCTATGCTGGCAATCCAGATAACCTGAAGGGTGTAAAGGAGGAATACCCTGAACGGTATTTTTTTGAAAGGGCAGATATTTGTGACTTTGCTATTATGGAAAAGATATTTTCCGATTATCATTGCGACTCCATCTGCCACTTTGCCGCGGAATCCCACGTAGACAGATCAATAAAAAGACCCGATGCCTTTATAAATACAAACATAATCGGAACATTTAACCTTCTCGAACTGGGTCGACTCAACTTAGATACATTTGTCCTTTTCCACCACATAAGCACCGATGAGGTGTACGGGAGCCTTGGTCAAAAAGGACTATTCACAGAAACAACGCCTTACAGGCCAAACAGTCCTTATTCCGCTTCCAAGGCTTCTTCGGATCACCTGGTCAGAGCGTACAACAAGACGTATGGACTCCCAACCACAATATCCAACTGTTCCAATAATTACGGCCCCTATCAATTCCCTGAAAAGCTGATACCGCTAATTATACTAAACGCGACAAACTGGGAAAAGCTGCCTGTCTATGGAGACGGTAAACATATTCGAGACTGGCTCTATGTGGAGGATCACTGCGATGCGATTTGGGCGATAATGAAATCAGGCAAGAGGGGTGAAACATATAACATCGGCGGGGATATGGAAATTGAAAACATCAGAATTGTCGAGATGATCTGCGACATTCTCGACGCCATTCCCGTTATTAAAGGTAGTCGATCGCGCAGAGAACTTATCACCTTTGTAAAAGACCGTCCTGGTCATGACCGGAGATATGCCATAGACTTCACAAAGCTTAAGACAGAGCTTAACTGGTCTCCACTGGAATCTTTCGAGTCGGGAATGAAAAAAACCGTCTCGTGGTACTTGGAAAACGTGGATTGGGTGAAACGAATAAGAAACGGAGAGTATCAATCCTGGATAAGTGAACAATACGGGTGAGTAAAGACAGAGGAGATAGGATATGATCTTCAGATGCTGGGGGTCCAGAGGTTCGATTCCTGTTTCGGGAAAAGAATACATCAAGTATGGTGGTGACACCACCTGTATCGAAATAAGAACAAAGGACGATGATATCATCATTGTCGACGCAGGTTCCGGTATTCGAAGGCTGGGGAACAGCCTTATAGCCAATAACCGCTACCAATACAACATGGTATTCACCCATGCCCACTGGGATCACCTGATGGGGTTCCCTTTCTTCAAACCCCTGTACAAAAGCAAAACACGCCTCGTAATGCACGGATGTGCCTTCGCACAGGCATCCATCAAAGAAATGATATCTCGCGTAATGACTTCACCTAATTTCCCCGTTGATTATGAAGATTTGAGGGCAGACATAACATACGAGTCGGCCTGTGAGTCAACCTTTTCAATAGCTTCCATGAAAATAATCCCCATCTCGCTGAGTCATCCGAACTGGGGTAATGGTTATAAATTCATTGAAGGCAATAAGAGTTTTGTTTTCCTTACCGACAATGAACTCACATTCAAACATCCTGGTGGTCTCGAATACGCTGATTACCTTGAATTCGCGAAGGGCGCAACACTACTGGTCCATGATGCGGAGTACACAGAACATGACTACAATCAGACGAAAGGTTGGGGTCACAGCCGATACACTGATGCGCTCAGGCTTGCAATGGAAGCGGGAGTTGAACAGTTCGGACTATTTCACCACAATCAAGACAGATGTGATGAAGATGTAGATCAAATCGTTGCCGAATGTAAAAAAATAATTGCCAGCGAAAAATCTCCCCTCCAGTGTTTCGCTGTCAGTCAGGATATGGAAATAAAGCTGTAAAATAAGGTACAATGTTCCCCCACCTTATAATCAAGACAAAGGACTTTCATTGAAGCTCTCGGCGAAAGTTGTGGGAAGTACCCTGCGACTCAGCAAATCGGAAATCCACCCCCGCCATGGTCATAATCAGAGTAAATACTATATGTCCAATACATGCTGATCGAGAATGGCACAGATGAACTCTCCCGTACATACCTCTATTTCGCCTCTTTTTACAGTAACACATACGGTCTGTTTTCTTTTACCGAAATTCTGAACCACCGCTTGCGCCTCAAGTCTGTCTCCAACCCTTACCGGTTTCATAAATTTTATATTCGCCGATGCAAGTACTACGGTGGGATCATTGACAGCTATCATGGCGGCATGGTCTGCAAGTCCAAAGATAAATCCACCATGGATAAGTCCCCTTTCATCAACGATCATATCGCTGGTAGCGGTGAGTTCCACACGGCTAAAATCAACCTCCGTCTCCAGAGGAACTCCGCAAAGTTCCCTGCTGATTTTCTTGTGAGTCTTAATCTCAGTCATAGCAATCCTCGCTAAAAAATCTTTACCCATTAAACTTTTAATTGAAGCTCCCTGCAACAACTTACGGGGAATCTCCGACCTTCAGAGAGTATGTTTATTTTGTATTCGCTCGCTAACCCCCCACAGGCAGGGGGAAATGCACTCGCTGTTAAGTTCAAAACCACTTTCCATACATCACCGGCACTGCACCAATAAAAGCAATGTTTAGGGATTCATGGGAATTAAAGGAACGCTATCATATACAGAATTGCGTGACAAGACAGTGCCAGTTCTAAAGGATTCTATTAAAATCTATGCCTGCAGCTGGTGACACCAGGAATTTTAATGTGAAAGACTTCTAAAGTCTGTTATGCTTCCAGGAATTACATGCTACCATCAATGACACAAGCCGAGGAAAGCGATACAAATGAAACCCGTATATCTTGATTATAAGCAACTACACCTGTTGGTGGTGAAATCGCAGATGCCATGATTCCTTACCTTAAGGAGCATTTCGAAAACCCGTTCAGTCTCTACGAGCATGGCTTTGTGGCCAAGAGAGCCGTTGAAAATGCCAGAGGCACATTGCGACTCCCAACAGGCGGATTGACAACGGAAGAAGAAATCGATAGAGTGGTACTGATGATGTAGGAAACAATTCACAAAATAAAACAGTAATATAATTTATAACAGACACACTGTCTGTCTTGGAGAAGGCTTAATGAGCAGAACACCTATTACAAAAAGAGGATATGAAAAACTTAAAACAGATCTTCAACACCTCAAGACGGTTGAAGCACCCGAAAATATAAGGGAAATCGAAGAGGCACGGGCCCACGGCGATATCTCCGAAAATGCCGAATACACTGCGGCAAAAGAGCGGCAGTCATTTATTCAGGGGAAAATACAGGAGATTGAGAACAACCTTGCCAATTCGACTATTGTAGATCTAAAAAATCTGACTGATGATAAAATTGTCTTTGGCACAACGGTAACAATTGAAGACATAAAAACGAATGAGGTAACCAGATATCAGCTCGTGGGTCCCTTTGAATCCGACATAAACGAGAAGAAAATCTCAGTAACATCACCCATCGGCAGGGCTCTAATAGGGAAAGAGGCGGGTGATACAGTCAAGGTCAAAACTCCAGGAGGCGTAAGGGAATTCGAGATCGTCGATATTGCTATAGTATTGTAGAGTAGCGTCAATCCGGAATGTAATCCAGAACGCGCGATGCAGGATTTCGCAGTCTTAAAGAATTCCAAATGAAAGAGTAACCCTTACACGGCAACAGCAATAGTTTAGACATCAAGAAGGCCGGCAGTCTATTCGACAGTCGGCCTTCTCTTATGACATAGGATTACACTTCTTTAACGGCAATATTACGCTATAAAAAACACACCCATTCCCACTACATATCAAGGATACTCTGAAGTTTCATAGAAATTGACATATCTCCGCCAACCTTGAGTTTTCCCGACATAAACAGTGTCATCGGGTTCGCCTCTTTATTCATCATTGCGACGAAGTTTTCAGCATCCATGGTCAGTGTGCATGCCGCGCCGTCACTTACGCCTTCGATTATCTCACCTGGTTGCTTTGTAAGGTCGATGGCCCAGGATCCTCCCCCTTCTCCATTTATGACAAACTGCACAACTGCGTTAATCGACGATCCCACCTCCGGATTTGCCTTCAATTTATCTTTGAACCCTTCAAAAATCTCTTTCGCTGTTCCAGCCATCTACTTAACCTCCTCAATATATTTTACGCCCCTTGCAGAGACACGAGGCGCCAACTCACAGCTATATATCCTGCTTCCCACCATAAGGACAAAAAAAGTCCTCTGTCAAGGAAAATGTAAAATTCCATAGTGCCTATCGCCCTAATTCTTAAGAAGAACATGCGGTTCCATATTTAACCACTGCCGGGTAAAGTTGAAGGATAGCCGCCATACATTTATTTGGAATTCCCAATTGAACATGTATATAAATACTTCAGGAAATGGTTTAAAAACCTACAGCCTGTCCGTCCTTTCTCGGGTCGGAGGCGGCGCAATAGCAGTCTTCCAACCTGTAAATCATCTGGCCACCACCAAAAAGATAAACATTGGTATTTTTCATAAACTTGTGGCCGCGTTTTTTCAAGCTTTCAATGACGGCATCTGGAAATCCCCTCTCCAAGGCTATGCAAAAGTCTTCACTCACATACCATCGAGGTGCATCGCAGGCGGCCTGTGGATTCTGCAGATAATCAAAGATGCGCACAATCATCTGCACATGCCCCTGGGCCTGCATATGCGCCCCCATTACGCCAAAACTCATCAGCGGATTACCACCCTTGGTCACAAATCCGGGAATAATCGTATGAAAGGGCCGTTTTCTGCCGGCTACGCAGTTGGGGTGGTTTTTGTCCACGACAAAACCCCG
>JAFGPZ010000219.1 GCA_016935935.1 Deltaproteobacteria bacterium
GAGGCAGATCGCCAGGCGATTGGGGATTTCCCGGCCGACGGTGAAGAAGTACCTTGAAGACCCTACGGCATGTGAGCATGGGCGGCGTTCAGTTACGAGGGAGAGCAAGCTTGACCCGTACGAGGGGAACATCAAAGCATGGCTGAACGATGATTCTGAATACAAGGAGACCTGGATATATGACCATATCAGTCCGCTTGGGTATACCGGCAGCTATGATCTTGTAAAACGCAAGGTTCGGGAGATCAAAGAGGAGTCCGGGCGTATTGCCTACATACGGTTCGAGAGTGAACCGGGATGCCAGGCACAGGTGGACTTCGGAGAATTCCAGGTGATCCGTGATGATGGATCGATCGGAAAGTACTATCTGTTCTCCATGATCCTGGGATATTCACGGAATATCTATGGGGAGCTGATTGAGCACTGTGACATGCCCACCTTTCTTGATTGCCATATCCGGGCATTTGCCCACTTCGGGGGAGTTCTCGAGGAAATCCTCTACGACCGGATGAGGAATGTCTATATCGGGAAGGTGACCGGCAAGAGCAAGTTCAATGATACCCTCAAGGGTTTTGCTCTACATTACGGGTTCAAGCCGAAGGTGGCACCGGCCTACGCCGCCTGGGTAAAGTGAAAAGTGGAGAGGCCATATTCTTTCATCCGGGAGGGATTCTGGAGAGGATATGGGTTTACCTGCCTGGAAACGGCAAACCGTGACCTTGCTGCATGGCTGAAGGCAAAGGATGAGCGTGTGCATGGCACGACCCATGAGGTTGTATCATTGAGATTCGAACGTGAGCCGCTATACCTGCAGTCTCTGCCTGTGCAGCAGTTCGATACTTCGTACCGTGTATATCGGAATGTGCACAAGGATTGCACGGTGCGATTTGAAGGCAACAGCTATGTTGTTGCACATACCCTGGTGGGAAAAGAGATTGTCTTGCGGGTAAAGGACAAAACCATGCGGGTGTTTTCCGACAACCGGCTAGTCGTCACCTACGAGATACTTTCAGGGAAAGGTCTCCTGATACAGAAGAAACGCTTCTATGAGAACTTGGGAAAAGACCGGGCAATGAATGCCCGTAAATACCATCACACCAGGCCAACAAAGGGCCGGGCGAAACTGACCATCTCTCCGGTGCGGCCCCGATATGACATGGACGTGGAGATACGACCGGTATCTGTTTACGACCATGCAGTTGGGTGCGATGTATGAGTGATACGTTGGTGTTCGACAGGATAGAGGCCAACCTCACACGATTGAGGCTGCCAAGGATCCGGGAGATTCTTGGAGGAGTAATCCACACGGCAGAGGAACAGGGGAAAAGCCATCTCTCCTTTCTCGATGATCTTCTCGAGGAGGAAGTGGCAAAGAAAGAACAGAGACGAGAGGAAACGACGCTCAAGATTTCAGGCTTGCCCTTCATCAAGTCAATTGACGAGTTTGATTTTACCTTCCAGCCTGGCCTTGACCGGCAAAAGGTCATGTCATTATTCGATCTGACCTTTATCCGTCAGAAGGGGAACGTGATCTTCCTGGGGCCTCCTGGAGTGGGTAAGACCCATCTTGCCGTGGCTCTTGCGGTAAAGGCCTGTCAGGCTGGGCTCAGCATATACTTTACCACCATGGAGGACCTGATCAAAAAGCTCAAAAAAGACCACGAAGCGGGTCGTTCCGGGAGAGGACGAAGCTATTACAAATCGCCCCTGGTAGTCGTGGATGAGGTTGGGTACACCACCATTGACCGGCAGGAGTGTAATCTTTTTTTCCGGTTCGTGGCTAACCGGTATGAGAAGGCCAGCACCATTCTTACTTCCAAAAAGGCATTTACCGACTGGACCGAACTCTTCCACGACCAGGTCGTCGTCACGGCTATCCTTGATCGCCTGCTGCACCACAGCGCCGTGATCAATATCAGAGGCAACAGCTTCCGCCTCAGGGGTAAAATCTCAAAAGAGGGTGTCAAATCTCATGATTCTATCGCTTAGAGTGGTAAACTTTTCACGCCCATTTTTGGTAAACTTTCATACGCCCGTTGACAACCCTGGAATTCCAAGTACTTGATAAAGTTAATGTCATAGAATCCCGGATCACATAAAATCCGTTTCGTCCTGGAAGTTGCACCAGGGCCAGAACCTCTCGTATATCCCGCCTGTGTTGTTCGACATCTGGGTTACCGGCATACTGCCCTCTACCCACTCCTGAAATCGAATCTTGTCCCAAATCAGCACTCAGAGTTATTTTTTGACAACAGTGATTCCATCATTAATCTAGAATAGCTGGGATCAAATCAGTATCGTTCAATATCATTTCTTCGTCAGATCATTTTACAAATACAATCTCCACGCATCTATGCCTTAACCTTACATTGCAAGTTGACCACCATCCACCGGCAGAATTGTTCCGGTGATAAAATCAGAGGCTTTCGATGCTAAAAAGACAGCGGCTGCTTTTATATCGTTTTCTTCCCCCAACTTGCCCAGAGGAACTGCTGCTAAAGTCGCCTCTAGTAACGGCTTCATTTCAGGATTAAGCAAATGCTTGGCCATGTCAGTGCGGAAAAAAGATGGTGCAAGTGCATTGACATTAATTTTGTATCTCGCAAGTTTTACTGCCAGATTCATTGTTAATACATTTATTGCAGCCTTTGAAGAGTTATAAGCAATAGCTGGATGAGATTCCTCCGGGGTTCCTCTGAAACCAGCCACTGAAGAAATGTTTATGATTTTCCCTCCCCCATTTTCTTTCATTATATTCGAGACAATTTGAGACAAAATCCATACACCTTTTACATTCACGTCAAACACCTTTTCCCATTTTTCAATAGGATATTCAAGAGTTGGAGCACCCCAGGTAATGCCAGCGTTATTTATAAGGATATTTATTGTTCCAAAATTCAGTATGGTTTTATCCACCAGATTTTCAATATCCTTTTTGACTGCCATATCACACTTAATTGCAAAAGACTTCGCTCCGAGATTTTCCAGTTTCCCGGCAACATCTTTGCAATTTTCAAGCTTCCTTGAAGCTACAACAACATCTGCTCCTGCTTCTGCCAAGCCAGTCGCGATAAATGCACCTAAACCTCTACCACCTCCAGTTACGACTGCAATTTTCCCATTCAAATCAAACAAATTTTTTACGTTCACAACCCCTCCTAATTAATATAAATTATTGGTTTATATTTTTATAACAGGTCACCTCAAAAATAATTAGAGGCCTGGATGAAATGTCCAGGCCGTTTATTTTCAACTAATGAATTGTATTAATTAATAGAATGTTTTCCCGTACAGTTTATCACTCTTGCCGGTCAGGTCGGCCCACTTAATTGGTCCGCCCTTGTCAGGAGGAAACCCTGTGCCCCAGATCATACCGATATCAATGTAACGCGGATCCTCCACGATTTTCCGGTCGAGCAGATCCTTGGCAGTCTTCACCATCGAGATGAAAAGAACATCCTGGATATCTGTATCGTTCATCTCCTGTTTTTCCCTGATTGTAATCAACGGCAACACCTCCGGATCGACACTGCCGTCTTCTAGGAAAAAGCCTTTGCCACTTTTTTTCAAACCAAATCGACCATCACGGATTACATTTTCAAAGGTATCATGTATCTTCATATCGTTGGCTTTCATGGCATTATAAGGAATGTCAATTCCTACTTCATCCAAAAGCCTGACCGGGCCAACCGGCATGCCAAACGATTTCATAGCCTTATCGAGCTGTTCTATCGATATACCCCTTTCCAAAAGGTCAAAGGCACTCTGCAGCATTGGAAAAAGAATGGCGTTGACAACAAACCCGGGATTATCGCAGCATACAATGGGTCGTTTCCGAATACCGGCTGCAAAATTCAGCAGATTGTCAATCGTATCCCTGCTGGTTTTCTCTCCCCGGATAACCTCCAGCAGTTCCATGCGCCAAACAGGGGAGAAAAAGTGGCAGCCGATAAACCTCTCCGGATTCTTAACATCTCCGGCCAGTTCAGTGATCGGGATTGACGAGGTATTACTGGCCAGCACACAATCTTCCGGGACAATCTCGCACAGCTCTGCATAAACATCCTTCTTTACCTGTGGTTCCTCGAATACAGCCTCCACCACGATGTCGACGTCCTTGAAATCATCTGTGTATTCAGACGTAACCGTCAACAGTGCCATAAGATCGTCTACCGGTGTTTTCAGCCGTTTTCTCTCTGCCATGCCGTTAAGAATCTTGCGGATGAATTCCCCGCCGGGCTCAAGGGCTTCGGGAATATCCTTGGCCACCACCGGAATTTGCATACGCCTGAGAATATCGATTACAATGCCCCGGCCCATGGTCCCCAGGCCCAGCACAGCCGCCTTTTTGATCTCTTTGGGCTGGAAACCCTTGCTCATCATTCCCCTGGGCTTGTCGCTCATGTTCTTGAGGAAAAAGGTATTGATACCTCCCTTGGCCTGATTTGAAAGTACACACTCGATAAAACATTTTTTCTCAATCTCGAGACCTTCTTCCAATGAAACTTTCACACCATCTTTTATTGCTTTGATTGCCAGCATTGGACCCGGAATATACCTGCCCTTGGTGGTCTTTAGGACACCCTGTTCGGCCATCTCGGCAATTACATCGATCTGCGAGAAATCCTGTACAGGCCGCTTCAGTTCAATCGAGCCATCGATCAAATCATTGATAAATGCCTTGGCCTCCACAATCAGGTCGGCGTCGGCGGAAATCAGTTTGTCGACAATACCTTTTTCAAAGGCTTTCCCTGCTGGCAGGATTGTACCCCGAAGGATCATGTCCACCGCATCATAGCCGATCAGTCTCGGTAAACGCTGTGTCCCACCACCACCCGGAAAAACTCCCACCATGCATTCCGGCAGTCCAATGCAGGTAGTCGGTGATTCCTTGGCAATCCGGGCGGTTAGAGCCAACGCGAACTCCAATCCTCCACCAAGACAATATCCATTTATAGCCGCAACCGTTGGAATTGAAAATTGCTCCAGCTTATTAAATGATTGTTGAAACATATCAAGTCCATCATAAACATCACGTTCATTATGCATTGCATCGAGCATATTAAGATTGGCCCCGGCATGAAAATTGTTGGATTTACCCGAAATAAAAATCAATCCATTGATATCATCACGTTTAACAACATCATCAACAAATGATCGAAACTCCGTAACAGCATCTTCGGTCCACGTATTCATTACAGCTCCTGGAATATCTATCGCCAGGACACCAATTCCTTTTTCCACTTTTAAACTAAAGTTATTCATTTTCTGCATAGCAAACCTCCTATATTCACGTTTTCTTTTTTAAATTATCACGTTAGCAGTCAAATAAATATTCTTTCAGAAAACAAGTTCTTCTTATTATTGTTATTCATATATATCCAATTTAAACATATTCTGTTACCTACGAATAGTATCCACAGTTCAATTCATACTCTTAGAACAGTAAACATTTCTAATACCACACACTACATGTCATCTTTCTTATGCTTTCTTTCGTTGAAAAAAACCGGGTCCGCTTTCATAGGAGGGCATGTTTGACATTATAGAAAAACGGACCCCCAATATCATCATTTCAAAACCTTGTTCCCTGTAATGGTTATTCCCTCACCTGGTATATACATTATTCTCACAAAAATCAGCCTGACAGAAATATCTTCGATCGAAGCTTTGTTTCAGGATTCGGTGCTGTCATATGCAAACCCTTATCAATTCATTTATAAAAACCTCAATACAAACGCCCCAGCAACAATTCAGCTTCCCGCCTCGGCACAGATCCCGCCGATCTCAGCATTATTCATGAACATTCTGCCAGAGTGTGGCATTTGCGTTCCCAATACCCCCACAAAGCATTGCAACTCCATATTTAGCTTTTTTGTAATCGTTCTTCATAATGTTATTGAGCGTCACGATAATTCGAGCACCGGATTCACCCAGGGGATGCCCCAAAGCCATTGCTCCACCCCAAACATTAACATTGTCAAAGGGTGCATTTTCGGCAATACCCAATTCTCTCAATACAGCCAGTGACTGGCTGCCAAAGGCCTCGTTGAGTTCCCATACATCAATATCCTTGACCGTAAGATTGGCGCGACCAAGAAGCTTACGCGCTGCATAAATCGGTCCGATACCCATGACTGTCGGATCACATCCGGCCATGGCACCACCGGCATATTTGAGATGATATTCCAATCCTAATTCATCGGCCTTAGCTCGACTCATCAGCAGTAAAGCACAGGCCCCGGCAGTCAACGGTGATGATGTAGCTGCAGTGACGACCCCGTCTTCACGATAGGCTGGTTTCATGGCGGCCATCTGCTCCATTGATATGTTTGGACGGATCCACTGATCCCTGTCTACAACAAATTTCGTCCCGTCTTCTTTTTCTCCCTCAATTGGCACTATTTCTTTCTTGAACTTACCGGATTCAGTTGCCTCATGGGCTTTTTTATGGCTCCAGAAGGCTATGTTTTCTTGATCTTTTCGATTTACATTGTATTCCCTGGCCACTTTCTCAGCTGTAGCACCCATAGGGATATCAGCCATATTGTACCGCTGGAAAAGTCGCGGCGAAAAATCCATTGAAAACATCATCGGGACCTTCTGCATATCTTCAACGCCTGAGGCTATGTATACATCTCCCTCTTCGCACATTATGGCACGCGCTGCGTGTTCAACTGCAGACATGCCCGAGGGACACTGCTGCCCGATACCATTGGTAGCAACCGATTCGGGAAAACCGCCCGCAAGCCATGCCATGCGGGCAATGTCATTCTGCATGCCGGACTGATTCGCACTCCCGCAGAATACCGCCTCGACATCTTCTGGCTTGATCTGTGCATTCCGCTCGAACAAGGCTTCATAAACCTTGATCAGCATTTCGTCCGGTCTTACGTTTCGAAACCATCCCTTCTCAGCGTGAGCACGTGCATTAGCGGTTCTCACCCCATCAATAATTACACATTCTTTCATGTTGATTCCTCCTTTTCGCTAGTTTTATGGTTAATTATAGTTTTATCCGGTTGAACGATTTTTAGTCAGAAAAAAATTCAACATTCATGTCAACCGTCAAACCGTCAGTATTGAGCAGCCTTCTGCAGAGCCCTTCGATCTTTGGAAGTTCGTAGCTGAAAAAATACCGGAAGGTATACATCTTTCCTTTGTAGAAATGTGCATCAAGCACTCCATGAACTTTTCCTATTGCATTCTGAACCGCTATAGCCTGAACCAGCCACTGCCATGCTATCGATATAATGCCGAAAAGCTCCAGATACAATGTGGCGTCAGACAAAAAAACCTCTGTTTTTCCCTCAATCGCCACATTTATCAAATGAGTGCTCACTTCCTGCAATTTCTGCAAAGCATTTGTCATCTCCTGCGCATAACAATTCAATTCATCGAATATTTCCGCTTGCTGAATTGTTTTTTGAACCTCTTCAATGAATAATTGAAAGGCCTTCCCGTTTTTCATCATAATGTTTCTACCTAAAAGAGTAATACCTTGGATGCCCGTCGTACCCTCATGTATCGGATGGATACGCATGTCTCGGTAGTAGAGTTCCAATGGAAATTCATCGCAGTAACCATATCCTCCCAGGCATTGCAATGCGTTACTAACAGACAAACTGCCCATTTCTGAGGGATAGCTCTTGGCAACCGGAGTTAAAAGATCCAATAACAGTTTGTACTTCTCCTTCTCATCTCCGGACAGCACGGTAATAAAATCGTTGTATTTATTACATTGACAAAGCAAGGACAACGATCCCTCAACCACAGCTCGCTGGAAAAGAAGCATTCTTTTTACATCAGAATGTTCAATAATGGGCACTTGGGGTACGGAGGGATTTTTTTCGGTCAATTTTCTGCCTTGCGGACGATCTTTGACATATTCCAAGGCAGCGTAATAAGCAGCAGATGCTGTAGCATTTGCGCAGAACCCAACATTTATTCGCGCCTCATTCATCATCTGAAACATGTATGGAATACCTTTATGAGGCTCCCCTACAAGGTAACCTCGACAATCGTCGTTTTCACCAAAACTCAGTTGTGTAATCGGACATCCCCGATATCCGAGCTTATGGTAAATTCCGGCTACACTTACATCATTGGAGACTAACTCACCATTCCCATTAACTCTCTTTTTTGGGATTACAAAAAGAGAGATGCCTTTTACACCGGGGGGCGCGCCCTGGATTTTTGCCAGAAGCAGATGAATTATATTTTCCACACCGTCATGATCACCCGCTGAAATAAAGATCTTCTGTCCCTTGATCTTGTAGTAGCTACCATCAGCAGGTTCAGCGTTTGTAGTAATATCCGCCAGGGAACTTCCTGCCTGTGGCTCAGTTAATGCCATAGTCCCCTGCCACTTTCCTGCAAACATTTTTGGTATAAATAAATCCTTTAATTCATCAGACCCAAACGATTCTATCAGATGGGCTGCGCCGCTTGTAAGCCCTGGATAAACACTCATCGAAAAATTCGCCGCTGCAAAAATATAATTCGCAATCGATCCAACCAGTGAAGGCAGTTGCTGTCCACCCCTTGCAATAGGAGCCAAAGCGGAAATCCATCCACCATCCCCTGCTTCTTGCATAAATCTGGATACAACAGGATGTACCTTTACCTCACCATTTACAAATTCCGGGACATTCTTGTCCATCTCTTCCAGATATGGTCGAAGCTTATCTTTGCCGATCTTCATTGCCGTGTCGATTATCATGTCAAACATTTCCCTGGAATGCTCTGCAAAATAAGAATATTGCAGCAATGATTCAGCATCAAACACGTCATAGAGCAAAAACTTCAGATTTCTTTCACTTACAAATTTTTCTGTCATTGCATTACTCCTGTGTTTAATAATTTTTCTTGTTTTTCCTTAAAAAGACATCACATCAATTTTTTACTTCACAATGAATTACTTAATTTTTTTGCGAAACCGGTAATATCTCGTTAGTCTACTAATCAATTCCAGCACAATTTGCCTGACTATTCACCATTATTCTTTTTTAAATTAGCCTCTTGAGTTAAAACTTTTTCATCATCAAAATGAAGATGGATAGAAATTTCTTTCTTAGAAGACTCGGCACACACGCCATATAATAAACAATTCATAATAGGGTTTACATAATCCATCAAATTAGTATTACTTCCCTGCTTGTACCATTTAATGCACAGATTTTCTATCGTCCCTAAAATCATACTTCGAATGAGATATGGATCCATATCTTCCCTGAAATTTCCATCATCAATGCCCCTTTTTAGACAATCCAGCAATATATTTGCAGCCTTTTGTACCGATTTGTAGGCACTTGTTTGCGAAAATTTCTTGTACGACTTAAG
The DNA here is from genome assembly GCA_016935935.1 of Deltaproteobacteria bacterium. Next base: position 9,343 of record JAFGPZ010000219.1, read on the forward strand.
GTGCAAAACTATCAATGCGCCGTAGTCAGGATTTATCTGATAGAGATTTAAATATTCTCTTACAATAGCACGAACTTGAGATACAGGATCATCAATATATGGAATGATCTTTTCCATAAACTCAAGCGATTCGGTTGTTTTCTTCTCCGGAATAGCAAAAAGCAGATCTTCCTTGCTTTTAAAGTATTCATAGACAGTTGCATCAGAAACCCCTGCTGCTTTACTAATCTCTGAAATTGTTGTGTCCTTTACACCCTTTTCGGCGAATATTGTTAAAGCCGCCTCAAGTATTTTCCTTTTTCTGTTCTTTTTTGCTGGATTCGTTTTCATTTCCTTATCTTTCTTTAAGTTATATTTTTTAACATGTAACTTATTTCCATGAAGCATTTACGATTTGGGATAGATCCATAATCTTGATAATCTCATCCAGCCCTTCTGCTTTTCTGGCATCGTCCAGCATTTTAAAGCATTGCGGGCAGGCAACGGCAATAATATCGGCTCCGGTCTCACAGGCCGCTTTCACCCTCACCCTGCTCGAGCTGTCCGGGCCGGGCCCCAGCATGTCTGTAAAGAAATTTCCCCCACCCCCGCCACAGCACAGGGCATTGTACATGTTCCGGTTCATCTCCACCAGTTCGAGGCCGGGGATTGCCCCAAGCACCATGCGGGAGCTGAAATATTCATTGTTCCAGCGTCCCAGATAGC
>JAFGPZ010000220.1 GCA_016935935.1 Deltaproteobacteria bacterium
AGATGAGGAGTTCAAGGTTGAAGACCCATAGTCGGGCTTTCAGCCGACGTTTGAACCTACCGGCTTCCAGCCGGTAGTATTCAGTTCCCTCCTTTCGCAGTAAGCTTTGCAGCGTCTTTTGCTAATGAAAGTCGGACAATTAACGTCAACGAACTCCGACAATCTCTGCGCGTCGCGTATCCCCAGTTGGCATCCTACCTCCTTGCCGCCATAAAAATTACATACGTTGACGTGCCCATCAGGTAAGGGTTCCTCAAAAGCTGGTCCACTCGGGCGGTTAGTCTTCCGACTTCAAGAAGCCCGAATCTTACGTAATCAGATGGCGATCTTTTGTCCAAAGAACTGCGAGGACGTAACTCATCATAATCCGTCCTCCGCTTTTTGCCCGTCCGCTGGAGTGATTCGTTATGTGTTGATTATCTCCAAGCCTAAGAGCTTAACCATCGGATCAAAATCCCTGTCGTCATGCAACAACGATAGCCGGTGGTGGATGCAGAAAGTTCCAATAATGACGTCTATGGTCTTCCTCACGGTCACGCCGTGTTTCCTCAGGAATCTATAGTTTTCAGCGCTCTCTATAGCCAATGCCTGTCCTCCTATTGACATAAATGGGATGCCTAGGAGAATGTTCCTGGCTGTCTTGAAGTCTTTATCGCTCTGAAACCCTTGAAGGACTTCGGTAAGGACAAGATCACATATTATGATGATGGGTGTATTTCCAAGTGAAGAATCAAGCCAGTCCGTCTGAGGCGTTCTCTTGCCGTTGAAGTAGTCGATCCAGACGGATGAATCAACAAGAATCATTTGTCTGACCTCATCTCGTCGAGATTACCCAACCATTTTAGCTTTCCTCGAAAACGCTTAATTTCTTTCTGACTTTTCACTTGCACCAACAGCTTCAATCCCTCTTCTATGGCATCCTTTTTTGTTCTGAGGCCTGATACCCTGAGGGCAGATTCCATTAGATCGTCATCTATGACTACATTAGTCCGCATCTCTTGCCTCCTATGTGTATATACCATCCATATCATACACATTAATTGGTTATTTGAAAGGTCTATTTTAGGGCGCATAACGAGTCTGAGGCGTTGTTGCGTGCCTGGAGGCGCAAGGCACGGGGGTGGGATGATCATACGAGGCATGTATGCAACCGTCATCGCCATCTTGTTGAAGGTATTCATGGGGAAGCCAAGGGGCAGCATGGTTTGAGGCGTGCGGTACGTCGTGGGTTGGAGAATGCGGCAATCCAGGCATACCTCGCGGCGGCGGTTGTCAACCTGAAGAGGCTGGCCATGGCCTCGCTTGGTCTCTTTCGTCGTTGTGTTTTCATCATAGATTGGGTGGCGAAAGATGTGCATCAGGCCGTGTTAAGTTTCGGGAGAAGATATCTTGTTTCACTGGATGAGCGGTATGGCACAGCGTAACGAAGAAGAGGGTTTCTCAACAAACCCAGTGTCCCCTTTGATCTAGCATAACGCATCGTGAAAAAGAGACGTGCAGGATAGGTCTGCCCGAAAAGCGCTTCAAAATGTTTTCCTGACGGGCAAGTCGACCAAGAAGCGAGCCGATTGCTTAAAAAAGTACTTCCGCCAACCCACATACCGTGCCCAACTCTATCGTCGCCTCTGATTTTCGATGGAAAATATCCCTTGACACGAGACAACAGCGCTCCTATACTCCGAACCGTCAGAAGCAACATCTTATCACTAGCACTATCACTAGCACTAGCAATATCACTTAAAATCAGAGGAGAGAGATCATGAAAAAGATTTTTCTCATTCTACTGGTATTTTTCTTAGTGTTATTCGTTAGCATTTCTTTTGCAGGTGAGACGACCCTATTCGGGCCGAAGCAGTTTTTGCGAACCAAGGGCAAACCCAATATATACACGGAAACATTTTCCGCGAGTCCCGCGCTTCCGGCGCAAGGCACACTCGCTATTTTAAATGGCGATGAAGACAGTGGAAACAGGGTAAGCAGCGCCCTGATCTCTGTTAACGGGAAAAAGATATTCGGGCCGGGTGATTTCAAAAAGCAAGTCTACCGTCTGGAAGCTCCTGTTACTCTCGCCGAAGATAATTCCATCGACGTGGAACTCAGGAGCAAGCCAGGCAGTTATCTTGCCCTTGCAATCACCCGGGAAGTCGAAGACCCGCCTGCCGTTACCATAAGCGCCGATCCCGCGACTATTCAGGCAGGTGAATTCTCAATTCTTACATGGGCTTCGACCAATGCGGAAACCTGTATCATCGAGCCTGAAATCGGCAGTGTTGACGTAAACGGATCTGTGCAGATATCCCCCACAGAGACCACCACATATACGATCACGGCGACCGGTTCCGGCGGGACAGCCACTGCCGATGTTACGATAACGATTCTTCCCATAGCCTTGGAGATTATCTCCCCTTCCGAAGGTACGACCCTTTCCGGGCCTGATGTTATCGTAAGGGGGACAATTGCCAACTCCTCCGGCGCCGAGACCGGTATGGTTGTCAACGGTGTAATAGCGGTTGTATCCGTCGGTCAGTTCGTGGCGAACCATGTGCCGGTGGAGGAAGGCGGAAACACCATCACAGCGACTGCGACGGATATACATGGGAATACGACGAGCGCATCGATAACGGTTCATGCCGAGACAACGGGAAATTTTATACGATTAACGGCAGACACGGAATCGGGTACGGCGCCACTTGAAATAACACTGAAGGTGGGTGGATCATTTAGCTTTACAGGCTCCTCCATTGCCTATACCGGACCCGGTCAGGTGGAATTCCCCGAGAATCCGATTGAAAATGAACATACAGCGATCATGACAACACCTGGGGTTTATTACTTCACGGCAGCAGTCACTGATGCTGAAAACAATACGTATACCAACACCGTTGCGATACAGGCGCTTGATGAAGCGGAGCTGGACGCGCTGCTGCGAGCCAAGTGGGAGGGAATGCGGCAGGCACTGGCTCAAAATAATATAGATATCGCAACAAGCTACTTTGCCGATTCCAAGAAAGATGCTTATCGTAAAATTTTTAACGCCCTTTCGGCAAAACTTCCACAGATAAGTCAAGAGCTTGGCGATATTCAGTTTATCAGGATGATGTACAATTCCGCGGAATATGACATTAGAACAACCAGGAATGGGAATGTATATTCCTGCTATTTGCTGTTTGTGAAGGATGAAAATGGCCTGTGGAAAATAAGGTCATTTTAAGGGTGGACAATCCGTTGTTTGTCAAAATAATTCATCGAAGATAAGGGGCTCAAAGCATGAGACATTCAACGATATCTCTTCTTGCTGTACTAATTATTG
>JAFGPZ010000031.1 GCA_016935935.1 Deltaproteobacteria bacterium
GCCATGATAACCTTATCCCTCAGTTCATCGGTGTCTTTATCGAATTTTGACTGATAATTACCCTTTGTCTGATAGACTTTGTAATCTCCCGGCAGTTTTATGAAGGTATGCCTGTATGTGGATGCCTCTTTCCCGATTTCAAGGTGACGAATCATCTTCTCTCCAGCCCAGGCCTTTACTTCTATCTTTGTGTCATCGGTGAGATCGTATCGCTTATAGTTTTTTGATTCAGACACCAGGGCTGTATGGGTAACCGTCTCGATGAGATCCAGCATATCCTTCACCTTTGCTTCATCAGCCGGATATTCCTTTGGCCCAACATACCACTTCTTGTCTTTCTTATTCAGAACCACTGTTTCGCCTGATTTGGACATTTCAATTTTTGAGATAGCTTCCTTATCCACTTCCGGCATGGAAGGCAGCTGATAAAGGCTCCTGTCGGAACTGCGAAAGACCAGATACGCTATGAGCGTAATCAATAGGACTGCCAGTATTACATATTCCTTTTTAATCTTCATATGAAATCCTCATCTATTTTTGAAACATAGCCTGAATACGCTTTTTTCTTGCATGCCTGCGCATCATTATGAAAATGCCAAAGAGCGCGACTAATATGGGCAACACCGCAATATTAAACGCCTTTACAAGGGTTTTAACGGCGGAGTCCGTCTCATAGAGCGGATTGAAACCCTGCTCCTTGCTCCTCATAGAGGCGATATCGCCTCTGTCGTTAAGGTAATCCAGTACGTTGAGAACAAACATGGCATTGGGACTCTTACCTTCTTCGTCAAGCATACTGTCCTTCAGCAGTTCAGATGACGTAACGACGAATATCTTCGCCGGCCTACCCTTTTCAATAAAAGCGCTTTCTCCTTCGATCTTCCTTCTGTCTATCTCTTTTTGCGGCTTTTCTTCTTCGGTATCATTTTCGCCCTTTTTCTCAGATTTTTCCGCTTCCGTTGTCATGGCCGGCATGGGTTTACCCTTGAAATAACTGGTAAACTCTCCCTCCAGTAAACAGGCAAGTGTCTTGCTCTCCATCTTTTCATCGGCCTTCGGCGGTTTCAGCATCATGGGATTCAGGTCGATTCGGTCTTTCATCTCCCACGATTGATCGGACGATGAAATAACTTTGACTGCCTTTATCCCCATGTCGCTTATCCTCTTTTCATCCAATTCCAGAGGAGATATCTTTATTGTAACGAGTCCCTTGATATTTTGCATGAAATCCAGCTCTTTGTTTATGGAATCCTGCTTGATTATGGGAGCAAAGTAGATTTCCTTTTCGCCACCACCATACTCTTTCGGAAGTCTCTGCTTGTAAGAACTCTTGTCCATCACATAGGAATTCTTTATGCTTATGCCGTAGTGTTTGAGTAACTTCTCAAGTCCGGTATCCATCGGAACATAGACAGGCTGCTGCTGGTAGGGGTTCTGGGGAGAGGGTAGAATTTCGTTGAAGGCATCTGCAAAGATGGCAAGATTCTTGCCGCGCATAAGGAGCTGGTCTATCTGATACAATTCATAATCGGTAAATTTCTCCTGCGGACTGGCAATGACAAGGGTTTTGAATCCACCTGAAATTGGCCCTTCCTTGAGATTGACATCCTTTATGGAGTAATTTTTCGAAACAAGATTATTGAATATAGTAAGCGGCTCCCGAGGCTGAACGCCCGGAGGACTCTGTGCGGCTCGCGTTGTTGTCAGTGTTCCATGATCCGCCAGATACCCAAGATTTTCATTTATTCCTATGAGCGTTTCAAGATTGGCCTCTATAATAGTTTCCAACCGCTTGGGATTTACCAGATCATACTGCGTCCCGATTATAGGTATCTGAATTATATTGAGTAGGGGGATCTCCAAGGTTCTACCCCCGTATTTCATGACAAGGCCTATAACACCCTCGCCCGCTTCAAGATTGTTCTCAGGCACTGCCTGCCATTTCAGCCTCGAAAAATTAAACTTCTCCGACAGTTCTTCAAGGTTATTCTCTTTCGTGGGATCAAAGTACCTGAACTCGAGAGTATCGTAATTCTTGTCGTTCAGTTCCTTAACGACTCCTTCGATCACATTGGGGAATTCGGGAAGTTCTTTCAAACCCATCAATGGCGCCACCGCCTTTAACGATGATGAAAGATAGAGGTCAACCTTGACCTTGCCGGCAAGTTTTAAAAGGGCACTTATCTTGTTATTCATTTTCTGGATGGCTGTTGTAATCTCGTATTCCAGTCCCTCCGTCGTCGTAATTGCGTGAATACGCTCCACTATATCGCCATGAATAAGAACCATGCCCATATATGCGTTTTTGAATTTGATTTCATCCTTCTCTACGAGCTGAATCTGGATAGGGTAAATCCCGTAGCTTTTAGCCAGTTCACGGTTCTCCCCCGTTCCCTTTATTCCGGCATCTTCTTCAGGGCTAACATCGTAAAATTTGTAGTTATAGTATTTGTTTGAGCTGACAGAATATTCTTCAAGAAGGTCACGAAGGTAACGTTCCGTGCTATTGTGGGGCGCTGGCAGGTTTTTTGTAAAGAATACCTTTATCGTAAGAGGCTCTGAGATCGTTGAAACAACCCGCTTACTTACATCGGATATGGAATATATATCGCTCCTTGTAAGATCTCCCCTGAAAAAAAGAGTCACACCGGCCACATTAATGAGAATTACTACAATAAGGTAAATGAAAAACTTTATATATTTCCCCGATGTCTTTTTTACACCCATATCCTTCTCCTTATCTTTTTTCCTGCATTCCGAGATGTGTCAAGTAAAGACCGATGAATATGAGACTCAGAAAATACAAGAGGTCTCTTGAGTCGATTACGCCTTTCGCAATGTTCTGGAAGTGGTTATCCGACGAAAGATATCCGATGACACCCAGGATCGTTTTGGGAAAGAAGAACAGCATCTTGTTTATCATGGTCAGAACAAAGCATATGGACATCCCTGACATAAAGGCAATAATCTGATTGCGTGTCAGTGAAGATGTAAATATCCCGATGGCGCAATATGCCGATCCAAGCAGTATGCCTCCGATGTAACCACCAATTACGGGGCCCCAGTCGAGATCACCGACCAGTGAAACAGAAAGTGGGTAGGCCAGCGTCGGGATAAGCATGACAGTTATGAATGCGACAGCCGCCATAAATTTACCGACAATTACGTCCAGATATGTCACCGGCATGGTCAGAAGGATCTCGTAGGAACCTACATTCAGCTCTTCCGAATAGAGTCTCATTGTAATCGCTGGAACAACAAATGAAAAGACAATTGGAAGGAGATTAAAAAAGTTTCTCAGGTCTGCGCGGTTATAAATAAAGAATCCCGCAAAGAAGAACCACCCGGTCACCAGAAGGAAAAGGACAATGACAATGTAGGCGATGGGGGATAAAAAATAGGCTCTAAATTCTTTTTTGGAAATATGTATGGCCTGTTGCATATTAATGCTCCTTCGTCAATTCTCGGAATATGGTCTCAAGGGTTTTTGCCTCCCGATGAAATTCGATGAGAACCCAGTCTTTTTGCTTTATTATGTTATAGATGTCACCCCGGGGGTCGGAGGATGACCGAACGGTCAATCTTACCGAGAGAGCGCCTTCACCATCGCTGTCACTTGTATCGATCCTTACAATTCCATCGATTCCGTTCAACGCGTCTTCAATATCTTTAAACTCCGCATTCAGGAATGATGCACAGATGAAATTCTCTTTGCCGGCCGACTGTTTTATAGCTTCCGTGCTGTCGTCAGCAACAATTTTTCCCTTATCTATTATAATTATCCGGTCGCACGTGGCCTCCACCTCGCTCAGTATGTGAGTGGAAAGTATAACGGTTTTTTCCTTTCCGATCTTCTTTATGATCTCGCGAATTTCCACAATCTGGTTTGGGTCGAGACCGGATGTAGGTTCGTCCAGTATAAGTATCTCCGGGTCGTTCATCATTGCATGGGCCAATCCTACCCTCTGTTTGAGCCCCTTTGACAGCTCATCAACGGCCTTGTGCATAATCTGATTTAACCCGCAGATGTGGGCCAGATGGCGAATCCTGTCGATTCTTTTTTCCTTTTCAATTCCTCTTATTGCTGCGACATAGTCGAGATAATCGTAAACAAGCATATCATGATAAATGGGGGCAGACTCCGGAAGGTATCCGATAAGTTTCTTGATCTCAAGCATATCACTGTCAATTGAATAATCTTTTACCCTTGTATGCCCCGATGTGGGTGAAATATATCCCGTAAGCATCCTGAGAGTAGTCGTTTTACCAGCTCCATTTGGACCCAAGAGTCCCAGGATCTCCCCCCTGTGAATATCGAAGCTAATCTGATCAACGGCACAGAAGTCATCGTAGTACTTTGTCAGCCCTTCGACGTGTATCATAGATATCTCCTCTATATTATAGTGTCTTCATAATAATGCTCACCTGAGACGAGCAGGACTCTCTAATTTAAAATGCCCTTAATAGATAGTATCGGCCGCAGCATGTCAATGTTTTTTTAAATATATTTCTTAAATCATGGATGTCAAACGCACTTATTGTAGAATTTGAAAAAAAATGATGCCGATGCTATATGTGCAAAATGAAGAAAAAGCGAGTGACAATATGCATGCGTTGCGGCAAATGCTGTCTCTCGAACCTGTTTTTCTATATAACAGATGACGACATTGAACGCTGGAAACGGGAAGGCAGGAAGGACATACTGCACATAATCGAAAACCGGCAAGCCGTCTGGGGTGGAGACCATTTTGTTTCGGCTCGGGACGGCACATTTATGCATGGCTGTCCCTTTCTTGAATGGAAAGACGGAAGACACAGCTGCTCCATATACCAAACACGGCCCCGGGTATGCCGTGACTACCTACCGGGATCATCAAAAATATGCTCACAGTATTACAGGAAAATATGAATCAGACAAAGAATAATAAGAGAGACCTCAAAAATATGACACTGGATGAGATAGAGAAGCTTATCTCCAGTCAGGGAAAGGAAAAATACAGAGCCCGGCAGATTATGAAGTGGCTTTATCAGCATGGAGCTACCTCCTTTGAGGAAATGACCAATATCTCAAAGAAATGCAGGGCAGAGTTGGCCGATATTGCTACAATCAGTGCTCTGCCTATTGAAAAGGAGCAGCAATCCGAGGACGGCACAAAAAAGTTTCTCTTTAAACTTACCGATGGTCATTTTATCGAAAGTGTCCTCATTCGCGAGAAAAATCACTGGACTATATGCGTCTCCACGCAGGTGGGATGCAACATGGGATGCTCGTTCTGTCTTACCGGGAGGTACGGTCTGAAGCGAAATCTACTCCCCTCCGAAATCGTCGATCAGATCACACGCCTGCGTTTCAACACAATCGAGGGCAAGGATATCAAAAATATCGTCATGATGGGCATGGGTGAACCACTTGCCAACTACGATAATGTATTGAAAGCAATCGAAATCATTACGACGGACGCATGCGCGGCATTTTCAACGCGCAGGATTACCGTATCTACCTGCGGAATTGCCCCCGTGATCGAAAGACTTGGGCGGGATTCGTCGGTGAACCTTGCCGTATCCCTGAATGCCCCTGACAATGCCACGCGAAGCCGCATCATGCCGGTTAACAGGAAATACCCCATTGAAACTCTGATAGAGGCGTGCCAGAGGTTTCCCATGCCAAGGCGAAGAAGAATAACCTTTGAATATATACTGATAAACGGAGTCAATGATTCTGACGAACAGGCGGAACAACTGGCCGCGTTAATGAGAGGGGCAAGATGCAAATTCAACCTTATAGCCTTTAATGAATTCCCCGGATCAGAATTCAGGACACCGCCCCAGAAGAGAATTGATTCCTTCCGTAATATATTGATAAAGCACAACTATACGGCCGTAATCCGCGCGAGCAAGGGAAGAGATATTCTGGCGGCCTGTGGTCAACTCAGGGGAATAGCAGTCACCTGACGATCAGCCACAACATCTGGCAGGCCGATATCTGGAAACAAACAGCGGAAACGCCTATAAATGCTGATTCTGCTCGGTGTGAATGCAAACATTTCACAGAGCATCATAGACCGCCTTTCTCATTATTTCGACGGGGGCCTTTATCCCCGTCCACAATTCAAACTGAAAGGCGCCCTGATTAACCAGCATGGCGACGCCGTCTATTGTTTGGCATCCCTTCCCCTCAGCGGTCTTCAAAAAGCGCGTCTTTACCGGATTGTAAACGATGTCCATGACCACCATACCCGCATCAATCATATCTGCTTCCAGCGGCATTTCATTAGACTGAGGCGCCATTCCCACCGAGGTAGCGTTGATCAGAATCGTACCTTCTACTTTTGCCATGTCCGACAGGGGACGAAATTCTGCTCCCAATTCACGCGCCAAGGCCTCTCCCTTTTTGACGGTACGGTTTACAATGGTAAGATGACCTCCCTCGGAAATAATACCAAAACCAATGGCCCTGGCGGCGCCTCCGGCACCGAGAATTACGACATCCCTGCCCCTGATGGTTGTCTCTTCGGTCAGGGCATTAACAGCTCCCAGGCCATCCGAATTATAACCTTTCAAAAGGCCGTCACGATTTATAACCGTATTCACCGCTCCGATGCGGATTGCCGTATCATCAACATCATCGAGAAAATCAATAACCGACACCTTGTAGGGGATGGTAACGCTGACACCCTTAATCCCAAGTGCCCTTATTCCATTGAATGCAGCCCTCAGATCTGCGACGCTAAAGGCGAGATACGCGCCATTATAACCTACGGCGGAAAATGCGCTATTATGCATTACCGGACTCACGCTGTGCTCCACAGGATTTCCCAATATACAGTAAAGTGATGTGGCCGAATCCATTCCGATCACCTCATTAAGAATACTCTTGTAATATCAACGATACCCTGCCATTTGAAGGAGTCTTTACGACTGAACAATTCTGGATTTCTCTCCGCCATCGAAATAACATTATGATGAGACCGACACAGCACTATTGTTTATCGTTAATGAGCGCCCAAGCGGCTCTGATCCCCAGTATATAACTCTCAACACCGAATCCGGCAATCTGGCCTTTTGCCATGGATGCAATGACAGATACCTGCCTGAATTCTTCTCTGGCATGTATATTGGACATATGAACCTCGATGACAGGGATATCCAGTATTTCCAGCGCGTCTCTGATAGCGTAACTGTAATGTGTCCAAGCACCCGGATTAATGACAACGGCATTGACGTTACCTTCATGGATTCTTTGAATCATTTCGACCATCTCACCTTCGTTATTGCTCTGGAAGCACCCGACCTCACAACCCAGTTCAGCGGCAATCTCCCTTATTTTTGAATTGATCTCTTCAAGGGTCATGTCTCCGTACTGAGCAGGATCACGCTTACCTAACATGTTCAGGTTTGCTCCATGAAGAACCAGCATTTTTTTCATTTAATCCTCCCTTTTACTTCATGTGCCAGGGGATACAGGTTGGTCTTTTCCGCTGGCGAACCTTTCAGGGCCTATTGGAGTAAGGCTGTCATTCCTTCGGTATCGCCTTCTGCAATCAACTTCTTGAACTGCGAAAGATTTTTCTCATAAAGATCCAGCATATTCCCAATATCGGGGTTTCGGGCAATGATCTCGCAATGGAGCCTCGGATTCTTGAAAATCTTTTCGATTATAGCAAGCTTGGCATTTAAGGTCGGCGTGGAAAATCTTTTAATCTCCCGGATATCTGTTTTTGTGTCCCTCAGTGTCAATCCCATCATTATCGTATTGAAGTGGTTGAGTCCTTGAACAACGGCCATAATTTCATCATGTCTCTCCGGAGTTGTTTCTATCACCTGGGCGCCTCTATTTTCAAACATTTCTTTTGGCCACTGTGACCAAGTATCAACTCTGACAGGACAGAGAACGATGTTTTGATCTTTTATAGAGAGAACATCGGGGCCAAAAAGAGGGTGACAGCCCATAACCTCTGATGACGAATGGTGGAGCATCGCCTGTACCGGTTCAGCCTTCAAGGAAGTGAAATCCATGAAAAGAGAGTCATGCTTCATTCTGGGACCAATGTCGGGGATCACCTCCATCGTGATCTCGATGGGAACGCTGACAATTACGACCCGGCATATGCGGGCAAGGTCATCGAGAGACATGCCGCTCTGCCTTCCCGTAACGTGTACGGTATATCCTTCCCCTGTAAAAAAATTGGCAAACCACCTGCCGATCCCTCCCGTACCGCCGATTATTCCTATTTCAAAATCTCTCATTCTCTTTCAATGTCCTGTTTTATATAGATAGTGCCGAAAGTGGTTTTATCGCCCGCAACATATAAAACTCATCCTTTGTTCCCCATAATAGTTACCTTGGCATACCTAACATAATCGGGATCAATCGTCACCATGTTATTTTTTCGACATTTACCTTCAATTAGGCATATTTTTCAGCAGGGATGTCGACGAAGAGCATACCGCAAATTCCTTCACCTGTCAGAAATTTGAGGCATCTGTTCTTTCTCTATTCAGGTTAACCGCAGCTTCCCACTTTGCTGAAAAGCCCCGCATGATTTTTACCGTAGATTCTATCAAAGCGCCTCACAATATCTGTAATCTTTCTGATTTTGCAGTGATCCTTCTTCCCAGGGACACTCTCGACACCGCTGTTGATATCTACAGCCTGAGGCAATACCTGATGCAATGCGACCTCTACGTTGTCGATATTAAGACCACCAGAAAGTATAAGGGGATATCTTTCCTTAATCAGAAGGGCTACATCCCAGTCAGCCTCATTCCCTGTTCCTCCGTATAGACGGGAATCATAACCGTCAACCAGGATGGCACTGGCAGGATATTCCGAAAGACTTGCAAGATCATCGGCACTCTGAGGAGCGATGGCCCTTATTATGTGATAATCTGAGAGGCATTGGGCATATTGGGGCGATTCATCACCATGTAGTTGAATCATATTAAGGGGGCAGTATTTTGCTATTTCCCTGACCTCCAGGGCATCGTGATTGACAAATACTCCAACAGATGTCAACCCTTCAGGAAGATTCTGAATGATTTCCGCCGCATTTTCAGGTGACACGTAGCGCGGGCTTTTCCGGTAAAAAATGAAACCAAGTGCATGGACACCGCTTTCGGCGGCAACCTTGGCGTCATCCAGATTGGTGATACCGCATATTTTGATCTCCGTCATTACTGTTTATCCCCTCCCCAGAAGTTCATCCAGTTTTGCTCCTGTATCTTCGGCTGTCATAAGTGTCTCGCCGATCAGGAAGGTGTTTATACCCACTTTCATCAGCATTTCAATGTCTTGCCTCGTAACTATGCCACTTTCACTGATGGCAGTTATGTCATCAGGAATAGAAGAAATCAGATCCCTGCTCACATTCAAATCGGTGACAAAGGTGACCAGATCACGATTATTAATTCCTAATATGTTAGCTCCTGCAGCAAGGGCTTTTTCAACATCAGCGATCGTATGCACCTCAACTAAAGATGATAGTCCCAATGATTCTGCCAGCATTATAAAATCTTTGAGGTCTTTTCTATCAAGGATTGCCGCTATCAGAAGTATTGCATCTGCCCCTAGGATCTTTGTCTCGTAGATCTGACAGATATCTATAATGAAATCCTTTCTCAGGAGGGGGAGTTTCACCATCTTTCTTATGGACGCCATGTAGGAACCGTGTCCCCCGAAAAACTGTTCGTCTGTGAGGACGGAAATGGCCGCGGCCCCCTTTTGTTCGTAATGACATGCTATCTCTACGGGATCAAAGGGGTTCCGAATAATTCCTTTCGAAGGCGAGCGTTTTTTTACCTCAGCTATGATGGCACATTCCTTCCCGCTCACTGCCCCTGCGAAATCGTTTGTATCGGACGCGTCCAGCGCGGCCTTTTGCAGTTCCGGCAGAGGTTTCTTTCTCCTTAGACATTCAACCTCATGACGCTTTGTTTCCAATATTGTTTTCAGGAACATTGGCCTCTCCCTAACTGTTGCTTAATCCAATAAGATCATTCAGTTTACTAATGGCGGCTCCGCTCTTGATACAATCACGGCCAATGGCAATGCCCTCCTCTATAGTTTCCGCCTTTTCACCGGCCATGATAGCCAGCGCTGCGTTCAGGAGAACGATATTCCCGCGGCACCCATCCTGTCCCTCCAGCACATCTCTCATAATTCGGGCATTGACCATGGTACCTTCTCCGCGAAGTTCTTCAGAGTTGCAGGTGTCATCGAAAAAATCCAACGGATCGATATTGTAGGTACTTATGATGCCTTCCTTCAGTTCCGAGACGCGTGTCTCTCCCGTCACGGTGGCTTCGTCTAATCCATCGGAACCATGAACGACGAAGGCACGTTTCGTTCCCAGATTTTTCAGTACGCCTGCAAACATCTCCGTGAGACGAGATTCATAGACCCCTATCAGCTGCGCCGTGGCGCCCGCAGGATTTGTCAAAGGGCCCAGCATATTGAATATGGTTCGTATACCGATTTCCCGCCTTGGGCCGATGGCATGCTTCATGGCGCCATGCAGTTTTGGGGCGAAGAGAAAACCTATGCCGATCTGCTGTATGCATTCTTCCACTATTTCATGATCAGCCATTATGTTTACGCCGAGGGCCTCCAGGACATCTGCGCTCCCGCAACTGCTGGAAACGGCCCTGTTACCGTGCTTGGCAACGGTAATTCCTGCTGCGGCCACGACAAAGGCGGCAGTAGTTGAAATATTAAAGGTGTTCAATCCGTCACCCCCGGTTCCGCAGGTATCGACGATGGTCGATGACCGGGCGTCGATCATCGTTGCCTTCCGCCTCATGATCCGTGCCGCACCCGTTACTTCTTCTATAGTTTCACCTTTTATTCTGAGTGATGTAATGAAGGCTGCGATCTGCGCCGACGTCGCCTCTCCAACCATTATTTCATCCATAGTGGCCATCATTTCCTGTTCTCTCAAGTCTTCGCTCTGTACGACTTTCCCTATTGCTTCCTTTATCATTTTATATACTCCCCTTTATATACTCCCTTTTAGTTTTCTGCGGTTTTTGCCCTTAATTCCAAAAAATTTCTCATAATCCGTTTCCCCTTGGGCGTCAGTATCGATTCGGGGTGAAACTGTACCCCCTCCACAGGATAGCGCCGGTGCCTTACACCCATGATTTCTCCCTTCGCAGTTTCAGCGCTGATATGGAGAAAGGGTGGAAGAGAGTCTCGCTTCAATATGAGGGAATGATAGCGCCCCCCATCAAAGGGATTGGGAAGTCCCCTGAAGATGGTTTTGCCGTCGTTGATTATCCCCGATGTCTTCCCGTGCATGATGCGGTCTGCTCGAACTACGTCCGCTCCAAATGCATACCCAATGGCCTGATGTCCCAGACAGATCCCCATGATGGGGACAGTCCTGTAAAAATTCCTTATAACCTCCACGGTAATACCCGCGTCTTTAGGCGCCCCGGGCCCTGGGGAAAGAAAGATGCTGCCGGGCCGAAGTTTTCTGATCTCTTCAATTGTGATGCAGTCATTGCGGTAGACCTGGACCTCTTCTTCGAGCTGCCCCAGATACTGGACGAGATTGTAAGTGAAGGAATCGTAATTATCTATCATCAGAATCATGACTTTCCCCCTATTGTAAAATTGGTCGATGCCAGTTGAATGGCCTGCATCATCCCACCGGCCTTGTTGATGGTCTCTTCATATTCTCTGTCTGGATCGGAATCAGCTACGATGCCTGCTCCTACCTGTATAAAAATCTTTCCATCCTTGATCACCATCGTCCTGATGGTAATACAGAAATCCATATTCCCCGTATAACTGAAATATCCGACTGCGCCGCCATAGGGTCCCCTGCGGACCGTTTCAAGTTCGTCTATGATTTCCATCGCCCGAATTTTCGGCGCCCCCGACAGGGTCCCTGCGGGAAAGGTAGCCTTCAATACATCGAAACAGTCTTTACCTTCCGATAATTGGGCCTGGATATTGGAAACGAGATGCATAACATGGGAATATCTCTCAACAACCATAAGCTGGTTTACTTGCACCGTTCCGATCCGTGCAATTCGACCCAGGTCATTTCTGCCAAGATCGACGAGCATGATGTGCTCAGCCTTTTCCTTCGGGTCCTGAAGCAGTTCACCCGCAAGTTCCCTGTCTTCCTGTTCTGTCCTTCCCCTGGGTCTCGTCCCGGCAATAGGTCGCAGTTCTACCCTCTTCTCTTCAAGGCGAACCATAACCTCGGGCGAAGATCCTGTGAGAATGAAATCTTCAAGCTTCAGGTAAAAAAGGTAGGGTGACGGGTTGATATAGCGGAGTGCCCTGTAAAGATCGACGGGATCGGAGCCATTTTTCTTTTCAAAGCGCTGCGAGAGGACAACCTGAATGGCTTCTCCCGATTCAATATATTCCTTGGCCCTTTTC
The DNA here is from genome assembly GCA_016935935.1 of Deltaproteobacteria bacterium. The sequence continues at coordinate 12,395 of JAFGPZ010000031.1, forward strand.
ACCATGGATTTGAATGCATCAGGCGTCATATTGGAACAGAGGGGCTCAACAGTTCCTTGCGAATAATTACAGGTTGCCTGCCCCAGGGGAGCATTGATCAACGCAATCATTGCATCTATATGTCTCACCTTTTCATCATAGGTCTCCTTCAGGCCTTTCCCCTCAGCGATAGCGGCACACGCCACGACCTTGATAGTGTGACGGACGTTGTCAAAAATTATCATGGTGTCGGTGAAGATGAAGACGGCGTCATCGATATTAAGATCATCTGGAACATGGGACGGAAGCCTCTCAAAATATCGCACCATATCGTAGGCCAAAAATCCAACTGCGCCTCCATAAAAGCGTGGAAGACCATCTA
>JAFGPZ010000032.1 GCA_016935935.1 Deltaproteobacteria bacterium
CGGAAAGATGGATGTGGAAGCGACAGTACTGGGCACCTTCACAGACTCAGGCATGTTTCATATACTCTACGATGGGCGAACGGTGGCTTACCTGGATATGAAATTCCTCCACGAGGGGCTGCCCAAAATGAGGCTTCAAGCCAGGTGGAGCCCGACCTTCTTTGACGAACCTGATTTCCCTGAACCTGAGGATATGGGTCGTGCCTTGAAAGGGATGCTTGCCAGGCTTAATATCTGCAGCAAGGAATCGGTGGTGCGGCAATATGATCATGAGGTGCAGGGTGGTAGTGTAATTAAACCGATGGTGGGAATCGCAAATGATGGTCCCAGTGACGCCGCCGTTATCAGACCTGCATTAGAGTCATTCGAGGGTGTTGTTGTGGCAAATGGAATCTGTCCACGATACAGCGATATAGATACATACCACATGGCAGCCTGCGCCGTCGATGAGGCAATCAGGAACGCAATAGCCGTGGGAGGATCACTGAATCGAATGGCTGGAATCGATAATTTTTGCTGGTGTGATCCCGTAGAATCGGAAAAAACTCCCGACGGAGAGTACAAGCTGGCTCAACTCGTAAGGGCGAACAAGGCCCTCTACGATTATACTGTGGCCTATGGCGTTCCCTGCATATCGGGCAAGGATAGTATGAAAAATGATTACATTGTAGGAGATACCAAGATATCTATTCCACCCACTCTCCTCTTCTCCGTAATGGGGAAAATCGAAGACGTGAGGAATACGGTGACTATGGATGCCAAAGAAGCGGGAGATCTGGTATATATACTCGGGGAGACTCTGAATGAACTCGGGGGATCAGAGTGGTTTGCCATGAACGGCCATATCGGAAAGGTTGTTCCTAAAGTCGATGCCCTGAAGGCAAAAAATCTCTACCAAGCTTTGAGCCGCGCCATTGGAACAGGGCTCGTTGCGTCATGCCATGATTGTTCCGACGGGGGCCTTGGCGTTGCCCTCGCTGAAACCGCTTTTTCAGGGGGGCTGGGCATGGATATCAAACTGTCGTTAGTCCCCTCAAAAGGCATAGAGAGAAATGACGAACTCATCTTCTCCGAATCGCAGAGCAGGTTCGTTGTAACAGTACATCCTGAAAAGCAGGAAGACTTTTTGAATCGCCTGGAAGGACATACGCTCGCATGCGTGGGAGCAGTTACTGAAGAAGGTATATTCAGAGTCACGGGTATTAATAACAAGGTCATCATACGGGAAAAGATAGAGGACCTGAAACAAGTGTGGCAGGAACCACTTAATTTTTAGGGGAAATCCAGACAGATGGCAAAGAAGGTAAAATCGATAGTACTGACTGGGAATGGTACAAATTGTGAAATGGAAATGGCTCATGCCTGTCGAATTGCCGGTTCGGACGAGGTTGACGTTGTACACATCAGTGAACTGATCTGTGGAGAAAAAAAGCTGGATGATTATGACTTTCTCAATCTCCCCGGGGGTTTTCTGGACGGAGATGACCTGGGTTCCGCCAAGGCAGGCGCCAACAGACTGATACATGCCCGTGTCAAAAAGAGTGGCACGAGACTGTATGCCCAGATTATCAAATTCATAGATGACGGCAAACTTATACTGGGAGTCTGTAACGGATTCCAGCTTATGATAAAACTGGGTCTTCTCCCGGCATTCGACGGGGATTATTCTACCCAAACTGTCACATTGACCTTTAATGATTCAGGAAGATTTGAGGATAGGTGGGTTTATCTTAAGGCAAACAATGATTCGCCCTGTGTGTTCACCCTCGGTATAGACGGGATGTATCTTCCCGTACGGCATGGAGAGGGTAAAATTATCACAAGGGATGGTGAAGTTCTGAAGAAGCTAAAAGAAAAAAATCAGATAGTTTTGCAGTACAGTGATAGTGAGTATAGTGAACCAGCGGAAGATTATCCCATGAATCCGAATGGTTCTGTTGGCGCAATAGCAGGTATATGCGATGAAAGGGGTAGACTTTTTGGTCTGATGCCTCACCCGGAGGCCTACCTGCATTACACAAACCACCCACGCTGGACGAGGGAACAACTCCCGGAAGAGGGGATTGGACTTTCCATCTTCAAGAATGCAGTTAATTTTATCAGAAGTGAAAATGGCTGATCTATATAAACCACAGGTGGAGAATTTTTCAAAACGCTTCAGAAATCCCAGCTCTACCATAGTGAGTGCATCTTATGCCGCTTTACACATATTGGTAATTCAAATCAGGTAATCTTACCGAAATGTAGCATTTGAAACTCCCGGCAACAGGTTTCGGGTAAGTTCCGTCTCTTAAGGAGATTTTTATTTTTGTGCTCGCTCGATGATCACTCATTGAACACCGGTACACTCGATCTCTGTGCGGCTCAACTCACTCAATGGGTCCTGTATAAGTTTTGTGGTATCAGATTTGCATTACTCTTCTGGGGAATAGGAAAGATTTAAAACCGGGGAATTATTAATGGATGTTTGCAGTAATGGTAGCGATGGCGTCCTTTTTTTTAAAATGTCAGGCCACGGGAATGATTTTATTGTAATCGACAACATCGACGGATATCATGCCCTGGACTGGCGGAAGTATTCGTCCATCTGGTGTCAGCGGCGCCTTTCAGTCGGTGCTGATGGCATTCTTATTATTGAAAAGAGTGAAAGGGCAGATTTCAGATTAAGAATATTCAATTCTGACGGGAGTGAAGCGGAAATGTGCGGCAATGGTGCCCGTTGTGCAGCTGTTTTAGCGTCATTGCGAAATAGAGCCGGATCTCATATGACATTCGAGACAATGGCCGGTATCATCAGGGCACAGGTAGAGGGGGATAGAGCTTCTATTCAGCTGACAGATCCGAGAGAGGATCAGGGAAAGGTTGAACTTGATATCGATGGAGAGCATCTAACCCTCCATTGTATAAACACGGGAGTTCCTCATGCCGTTTTATTTGTAAAGAATATATGGAATATACCTGGCGAAGAGATCAAGCGGACGGGACATCTAATTCGATTTCACAGTATCTTTAAGCCCGAAGGCACCAATGTCGATTTTGTGGAGGTTCTCGGCCCTGGTAACATTTGTGTTCGAACCTACGAACGAGGTGTTGAGGCGGAAACCATGGCATGCGGGACGGGTGCAGCGGCAGCGGCCCTCATAACCCATCTCCATGGGAACGGTGGCGATCCTCCCTTTAGCGTAAAGGTTCCCGAAGGAATGCTGGAGATTGACTTTCATGATACAGATTCACATATTAGTGATGTTTGGCTTACAGGCAGGGTCAGCTGTGCCTGTAAAGGTTATTTATCATATAAGGAGACATAGACATTTATGCAAACTTTTGCACAAAGAATAAAAGACATCCCGCCTTATCTGTTTGTGGAAATAGACAGAATCAAACAGGCCGCGCTGGATAAAGGGGTCGATATCATCGATCTCGGCGTGGGGGACCCGGATCTTCCAACGCCAGGGGCTGTAATCAATCGTCTCATAGAGTCAACTGGGGAGAGGGGTTTTCACAACTACCCTTTCAATTCTGGATTACCTGGTTTGAGGTTGGCCTTTGCCGAATGGTTCAAGGGGCGTTTCGGTGTTTCCCTTGATCCAAATGATGAGGTGCTTCCCCTGATAGGTTCCAAGGAGGGTATAGGACATATATATTTTGGCTACATGGACCCCGGTGATGAGGTCCTGATACCTGATCCCGGTTACCCTGTTTACGCGGCAGGGGCAATTCTGGCGGGGGCGGTCCCCCGGTATTTTCCCTTGAGAAGGGAGAACAATTTCCTTCCCCGCATCGATGAATTAGAAAAAATGGTAACTCCCAGGACACGAATGCTCTGGCTTAATTATCCCTCCAACCCAACGGCAGCAGTAGCATCTCTCGAATTTTTTGAGGAAATTTCACAGTTTGCGGCAGAGAGGGGGATCCTTATATGTCAGGACATGGCCTATTCGGAAATCACCTTTGGCGGGAGGAAGGCCGTCAGCCTCCTGCAGACATCCAAAGGGAATGATGCGGGTGTCGAGTTTCATTCCCTTTCCAAAACTTTCTGCATGACGGGATGGCGCGTAGGATTCGCTGTGGGAAAGGCGGAGGCGATCGAGTCTCTGGCCAAGGTAAAAACAAACCTGGACTCGGGGATTTTTATCCCTATACAGAAGGCAGCCGAAACGGCGCTTCTCTATTGTCAAAAAGAAGCGAAGGAGATTGTGAAAACCTTTGAAGCAAGGCAGAAGATGTTTGTCGCCGGCCTCAACGAGATTGGATGGACTGTTCCAATGCCGGAGGCTACCTTCTATGTCTGGGCACCCGTTCCGAAGGGTTTCGATTCAATGAGTTTCTGTGCATATCTAATGGAGGAAACCGGTATCGTATGCACGCCGGGAGTAGGGTTCGGAAATTATGGAGAAGGTTTCATCAGGATGAGCCTCACTATAGCAGATGACCGTCTACGAGAAGCGCTTGAGCGCATGAGTAAATTGAAGGTTAAATGGGTATTTAAATAATGGGAGGATTAAAGGACTGTTGCGGTATATTCGGTATATATGGTGACAAAGAGGCCGCTGAAAAAGCATACTTGGGATTGTACGCACTGCAGCACCGGGGTCAGGAGAGTGCCGGTATAGCTGTATCGAATGGGCAAGACATAGTTCTTCACAAAGGCATGGGTCTTGTATGGTCCGTCTTTTCAAAGCCCGATATCATGCCTCGTCTCAAAGGCATGTCGGCAATAGGACATAATCGTTATTCCACAACCGGAGCGTCTGGACTTTTAAATGCCCAACCCATATATATACGCTACAAGGGGAAACAAATCGCGGCCGCCCATAATGGCAACCTCGTCAATGCCCTTGAACTAAGAAAAAAACTGGAAGACCAGGGGTCCATCTTTCAGACCACGTCAGACAGTGAAATAGTTCTCCACCTTATAGCACGCTCCACTGGTGAATCGATCGAGGATAACATCATGGAGTGCCTGGCTCAGCTTGATGGGGCCTATTGTTTTCTTTTTCTCAAGCCGGGAAAACTGATTGCGGCTCGTGACCCTCACGGTTTCAGGCCTCTCTGTCTCGGGAAAAAGGCCGATGCCCATATCGTGGCATCTGAATCCTGCGCCCTCGATATCATTGGCGCAGAATATGTCCGTTCTATTGAGCCTGGAGAAGTGGTCATTATCAGCAATGGAAAAATGACATCAAAGACACTGCCGAAAACCGTAAGGCAATCATATTGTGTGTTTGAATACATATATTTTTCCAGACCTGACAGCATCATATTCAATGAAAAGGTAGATAAAATCCGAAGGAAACTGGGGAAAAAATTGGCCGAAGAGGCCCCCTGTGATGCGGATATTGTAATAGCCGTGCCAGATTCTGCAAACACTGCCGCCCTGGGATATGCACACAGATCAGATCTTCGCTTTGAAATAGGACTCATAAGAAATCATTACGTGGGCCGCACATTTATTGCACCCCATCAGAAAGAGAGAGACCTCGATGTGCGGGTTAAATTTAACCCCGTTACCGGTGTGCTAAAAGGTAAGCGCGTTGTTATCGTTGAAGATTCGATAGTAAGGGGTACAACACTGAAACAACTGGTCTGCCTTGTTAGAAGCGCCGGAGCCAAAAAGATCCATGTACGGGTGAGCTCACCCCCCATTATCTCTCCTTGTTTCTACGGTATAGATATATCAAACCGGGAGGAGTTGATTGCATCTTCTTCTTCGATAGAGGAGATTCGCAACTATATAGAAGCCGATTCATTGTCCTATCTGTCCGTTAAGGGAATGCTCAGTGTCGTGCCTAGAGGAAACCTACAATGTGCCGCATGTTTTACAGGAAATTACCCGACGGATATACCCGAGGCATTTAAAAAAGAACAGTTTGACTTAATGTAGAATAAAAGGGAAGGTTGTAACATGATATCGTATAGAGATAGAATGCCCTGCGGAAGCGTGGATATATTACAAGTCACACGTACGGTACACCTGTCGGGATGGGTGGATGCACTGAGGGACCACGGCGAGGTGCTATTTATTCACTTAAGAGACCGAAGCGGTATCGTCCAGGTGGTATTCAGTCCCCAACATGCGTCTCAAGAAATGTGCAAGAAAGCCCAATCACTGAGAAACGAATACTGCATATCTGTAACGGGAACGGTTGTAAAACGGGAAGAAGGCACGGAAAATCCACATCTCAAGACGGGGAACATAGAAGTCATGGCCAGCGATCTTATCATCCTGAGTAAGGCAGATACGCCACCTTTTCCCATATCGGAAAAGGCAATGTTGGCGGGAGCAGTTGTAACTGGTGTTGAGGCTGTAGCGGAAGACCTGAGACTCCAGTATCGTTATCTTGACCTGAGACGCCCATCTATGCAGTCAAACCTTACAAAGAGACACAGGATTACAAAAGATATTCGTGACTACCTGGACAAGAAGGGTTTTATAGAGGTGGAAACACCAATGCTTACCAAGAGTACTCCCGAGGGAGCACGCGACTATCTGGTCCCGAGCCGTGTTCATCAGAGGCATTTCTACGCACTTCCCCAGTCACCGCAGCTCTTCAAACAACTGCTTATGGTAAGCGGTCTGGAACGATACTTCCAGATTGTACGATGCTTCAGAGATGAAGACCTCCGACCTAATCGTCAGCCCGAGTTTACACAGCTTGATCTCGAGGCGTCCTTCATAGACGAAGAGTTTATCTACGAGATTGTGGAAGAACTGGCGGTGCAAATATTTTCCATCGGAGATATAAAACTCACACGTCCCTTCCCCCGGATGACCTGGGAGGAGGCTATAGACAGCATGGGCACTGATCGGCCCGATATGCGATTCGGTCTGCGATTCGTAGAGGCCACTGATATATTCAACAGTACATCATACGGCATTTTCAAGCAGATAATAGAACACGGTGGTCACATAAAGGGGATCAATATCAAGGGGCAGTCAGATAAACTCAGCAAGAATGTATTGCAGAACGAATATGCGAAAGAGATTGTTCCATCCTTTGGCGCCAGAGGAATGACATGGATGCGGGTAGTGGATGGCAAGCTCGAATCCAACATCGTCCAGTTTTTCAGTGATGCCGAGAAGAAGAGCATCATTAAACGCTTTGCGGCTGAGAGTGGCGATGTGATCATTATGATTGCAGATGCTTCATATAATCTGGTTGTATCGGTGCTGGGACAACTGAGACTCCACCTTGCCTGGAAACTGGATCTGATAACTGAAAAGAGATACTGCCCCCTCTGGGTTACAGATTTTCCCCTCTTTGAGTATGTAGATGGAAGGATTACCTCCAGCCATCACCCATTTACTTCCCCTGACAGGAGTGCCTTTGATCCAGGGAACATGGAGGCTTTGTTGAAACTCAGGTCCCGTGCCTACGACCTGGTTCTGAACGGAGAGGAACTGGGAGGAGGGAGCATTCGCATTAGCGACCGCGACGTGCAGAACAGGATCTTCCAAGCCTTGGGATTGTCGGACAGAGATATAGAGGAAAAGTTCGGATTTTTCCTTAAGGCCTTCGACTACGGCATTCCTCCCCATGGTGGCATTGCCTTGGGTATGGATCGCGTCGTCTCCATGATTCTCAATACCCCCTCCATCAGAGAGGTCATCGCCTTTCCTAAAAACAGGAGAGCCTTCTGTCCGCTGACGGAGGCTCCTTCACCTGTATCGCAAAAACAATTGGCTGAACTGGGATTAGTCGCTCCAGCAACTGAAAAGTTCGTTCATGGGAAGAAAGCGCTGCCTCCTCACAGCGAAAAGAAAAAGTAGCAGGATATTAATTATATGAAGGCAATACTTGCGCTGGAAGACGGCACGATATTCGAGGGAGTGTCATTCGGCTCGCCTGGAGAATGTACGGGTGAAGTGGTTTTCAACACAGGTATGACAGGGTATCAGGAGGTGCTGACCGATCCCTCTTACAAAGGCCAGATAGTCACTATGACCTATCCCTTGATCGGCAATTATGGCATTAATTCCGAGGATTCGGAGTCTCGTTCTCTGTGGCTTGAGGGATTTGTAGTTCATGAGCTTTGCGAAAAGCCGAGCAACTGGAGATCTGAAAAGAGCCTCGATACATACTTGAAGGAACATGGCGTCATTGGCATACAAGGGATAGATACGCGAACTCTTACAAAGCGCATACGAGAAGCGGGCGCCATGAGGAGTATAATATCGACTGAAGATTACGACAGGGATTCGCTCCTTTCAAAGGCACGAAACGCCCTCGGTCTCGTGGGGCGTGACCTTGTCATGGCTGTTACCTGCGAAAGAGCTTATGACTTTGCCAAAGAAGGCAGATACCGCGTCGTCGTTATGGACTTTGGCGTCAAATCCAGTATTCTCAAGCAGCTTAAGAGGACGGGGTGCAGCGTGCAAGTTGTCAGGGCAGACGCATCGGTAGAGGAAATCATCGGCCTCGCTCCCGACGGCATTCTCCTTTCCAATGGACCCGGTGATCCAGCTGCGATAACCTATGCCGTTGAGACCATCCGTGAGTTGCTGACATTGGGAAATATCCCCATGTTCGGTATATGCCTGGGGCAGCAGCTGTTAGGAATTGCCCTTGGGGGTAAAACATATAAACTGAAGTTCGGACACCACGGGTCAAATCACCCCGTTAAGGATATAGTAACTGGAAAGGTACACATAACCGTTCAAAACCACGGCTTCTGCGTCGATATGGATACGCTGGACAGGGATACAATTGAAATTACACATATAAATCTTAACGATCAAACACTTGAAGGGATGAGACACAGGGATCTGCCTGTCTTTTCAGTACAGTTTCATCCAGAAGCAGGACCGGGGCCACATGATGCTCGGTATCTCTTCAGTCACTTTATCGAACTAATGGGGGAAAAGTGGAAATAATCGGTAACCTTGAAATGGGGAGAGACATTGTTATATGCGAGAAACAGTATTAGTTTTTGATTTTGGTTCACAAACCGCCCAACTCATTGCCCGCAGAATAAGGGAGTTGGGCGTTTATTGTGAAATAGTCGGGCACGACATATCGTCGGCTGAAATATCGACACGCCAACCAACGGCCATAATCCTGTCAGGCGGTCCTTCATCGGTTCTGGATGATATGCATCCCGATATGGATGCAGGCATTGCGACTCTTAATGTGCCGATTTTAGGAATCTGTTATGGCATGCAACTCCTGGCACGACTGCTGAAGGGTCAGGTGGAAAAGGGAAAACAGAGAGAATACGGACCGGCCCAGATCGAAATCGTGAAGCACGGTCCCATCTTTGAAGGAATGGAAGATTACCTGAATGTATGGATGAGTCACGGAGATCACGTAAGCGAGCCGCCGGAGGGATTTGAAGTAATGGCCCGTACTGTATCCTGTCCCGTTGCAGCCATGGGCAATGCAGAGAGAAAGATCTACGGGGTACAGTTTCATCCGGAAGTGGTGCATACACTTCGAGGGATGGAAATATTACGGAATTTTCTCTACTCTGTTGCCGGTTGCAGTGGAGGATGGACAATGGAAAAATTCGTAGAAGAATCGGTACAATCGATCAGAGACAAGGTCAAGGATGCAAACGTCATATGTGCCCTTTCAGGGGGTATCGACTCAGCTGTTGTGGCTGCATTAATCGAACGTGCCATAGGGAAGCAGATGAAGGCAGTATTTGTAGATAACGGGCTGCTCCGTACTGATGAAGTGAATGAGATTCATTCAATTTTCAGTGATGATTATCCCATGGATGTGACAGTTGTTGATGCGCGGGTCCGGTTTCTGGATTCGTTGGACGGAGTGATTGATCCGGAGAAAAAGAGAAAGGCCATCGGTGAGACATTCATCGATGTATTCAAAGATGAAACATCTCACATAAAAAATGCAAAATTTCTTGCCCAGGGAACACTCTACCCTGACGTCATTGAGAGCCAGTCCGCGAAGGGCGGCCCATCATCAACGATTAAGAGTCATCACAACGTGGGTGGTCTCCCCAAGGATCTGGGGTTTGAACTCCTTGAGCCGCTTCGTGAGCTCTTCAAGGATGAGGTGAGACGTCTCGGCAGGGAACTGGGGTTGCCTTCTCGGCTCCTTACGAGACAGCCCTTCCCCGGCCCGGGACTGGCGGTCCGTATCATAGGAGAGGTCTCTGCGGAAAGTCTGTCTACGCTGAGGCACGCCGATTTGATTGTTCAGGAAGAAATGGTGAAATATGAAAGATACGAAGAGATATGGCAATCCTTTGCCGTTCTCCTTCCAGTAAAGAGTGTGGGTGTCATGGGGGACGAGAGAACCTATGCCAATGCGGTGGTCCTCAGGGTCGTCTCCAGCATGGACGGTATGACGGCGGACTGGGTGAAGTTGCCGCACGAACTCCTGGGGCGTATGTCTTCACGAATAATAAACGAAGTAAATGGCGTCAACAGGGTCTGCTATGACATAAGTTCAAAACCACCGGGAACGATTGAATGGGAATAAGGGGAGCCAATGCCCAAACGTGAAGATTTAAAAAAGATACTTGTTATCGGTTCCGGTCCTATCATTATAGGCCAGGCATGTGAATTCGACTATTCAGGGACTCAGGCCTGTAAGGCCCTTATAGAAGAAGGATATGAGGTAGTCCTGTTAAATTCAAATCCCGCCACCATCATGACCGATCCCGAAATGGCCCATCGCACCTATATAGAACCGATAACGGCGGACATCATTGAAAAAATCGTGGAAAAAGAGCGCCCCGATGCGGTGCTTGCCACCATAGGAGGACAGACGGCCCTGAATACTGCAGTTGAAGCGGCGGAACGGGGTATCTTCGACAACTTTGGTGTGGAAATGATCGGCGCAAATCTTGCCGCTATCAGGAAAGCGGAGGACAGAGATGAGTTTAAAAAAGCGATGACAGAAATCGGCCTGAAAGTGCCACGAAGCGCAGTCGCCGGCACCATGGGAGAGGCTTGGAATATCGTGCAAGA
>JAFGPZ010000221.1 GCA_016935935.1 Deltaproteobacteria bacterium
ATTGATATTTGGCATGAAAATTCTGATTCCGACTTTCGGATCTCCTGCTCAGATTGCGGCGATCATTGTAACTTCGGTTTTTTTGGTTATTGCATCTTGCGGCCAAGGTTTAACAATTCTACTTGGTGGAATAGATTTATCAATAGGCGTGGTCATGGGAATTGCGGGAATGATGATAGCAGGTCTAACAAACGGAAGTAATGACAATCTACTCTGGGCATTGCCAGTCGTAATAGTGTTTTGTACCGGCATCGGTATTATTAACGGTCTTGGAATAGCTTTTCTGAATATTCCACCCCTATTGATGACCTTGGCAATGGGGACAACTTTCTTTGGTGTAGCTTTGGGAGCCACATACGGTGGTTTGCAGAAGCGCGTTGCTCCGGCTCTGGAGGGGCTGATGAGCGGGTATTTGCTCGGAATTCCTGTTCCGGTATTTCTTCTCGTGATCTTTGTCCTCCTTGCGATAATCGGCCTGAACGGGACAGGGGTTGGGCGTAAATTCTATGCTATTGGAAGCAATTTAGAGGCGGGTCGTATCTCCGGTATTCCGATATCCGGTTTGACTGTGATTGCGTATGGGTTGAGTTCGTTTTGTGCATGCCTCGCAGGATTACTTCTTGCAGGGTACTCCTCCAGTGCTACTCTTGATATGGGAGATCCCTATCTTCTGCCAACGATTGCAGCGGTTGTAATTGCCGGGGCGAAAGTTACAGGAGGCAGGGGATTGTACTTTGGAACATTCGCTGGTGCGATGTTTTTAAGTACTCTCTCGACAATACTTACAGCATTGAGCCTCACACAGGGCTGGAAGTATATTATTGAGGGCGGAATAATACTTGCGGCTTTAATCGTTACATTTTTTAAGAAGTAGCGGTCTGGGGTTCTTTTCAGTGTTCACTGGTAGTTTTGATGGAGGAACATCGTTTAACCTAAACAGGAAATAGGGAGGATGAATGATGGAAAAACGTGTTGTGTCTGTTCTAGTTTGTTTAGGGATTCTGTTGTTGAGTGTAACTTTTTGGCTTAACTCAGCCGTGGCAGGAGAAAAGAAGTACAAGGTGTATTTGAATATGAGTTATAGCGGAAATACATGGCAAGCAGCGGCAGCTAATGGGATAAAAGCACTCGCTGCGACACCTCCCTATGACAAAATGATTGATTTTAAAACGGTGATCTCGGGTGCAGATGTCCAGCGGCAGATATCCGATCTTCAGAGTATGATTGCTGCAGGTGCCGACGCTGTTATCTTATACCCACTGTCACCGACGGCTTTGAATAGAGTTTTGAAGCAAGGCAGTAAAAAAGGGGTGTTATTTTTTGCGTATGACTCTACTGTTACAGAACCAAGTGTTTACAACGTGAGCGACATAGCAGCGCGCTATGGCGCAAATGCTGCACAATGGATAGTGAATCAACTCGGTGGCAAAGGTAAGGTCGTATTCAATCATGGCGTGGCAGGCACGACCGTTACAAAAACATATGATGAGCAGGGATACTATATTTTTGGAAAATATCCGGGCATAGAAATTGTTGGGGATTTCTACGGTAACTGGAACGATGCTACTTCACAGGAAGAAGTGTCGAAGATACTGGCGGCACAACCTGATATCGACGCTATATGGAGTGTGGACGGGACGTACGGATCATTGCAAGCGGTTATGAAGAACAGACCTGATAGGTTAGTTGTTATAGCCGGTCAAGGGAACAATGAATTGCGGTATTTGCTGGGAGATCCTGAGCTACAGGCAAAAGGACTTAACGGAATCGCATCCAGCGCGGCGCCTGCTGTCGGTGGGTATACCTTTAAATTGATGATGGAGGTTCTGCTAGGTAAGAAAAAACTCGAATCGAATAACATAGAATATCCTTTGCCATGGGTGGAAGCCAAAGACATTCGTATTTGTACCGGAAATCGATTAACCGAAGACTGTAACGTATTTCCCAGGGATAAAGTCCCTCCACTGTTTATTCCGGCATCTCTCGATTATAAAAACCTGCCTGAGTTGACGTTGGAATCCGTTCAAACAGGTAAACCTGCACCAGGATCGGTTATTCAACCATTGCCTGAAGTGATATATGCTGATGGGCTTCCTGGTATAAGTTGTGATAATTGCGAATGGCCGAAGGACTGGAAAGAACCCAATTTGGTAAAGCCTATCCCAGTCCCGAAATAGTCGCTTGCCTCGTCTAGGGTGTATAAGAGGCTGTGTTTTTTGTGATATGGTGAATCTATAAATTTAACATGGCCATTTAGGATTTCACGGCCTAAGTAGAAAAAATTGACTGTCGTCGCCAAGGTCACGTTGCTCACAAATCTTCTATTCCTGAATTCAAAACGAGATAGTGCCTTGGCGGCGATTTTTATTAAGATTCTTACCACATCCGATTGCGCAGAAAGAAGGTTTTCGCCACGTCAGGCGTGGAGATCCCCTTGAGACGGATCTCAGAGATGATCAGGCTAATCCGTCCTGTGTGCGATAGGGGTGCAGAATGTTATTGAATGCCGCAAGAGTCTCCCAACCTGTCCGCAGCCGCAGATACTCAATAGAATCTCTAAAAAATGGTCCGGGGAGCTATGGCCTGGATCCGATAGCAAGAAAGGAGACGGGGAATGGACATTTTAGCAAGAGGGAAATATCTTATCACAGATGTAACGGACGGAGAAAAGGGCATAGTATATGATGGCGCCGCATACTTTTCGGACGGTAAAGTCGTTGAGGTTGGTGCTTACGCCATATTAAAAGAGAAGTATCCCGAGGCGATTACCAAGGGAAATGGAAAACAACTGCTTATGCCGGGCCTTATCGATGGGCACAGTCACGGTTTGGGGTTAACACTTACCCAAAGAGGAATTACTTTGGACTTCCTCGAAAACGGTCTTATCGACTGGGCATCCATGATTGGACTTGACCCTGAGATAGAATCTATGATGAGTGCGGTGAGGCACGTACGTAACGGATGCACCACCAGGCATCACAACCACTGGGGAGAAGAACCTAATCTTATTGGTAACGCAGAGAAGGTAATTGAGGGCTCCAAGAAGGTAGGAATTCGACTGGCTTACTCGCCCGGTGGCCGGAACATGAATAGACTGGCCCTCGATGACACCCAGTTTTTTAATACATTGCCTGCAGACCTTAAAGAATTTGCTCGTCCCATGGTCTATTATGACAAGGAAGCTTTTGCAGACAGTTACATGAATCTTTTCGAGGAACTCTACAGTCGGTACAACAGTGACGATGTCCGCGTTATTTTCGGCCCCAGTTGGGCAAATGGGAGTACTGACGAATTCATGCAGACAATAAAGAGGCGGGCGGACGAACTGGGGAAAATACCGATCCATATGCACACATTGCAGACGCCGATCCAAAAGGCTTTTGCAATGAAAAAATATGGTAAATCGGAAGTCGGGCATTTAGATGATATTGGACTGGTGGATGAGAATCTGGTCCTGGGACATGCAGTTTACTTAACTGAAACAGACATCGACACCCTGGGGGCTAAAAGGGCGTCAACAACACACCACCCCAGTTGCAACCTTTCAATAAGAAATGGTATTTCACCTGTGTACTATATGAATAAGGGAGGCGTGAATGTCGCCCTTGGCCTCGATGACAAGGGAATTAATGATGATGAAGATGTAATAATGGAACTGAGATTGATCCATCGGCTTCATCGTGTTTCGGGGTTTGACCTCACCGGTACCCCTGCATTGAACGCATTTGATGTGCTAAAGATGGGGACAGTCAACGGAGCCCGAGTGTGTGGATTCGAAGGAGAGTTAGGTGCATTGAAGCCGGGAATGAAAGCCGACGCCATCCTTGTCGATCTTCAAGAAATTGAAGAGGACCCGTGGATTTCAGATGACTTGAATATTGCCGAGGTTTTTGTCCATAGGGCAAAAGGTACGCATGTGAACACGGCTATTGTAGGTGGGCAAGTCATCATGGAGGACCGAAAATTTCTGTCGGTGGATGTGGACGCGCTTTACAAAGAGGTCAGAGAACAGGCGAAAAAAGGCATCGGACCCGAACAAAAAAAGTTCGCCGAAACGCTCCAGAAAATCAAGCCATACTACCACAAATGGTACGAAGGCTGGACGGACATGAATTTTGAACCCTTCTATGTTATGAACAGCCGAGTATAGATTCGTGTAGCCGAATTTTGCCGTAAACCACCATTTTAATAATGTTACCCCGGTGCCTGTGCAGAATCCGAAAGGCAGGGCACGGACACCGGAGGACATGATTCAGCACCCGAGCTCGGGCCGGTTTCCCGTAAGCGTTGATCGCCACTATGGAGCCATTCGGTGATCGCCTTAATGGCGCCACCCCATGATCGCCGTAATGGCGCCA
>JAFGPZ010000222.1 GCA_016935935.1 Deltaproteobacteria bacterium
AGCAGTTTTTCTATATCACTCTCCATCATCCTGGCGACAGGAATGCCAGTCCATTTCGCAACTACTTTAGCTATGTCCTCATCGTCAACTTCTTCCTTCAGCATTTTTTTGTCTGCCTGTGACTGGGCGAGGGCAGCCGCTTTACCCTCCAGATCTCTTTCCAGTTCTACCAGTGTTCCATAGCGAATTTCTGCCGCCCTGGCCAGGTCGCCACCCCTTTGGGCGTTCTGTTCCTCCGTCTTGAGTTCTTCCATCCTTTCCTTAATGGTCTGTATCTCCTTGATGGCTTCCCTCTCACTGGACCAGTGAAGTTTCATTTTATCTCTTGATTCCTTGAGTTCCTCCAGTTCTTTCTCTATTTTTCCAGTCCTGCCCTTCGAAGTCTTGTCGGTCTCTTTCTTAAGGGATTCTCGCTCGATCTCGAGTTGCATGATTCTTCTTTCCGCAGCGTCTATCTCGGCCGGAAGGCTGTCCAACTCAATCCTCAGGCCAGAGGCGGCTTCATCGACGAGGTCAACGGCCTTGTCGGGTAGGAATCTGTCGCTTATATAACGATTGGAAAGGGTTGCAGCCGCAATAATTGCAGAGTCTTTTATTCTTACGCCATGATGGACTTCGTATCTCTCCTTTAACCCTCTCAGTATTGCTATGGTGTCTTCTACCGTCGGTTCGTGTACGATAATTGGCTGGAATCGCCGTTCAAGGGCCGCATCCTTTTCAATGTACTTTCTGTATTCGGTCAGTGTCGTAGCTCCCACACATCGTAGCTCGCCCCGGGCAAGAGCCGGCTTCAGCATGTTTGAGGCGTCGACTGATCCTTCGGCCGCTCCTGCGCCTACCATGGTGTGTATCTCGTCAATGAACAGAATGATTTCTCCGCTGGCATCTGTAACCTCTTTCAGAACGGCCTTTAGTCTGTCTTCAAATTCTCCCCTGTACTTTGCGCCTGCCACGAGTGAACTGATGTCGAGGGCAACCACGCGCTTTTCCTTCAGGCTGTCCGGGACGTCACCGTTAACTATACGCTGCGCAAGACCCTCTGCGATAGCCGTTTTCCCCACGCCAGGTTCACCTATGAGAACGGGGTTGTTTTTCGTCCGTCTCGAGAGCACCTGCATTATTCTTCTTATTTCATCGTCTCTTCCGATGACTGGATCAAAGCCCCCTTTACGCGCTATTTCGTTGAAATCCCTGGCATATCGTTTCAGAGCCTGATATTTATCTTCCGGGTTCGGATCGGTGATACGTTGATTTCCCCGGATCGATACGAGTGTTTTGAATATACTGTCTTTGGTGATGCCAGACTTTGCAAGTATCTGGCTTGCCGCCCCCGCCTTCTCGCCGGCGATTCCCACAAGAACATGCTCCACGCTCACATACTCGTCCTTAAGGCGGGCGGACTCGTTGAAGGCTTCATCGACGACACTCTTCAGTCGTTGTGTAATATATCTCTGATCGGAGGCTCCGCCCGAAACTTTGGGCATTCCGTCGAGAGTCATTCCAATCTCATGTTCTATCTTCTGTACATCGGCACCAAGTTTTTTTACAATTTCAGGCACAATACCATCGGATTGCCTGAGGAGAACGCTCAACATATGTTCTACGTCAACTGCCTGGTGCCCAAGGGTCTTTGCCAGTGCTTCGGCCTCCTGAAAGGCCTCCTGGAGTTTTACAGTAAATTTGTCGAATCTCATATCCTCTTCCTATTCTGAAACCTTTTCTATATACACGAATGTCTTGCCCTTTTTGAATATTCTTACATCGCCTGAAGATTCCGATACGACGATGGCAACGGCGTTTGTGACACTTGTTATGCCTGCGGCGGCGATGTGTCTGCTCCCAAGGCCTTTCGGAAAATCCTTGTTTTCCAATGCGGCGCTCAGGTGTCTACCCGCCGCTACAAGCACTCCATCTTCCTTAACGATGAATGCCCCGTCAATGGCGGAGAATTCCTTGATCGTCTCACGAAGATTGTAATCAAGAATATTCCTTTCCTCCTCTTTGTATCCCATAAAAGGGTTGATTATCATCTGTCTCGAAAGCTGAAGAACCTTTTCATGGTCGCCAACGACGAAAATAGTTCCCACCGGCCGACCCTCTCTTCCCTGCTCGGCCAATTCCAAGGCTATATTCAATAATGCCTCAAAGACTTCGGGATATACCCCCTCGAATGTTTCGGAGATATCTCCTGATGTGAAGATTTCAAATTCTCTGTCTACATCGATGATAAACATGCTGTCTATATACCCTAACTTGGGTAGCCCGGTGAGGCAAACTAATTTATCCCCCTTTCCAAAGAGACCGGTTGAAATTCCCTTCGTTATGGCGATCTTTACCTGGCTGAACCTTGTCACGCTTACGTTGGGTATATCAATAATTTCCTTGAAATATTTTAAATTTTGTGTTTTACTCCCATTTCCTCTTGTTACAAGTATGGTATCGAAACACGCTTTATCGTTCCCTTTAATCGGAATATCCTGCGCCACTTCATCGTAGAGCAGTATTGCCTTGGCTTTGATCTCGTTTGCAAGTTTACATGCAAATTCCACAATCGATTTGTTTGAAGAATTCATTGGATATTCCTCGTGAATATGTTTAAAGTTTTAGTATTTTATGGCCATAAGTTAACCATAAAGCGTATCGATGTCAAGTTAACGAGGGAGAATAAAAAAGTTTGCGCGAGGCTCAAATGTTTGATATAAGGTGCTTATATTAATAGTCAAATTAGAATTGAGTCTCCAAGGGGATTAAGAAGATGAACCTGCCTGCTGTTACCAGCACATTAGATCTTTATATGGCGGAGATCAACAAATTTGCCATCCTGTCTGCCGAAGAGGAATTCAGACTGGCGGTGCGGTTTAAAAAATATAATGATATGGAGGCAGCCGAGAAGCTGGTTACGGCAAATCTGCGGTTCGTGGTAAAGATTGCTCATGAGTATAAGAAATACGGGGTCAAACTCATCGACCTGGTTCAGGAAGGCAATATAGGTCTCATGCATGCCGTCAAAAAATTCGATCCCTACAAGGGGTTCAGACTAATATCCTATGCTGTATGGTGGATACGTGCCTATATGCATAATTATATTATAAAATCATGGAGTATAGTAAAGATTGGAACCACACAGGCACAGAGGAGGCTCTTCTTCAAGCTCAATCAGGTCAGGAAGAAACTTCAGGAGCTTTCTCAAAAGGATGAAGCCTTTCGGGAGGCTGCCGAACTCCTCAATGTCAAAGAGAGCGAGGTGGCGGAAATGAATCTTCGCCTTAATAACCGGGATGTCTCACTCGATGCCTCGATGGATGAGACCGGCGAATCGATGTATATCGATCACCTGGTCGACGAAAGTGAAAGCCAGGAGGAAACACTTATCAAGAAGGAAGAAAGGGCCCTCGTAAAGAGGAGCATAGCGGGAGCGCTTACAAAACTTAATGAGAGGGAAAGTTATATAGTAAAAAACAGGCTCATGGTGGACAGACCTGAAACGCTTCAAAAGATAGGCGATAGATTTAACATTACGAGGGAGCGGGCCAGGCAGATCGAGAAAGAGGCATTAAAAAAACTGAGAACTGCCATACCCTATATTGAGCGTGAACCCGGATTGCCCGAGGGTCAATAATCTTCCGGTCCCCAAGCCGGGTTTTCAAACCTTGTGTATTGTTCCAAAAATATGATCTTGGCTTTTCCTATGGGACCATTCCTCTGTTTCCCCACTATTACTTCTGCAAAGCCCCGTTCGGGATTGTCTTCCGACTTGTTATATACATCATCTCTGTAGATAAAAAGTATTACGTCTGCGTCCTGTTCGATCGCTCCTGATTCCCTTAGGTCTGCAAGCTGCGGCCGTCTATCTGAACGTGCTTCGACTTGACGATTTAACTGTGACAGAGCAACAACCGGAACCTGCAGTTCCTTAGCGAGGGCCTTAAGTGAACGGCTTATCTCCGATATCTCCTGCTCTCTCGGCACTGAAGGATCTCTACCCTTCATCAACTGCAGATAATCGAGTACTATAAGTCCCAGTCCCTTTTCCGCTTTCAATCTCCTGGATTTTGCCTTCATTTCAAGGACTGAAATGGATGGCGTGTCGTCTATAAAAATGGGCGCTTCCGACAGTTTGCCCGCAGCAGTGGTAAGTTTTGGCCAGTCCGTTTCCCCAAGCCATCCTTTTCTGAGTTTCTGGGAATCTACTCTCGCTTGGGACGAAAGCATGCGAAATGCCAGCTGTTCCTTTGACATTTCCAGAGAAAATATAGCCACCGGGATATCGTTTTCCATAGACGCATGTTCCGCGATATTGATCGCTAAGGCAGTCTTTCCCATACTTGGCCGGCCTGCAATGATTATAAGATCTGATCTCTGTAACCCCGATGTCAATTCATCGATCCGCTTGAATCCGGTCGAAACGCCTGTTATAAGCGCCTTTTTCTCAAAGAGCTGCTCAATGGTCCTGAAGCTGTCCTTGATTATTTCCCTGATGGGGTAGAACGAAGGCTTTATCTTGTTTTCGGATATCTCGAAAATCGCGTGTTCCGCCTCGTCGAGGACACTGTCGATATCAATGGCAGAGTTGTAGCTTTCATTCAGGATCCCTGTGGCGGCTCCTATCAGTCTCCTGAGTATCGATTTTTCCTTAACAATCTTAGAATAGAAGGCAATATTTGCTGCAGAAGGAACACTGTTTACGAGAGAAGCGAGATATGCCTCTCCCCCCAGCGCGTCAAGCTGATTCTTGTCTCTTAAGTTGTTGGCGAGAGTGACAATGTCGCTCGGTTCGCTCTTTTCAGACAGTTCGACGATGGCTTTAAATATTTTCCTGTGAGCTTCACTGTAGAAATCGTCTGCGTCGAGTATCTCGATAACGTTATTGACGGCACTGTTGTCGAGCAATATTCCTCCCAGGATCGATTGCTCAGCTTCCAGGTTTTGCGGAGGAACCTTATGCAACGAATAGTCTATATCCTTCATTCGTGAATTAGCCAATCTATTCCTCACTGACTACAGCAACCTTGACCTGTCCAAAGATTCCCGGATAGACTTTGATCTTTACCATAAATTCGCCGAGTTTCTTGATCGGTTCTTCAATAACGATATTCTTCCTTGATATCTCAATTCCCTGATCGCGAAGATTGTCTTCTATATCCTTTGACGTTACGGAGCCAAAAAGTTTTTCCTGTTCTCCAATCTTTCTTGATATGGTACACGTTATCTTTGAAAGTCTTTCCATCAGAGATTCTGCCATCAACCTTTCTTTTTCCGTCTTACTGGCGATTATCCTCTTTTCGTGATCAAGACTTTTGATGTTTCTGTTGCTTGCCTCAATGGCCAGCCCTTTTGGGATCAGGTAGTTTCTCGCATACCCGTCAGAAACCTTTATCGTATCCCCCATGTTGCCCAGGGATTCAACGTTATCTTTTAAAATTATTTTCATTAATAGCCTCCTGTTTTTTATTTTGCCTTATCAAGTTTCCTGAAATTGACCCAGACGTCGATGAGACCCAGACCTATTACAATGATCAGTAAAAACTGTTGTACAAAGATCAGAAAATATCCAATAGCCCTCAGGAACCAGGGTAGATTTTTCTTATCGAAGAAAAAATTAATGATGGACAAGCCCTGCATCATGTATGCAAAGAGCATGATTATTACTATATTGACACCGAGAATCCTTATCGGGCTGAAGGGAATCAGGATAGATAGACCTGCGGATATGACAATCCATACTACTTTGTCGGGAATCTTCCAAGTAGAAAGATTTCCGAAGTCGGGATACCACATCCCCTTACTCCTGAATAATACCTTCCCAATAAGTATGTTCAGCCATACAAAAAATGATGTGCCAACGAGAAAGAAAGAAGGTACCAGTTCGGTAAGTACCTTTGAAATTTGCACCATATTGTTCCTGATCATGTCCAGTTGCTCAGGGGAGGTGCCTATCCGGGCATAAGTATCTACATTCGTCTGAACCAGTTCGGTTATATATGCTTCGACAATATGCCATGGCGCCTTTCCTGAAGACAGGCTGAAATACAGGAGAAAGCAAAGCCCCAGCATAAACATTGCCGATACCGAACAGGCAATAGTCTTTTCTATGGAATAATTTTTCCTTAATACCTCTGAAAGAATGGGTCCCAAGGAACCAAGCAGGACGAGATTAAAAATGCTCAATTGAGAGCCCGTTATCTTCAGGACAAGCATCACGATGACAAGGGACGACAGAAAAACCATAACCCCCTGCATCCTGCCCAGTCTGGAATAATAATACAGCAATGGTATCGGTGTCAGCACAGCGCCGAAGGTACTTGCTATCGATAGTGTTGTTACTGCAATAAAAACAAGAGATGTTAAGGCTACAGCTGAGAAAAATTCTCTATGTAATGGCAGTACCATCGTTTTCTTCTTCCAGAGACACTCATTATACCTCGAAAGGTCAGTGAGTCAGTTAACTTTCTGTAACTGCGTAAGGCAAAAGTGCCAGGGTCCGTGCCCTCTTGATAGCTACCGTCAATTCCCTCTGATGCTTGGCACAACACCCGTTGATTCTTCGCGGCATGATCTTGCCTCTCTCTGTCAAAAAGAATCGTAAAGTATCTCCGCTTTTGTAGTCTATCTTTATGTTTGAGTCTGCGCAGAACCTGCAAACCTTCCTTCTGTGAAAAAACTTTTTTCTCGGCCTGGCTGAATTATATGTGTATGCCATTACTGTTATTCTCCTGTCTCTTCTTCTTGAGAAGACTCACCCTCGGGTTCCTCGGTGCTTTCTTCAGGGTCTGTCGCTTCTTCGCTTGCCGATTGTTCCGGATTGTCTTCGATGGGAGATGCCTCGGGAGGAGTCTCTTTTTTCTGTGCGGCCTCTATCTCGCGTTCCAGCGCTTCGGGATCGACGTTGTCACTCAGCTTTACTGACTGGTACCTCAGGATCTTGTCATCGATCTTGAAGTTTCTCTCTAACTCTTGGATGATCTTGTGGTCGCCTCCAAAATCGATAAGCGTATAGACACCTTCCCGCTTCTTTCTGATCTGATAGGCCAGTCTTCGCTTTCCCCATTTGTCAAACTTGACAATTTTGCCATCCATGTTATTGATGATTGCCTTGTACTTCTCAATCATGTCGTCCATCTCGTCCGATGTTAAATCGGCAAGAGAAATGAAAATTACTTCATATCTTTTCAAAATACTTCCTCCTTACGGCTCTAAAGCCCGGATACTGAATCCGGGCAAGGAGTCCTTGTTTAATTGTGATTAAGGCCGGTATCCTTATAACATGCCGGCGTAGAAAGCAATATATTTTTCGAGGCGGAATAAGGAATTATACAGATGCCATCTTTCTTGTCTTTTTCTTCAGTCTGTTGATTCTTTTCTTCAGTCTACTGGCAGCGATCTTGTCCCCCTGTTTGCGATTCTCTTCACGCTTTTCCTTGAGAAGTCTGATCTTTTCTTTTATCGAAGCCACAGTTTCGGGCCGGTCGGCCTTTTTCTCTTTCAGGGGCTTATCTTTTACGGGGATCGCTTTTACCTTTTTGATGGCCGCGATAAGTTCATCTTTCTTCATGGCACTTACGCCTTCAATCCCTTCCATCTCACTGGCCATTTCCTTCAGCTGCTTGACCGTATATTTCTCCAACGGTTTTTCCTCTGACATTTCGCTTCCCCCTCCTTGGCAGTCTATTTACCTAACGAGAAATTTATAGTACTTTTATAGCACACTGCGTTTGGAAAAATCAAATTGAACTTGACATCGAGCGCATTGGTCTCTATGCCTGCCTGTCGCATCGGCGACGCAGACAGGCGCAACTCACGGACGGGGCATTTCAGGGAATATAGGGAGCTTTTCCAAAATGGAGATGGACAATTGGCACAAACAGGAGCAGTGAAGGGAAAAATCTATTCTCAACTGGATAAGATGCTGTGCAGAGACAGATACGCCATCATAAAGGAACTGGACCGCATTAACAGGGCAGATAAAAAAGGTCTGGCCACAGGTCGGATCACTAACAGGTTGCAGAGCCTTGAAAAACGTGCCCTGCGTTCCTGCAAAAGGGCAGAAGAGCGCATGGCTGCCCGTCCTCACGTTATCTATCCCGATAACTTGCCAATATCATCAAAAAAGGACGAAATTATAGAGACTATTCGCAATCAGCAAGTGGTTATCATAGTCGGAGAAACCGGTTCGGGGAAAACTACCCAGATTCCAAAGATGTGTATCGAAGCTGGAAGGGGAATAGGAGGGATAATAGGCTGCACGCAGCCCCGGAGAATTGCTGCCGTTACCGTTGCAGCCCGGGTCGCCGAGGAGTTTGGCGAGAGTCTGGGACAATCCGTGGGATACAAGATACGCTTTGACGACAGGACTGAAACAGGGAACTACATCCAGTTTATGACCGACGGGATCCTCCTCATGGAAACCCAGTCCGATCCCTATCTTAATTCATATGACAC
>JAFGPZ010000033.1 GCA_016935935.1 Deltaproteobacteria bacterium
TATCATTGTCAAGTGATATCAACATGTTAAATGAACTTTGTGTTAAAAAATCCTCAAATATTTAACCTGAAGTTGTGCAAAGATTTCGTTTCATGGATATCTCTGACGAGGAAGAGTGACTATGGGGGTCTATTTTCATTGGGGTAAACGCTTTTTCGACCTGTGTGTCAGTATTCTACTCTTCTTGATGTTCATCCCCTGTCTGGTGGTGTTGATGTGTTTGCTACGCCTTAATCTCGGTGCCCCAATCTTCTTTCGGCAGCAACGACCTGGTCAGCATGGTAAACCTTTTACTATTTATAAATTCCGTACGATGACGGATGAGCGGGATGAAGATGGTAATCTGCTGCCGGATGGAGAGAGGCTGACCCGGCTGGGACGTTTTTTGCGCAAGACCAGCACGGATGAACTGCCGGAGCTTTTTAATGTGATCAAGGGGGATATGAGCATTGTGGGGCCGAGGCCCTTGCTTATGCAGTATCTGGTTCGCTACACACCGGAGCAGGCTCGTCGGCATGAACTAAAGCCTGGAATTACCGGCTGGGCGCAGGTAAATGGGCGCAATGCCATAAGCTGGGAAGATAAGTTTAAGTTGGATGTCTGGTATGTGGATAATGCGTCTTTTTTGTTAGATATTAAAATTATATTTCTTACTATCTGGAAAATTCTCAAGCGCGAAGGCATAAACCAACCCGGGCAAGCAACTGCTGAAGAATTTAAAGGTGCGACTCGAAAACTATGAATGATAAGAAGCGATTTATAGATTGGAAATATCCTGAAATGGAAGATGGCAAACCAACCAAATACAATTGGGTGGTCCAGCATAAGGATAAATTCAAGCTGGGTTATAAAACTGATATAGGGGCATTTACTTACATTAACGCTAAAAATGGGGTGGTGATAGAGGATTTTGTACAGATAGGGTCGCACTGCTCGATTTATTCAATCTCTACAATTGATAATAAGGAAGGTCATGTTAAGTTAAAGAAGAACTGTAAAATAGGAAGTCACTGTACCATTATGCCAAAGGTAACTATCGGGGAAAATTCAATTGTGGGCGCTTTCAGTTTTGTTAATCAAGATATCCCTGCTAACGTTATTGCTGTCGGGGTTCCGGCTAAAGTGATCAGGCAAATTGAAAAATAAAATAACTGAGAAGTTGGCTACAAAGCGGATATTTCTTTCTCCACCCCACATGGGTGGGGACGAAATGGGTTTCATTCAAGAGGCCTATGAAAGCAATTACATTGCGCCACTGGGGCCTCAGGTGGATGCTTTTGAGCGGGAGTTTGCCGAGTATGTGGGAATTTCTTATGCTGTGGCACTTTCCAGCGGGACGGCGGCTATGCATCTGGCACTGAGGATTCTTGGAGTGGGGCCTGGGGATGAGGTTATTGCTTCATCTTTGACGTTTATCGGTAGTGTTACGCCAGTAGTTTTTCAAGGGGCTAATCTAGTGTTTATAGATTGTGATCGTAGCTCGTGGAATATGGATCCTGATTTGTTGAAAGAGGCGCTTGAGGATTGCGAAAGGCGCGGGAAGTTACCTAAGGCGGTAGTGCCGACTGATCTGTATGGGCAGTGCGTTGATTATGAGGGGATATTTGAAATTTGTGAGGAGTATGGAGTGCCGGTGGTGGCGGACGCGGCTGAGGCCTTAGGTGCTGTTTACTACAGCGCCAATTCTGAATTAAAAGAGCAAGAACATATTAATCAATTAAAAATTAATAACTCAAAATTCAAAATTGCGCACCACGCGGGAGTTGGGGCAAAGGCGGCGGTTTTTTCGTTCAATGGGAATAAGATTATTACGACTTCCGGCGGGGGAATGCTGGCTTCGGATGATAAGGGATTCATTGATTATGCCCGCAATCTTTCCCAACAGGCCCGGGAGGATTTTCCGCACTACGAGCATACAGAGATTGGTTATAATTATCGCATGAGCAATGTGCTTGCCGCTATCGGCCGGGGGCAGCTGAGGGTTTTGGATGAACGGGTAGAAAGAAAACAGGAGATTTTTGATTATTATCAGAAGGCATTGGGAGATTTGCCGGGGATTGAATTTATGCCGGAGGCGGATTATGGGAGATCGAATCGGTGGTTGACAGTTATTCTGATTACGCCGGAGGAATTCGGGGTGGATAGGGAGACTGTGCGTCTGGCTCTTGAGAAAGAGAATATCGAGGCTCGGCCGGTTTGGAAGCCGATGCATTTGCAGCCGGTGTTTCACGGTGAAAGGCTGAAGGCTGAAGGCTTAAGGCTGAAGAGTCAGGGGTCAGGGGTCAGGGGTCAGGAAAAGAAACAAAGATATGCCGCGAGGGTTGTTGGGGGAAGTGTGGCGGAAGATCTCTTTAACAGGGGGCTTTGTTTGCCTTCCGGGACGGCAATGACGGATGGGGAATTGGAGAGGGTTGTTGATACGATGTTGAAGAGTCACGCGAAGGCGCAAAGACGCTAAAGTTAAACAGTACAGAAATCACGCAAAGTTGCAAAGTTGCAAAGGGGGGAAGAATATCTACCGCGGGAATGACAAAGGGGGATGCGGGAATGACACAAAGCGGAAGCTGCGGGTTTTTAATGTGTGTGATGCCAAGCCTTATGAATTTAATACTATTATCCGGGTCTTTAAAAAATCGGGTGTTCGACCGAACAGACCTATCATTTTTGTTCCGCTTTTTGTGGTCTGGCTTGCGACGCGTATCGCAGGTATTTTCTTTTCCAATAAGAGGGAATGGATTTATTCCTGTTATGATAAACTGGCATGTGATCTGGTTTTGATAATAGGAAAATGCTGGGAACAGGGTTTAGACCGGTTCACTCACTGGAAACAATATTTCAACCTACAGCTTACATGTCTATACCCCGAAGGCGTATACAATAGAATAACCGTATTGTGCGGGATGAATTTTAGATAAAACAATGAAACGTATTTTTGATCTGGCGATGGCCGGTTTTTTTATTATGTTTTTTGAGTGTGCCGATTCTTGTTCTCGGTCTGGCAGTGAAGCTGACGTCAGAAGGACCTGTGCTTTACTGGTCTGACCGGGTGGGTATTGATAATAAGATTTTCAGGATGCCCAAGTTTAGGACGATGATCGTCAATACCCCTGCTGTTGCAACCCATCTCATGAAGAATCCCGATACCTACCTTACGCCGATCGGGTCTTTTCTGCGAAAGTTCAGTCTCGATGAATTGCCTCAATTGTACAGTGTCTTGAAGGGAGATGTCAGTTTTGTAGGACCTCGTCCTGCTTTATATAATCAGGATGATCTGGTTGGACTTCGAACCCAAAAAGGGATTGATAAGATAATGCCTGGCATTACCGGCTGGGCGCAGGTAAACGGCAGGGATAATCTGCCTATTCCGGTTAAGGTTGAATTTGATGAGTTTTATCTGAAGAACAGATCATTCTTCCTTGATTTCAAAATATTGTGGATGACAGTTGTGAAGGTGGCCAGGAGAGAAGGGGTGACGCATTGAGGGCAGAAGAGTAGAGGTAAATTTTTTGAACAGAGGAAAAAGATTGCGAATTGTTCATACATTTAATATACTTGGACGGGAGGCATTCATGCCTGATAAAAAATGGAGGTCTCGTGTAAGTCGATGAGAAGAACCCTGCTCAGTAGAAATTTTTATCTAATAATCATTCTGGACGCGCTCCTTGTAGCGGTGGCCTATATCCTTGCCTACTGGTTGCGTTTTGATGGGGTAATTCAGCCGGAGCGATGGGCCAATATAAAGGATACAGTTCAGTATGTTATACCGGCAAAGATGATCTGCTTTTTCTTCTTTGGTTTGTACAAAGGTATGTGGAGATATACCAGCCTTAGTGATCTGAAAAATGTTTTTCTTGGTGTTAGTTCTTCATCGGCAATTATTGTTTTATTTATTCTCTTTTTATACCGCTTCCAGGGCTTTTCCCGTTCCGTTTATTTGATTGACTGGGGATTGACCATGTTCTTGATTGGCGGTGTGCGAATAACAATTCGTCTGTATTTTTCCGCCGGCCTTTCACCGTTTAAAGAAAATTTAGAACATAAAACGCACCCCTTAAAAAGACTGTTGATAATAGGAGCAGGTGACGCCGGCGAAAAAGTGTTGCGGGAAATAAAAGCGATGCCGTGGCTCAACATTCACCCCATCGGTTTCCTGGATGATGATTTCTCCAAACAGGGGAAGACCATTCATGGTATTCCGATTTTAGGCGCGGTAGATGAGATCAACACGGTGAAAAATGCCTATGATGAAATACTGATTGCCATGCCCTCTATCAGGGGTGAAGAGATGAGGAAAGTGGTTTCGTTATGCGAACAGACGGGAAAGGCTTTCCGTACCCTGCCCGGAATCTGGGAACTTGTCGAAGGACGGGTTTCAGTGAAAACGACACGGAAAGTGCGCATGGAGGACCTGTTGAAGAGGGAGGAGATACACCTTAACGAGGACGATATTCGACAGTACATCAGAAAAAAGCGCGTCATGATAACCGGCGCCGGCGGATCGATAGGGTCTGAACTGGTAAGGCAGGTATGCCGGTTTAATCCTGAATCCGTCGCTCTTGTGGAAGTTGGCGAAGAGAATCTTTTCAAGATCGAGATGGAGTGCAGGCAGCGGTACGGGTTTATACCCATATTCAGTTATTTGTGTGACGTAAAACAAAAAGCTAACGTGGACCGTATAGTAAAGACTTATTGCCCCTATGTCATATTTCATGCCGCCGCCTACAAACATGTCCCCATTCAGGAACTGAATCCCTGGGAGGCCATATTCAACAATGTTTTGGGTACCAGGAATATGATTGAATCAGCCTATGAAAACAAGGTAGGTCGCTTCGTCCTCGTATCGACAGATAAGGCCGTTCGTCCTACGAACGTCATGGGAGCAACAAAGCGGGCGGCAGAAATATTAATACAATGTATTAACGGGCGTTCTCAAACAATTTATATGGCCGTGCGCTTTGGGAATGTTCTGTGGAGTTCGGGATCGGCTCTTCCCTTGTTTCAGAAACAGATCTCCCATGGCGGCCCCGTGACCGTTACACATCCTGAAATAGTACGCTATTTCATGAGTATACCGGAAGCTGTTCAACTGGTTCTCCAGGCGGGATCGATGGGTTCCGGTGGCGAGGTATTCATTCTTGACATGGGGGAGCCTATTCGTATTGTTGACCTTGCCAGGGATCTGATTCGCCTGAATGGCTATGAACCGGAGCGCGATATCCTTATCCAGTATATAGGCCTTCGTCCGGGAGAAAAACTGTATGAAGAATTGATTACAGAAGGTGAGGGAATCGTTGCGACAAAGCATGAAAAGATTCTTACACTCAATTCTGTAAGCTGTGATTACAAGAGGTTAAAAAGCCAGATTGATGAGCTTATTTCTATAGCGGGCAGCTATGATGCCGTTGCGATAAAGAAGAAACTTCAGGAAATTGTACCCGAATATACGCCACAACTATAAACTCAATGGTTAATGCTGGATTTTGAAGGGTGAATTGAACAGCTAGCGAATAAAAGTAAAAATTTTTCTTAAAATAATTGCAGCTGCGCAAAGCCCTTATTGAAAGAGGAAACAATCTATGGCTATACTTGTAACAGGCGGCGCCGGATACATCGGTTCTATATGTGCCGAAGCACTTCTGCGGCAGGGCCATGACGTGATAGTCGTGGATAATCTTCAGGAAGGACACAGAGAGGGCATTCCCCGAGGGACTGTTTTTTATGAGGGAGATTGTGGCGATAAAGTAATATTGGGAGAAATCTTTCAAAATCACGATATAGATGCGGTGATGCACTTTGCTGCCGATACGCGTGTAGAGACTTCCATGACGGATCCCGGGCAGTTTTTTCGCAATAATCTGGCCAATGGTATTACCCTCCTTGATGTGATGCGAGAAAGAGGATGCAATAAAATTATCTTTTCCTCAACGGCGGCCACATTCGGTGAACCAATCTATGTCCCCGTTGATGAGAATCATCCGCAAGTGCCGGTTAATCCCTATGGCGAGTCAAAGCTGATGTTTGAAAAGGTGCTGGACTGGTATCACCGGGCCTACGGGCTAAAGTTCAACGCCCTTCGATATTTTAATGCCGCCGGTGCCGGCAAAGAACTGGGCGATGCCAGACGTACCGTTACACTGTTGATCCCTGTTACCATGCAGGTTTTGCTCGGTCAGAGAGAAAAACTATTCATATTCGGCAAGGATTATGATACACGGGACGGAACGTGCATCAGAGATTATATCCATGTGGAAGATCTGGCCCGTGCCCATATTCTTGCCCTTGAAAATCTGGATGAATATCCCAGGGGGAGATATAATCTCGGCAACGGGCAGGGGTTTACCAATCTGGAGGTAATACAGGCAGTGGAAAAGGTTACGGGGGAAACCGTTCCCTTTGAATTTGCCCCCCGGAGACCGGGTGATCCTGCTGTACTGATCGCGTCGTCGGAACTGGCGCGTAAGGAGCTCGGCTGGGAACCGGACTATGGAAATCTGGAAGATATCGTTGCCTCTGCCTGGGAGTGGCACAGAACGCACCCTTATGGTTATGCAAAGGGGAAAGGTAATATATGAAAAAGGCTTTTTTAACAGGCATCACCGGTCAGGATGGTTCCTATCTTGCCGAGTTTCTTCTTCAAAAGGGGTATGAAGTTCATGGTCTCATTCGCCGGTCCAGCACCTTCAATACGGATCGTATCGATCATCTGTACAGGGATTTTCATGATCCCGCGGCTCGCATGTATCTCCACTATGGAGACCTTTCCGTGTCGGGCCAGCTTATGGATCTGCTCTACGACATCAAACCCGATGAGATTTACAATCTGGGCGCTCAAAGTCATGTGAGGGTGAGTTTTGACATGCCGGAATATACGGGAGATGTAACGGGTCTTGGAACATTGAGACTCCTTGAAGCGATACGGAAGACGGGCATAAAGACAAAATTTTACCAGGCTTCCTCGAGCGAGATGTTCGGAGCGGCGCCTCCCCCTCAAAGTGAGAATACCCCTTTCCAGCCCCAGAGTCCCTATGCCGTGGCGAAGGTTTATGCTTACTATGTTATAAAAAATTACCGTCAGGCTTATGATATATTTGCCTGCAACGGCATTCTTTTCAATCATGAATCGCCTCGAAGGGGAGAGACCTTTGTGACACGGAAAATTACCAGGGCGGCTACGAGAATAAAATTGGGGCTTCAGGATAAAGTCTATCTCGGAAATCTTGAGGCGAAAAGAGACTGGGGCTTTGCCGGCGACTATGTGGAGGCCATGTGGCTCATGCTGCAACGGGATGACCCTGACGATTTCGTCATCGCTACGGGGGAAACGCATTCGGTACGTGAGTTCGCGGAAAGGGTTTTTCAGAAGCTGGATCTTGATTATAAAGAATTTGTTGAAATAGATCAGCGGTATTTCAGGCCCACAGAGGTGGATGCCTTGCTCGGCGACGCCTCAAAGGCAAAAAAAACACTGGGATGGAACCCGAAAGTTAGTTTTGACCTGTTAATCGACATGATGATAAATGCAGACATGGAAACCGCGCAAAAGGAGAAAACACTTCTCGATGCCGGATACAGCGTTTGTAATGGGAAGTAGTTCGCGGGCGCGTGGGTAATGGTTTTGCTAAAATTTAAACACCCTGTCATTTCGAGGAGAGTAAGCGACGATAAATCCATGTCCCGAGCAGAGCGAGGGATCTTTAAGATTCCTCACATTCGTTCGGAATGACATTACATTCGGTCGAAATGACAAATAACGACAGTTATGCAAAGGTCTCTCCCTATGGTCGAAATGACAAAAATTTCTGGAGAACAGGCGTGGAATTCAATAAAAAGATACTGGGCATAGGCGCTGGATACGTTGGCGGTCCAACGATGGCTATGATAGCCGCTAAATGTCCACAGTATAAGGTCACAGTTGTTGATATAGATTCTGATAAGATTGACAGGTGGAATTCGAAAGATCTTCCCATATACGAACCGGGTTTGGATGAAATAGTTTGTGCTGCCCGGGGGAAAAATCTTTTTTTCAGTACCGATATTGAAGCAGCGATCATAGAACACGACATTATTTTCGTCAGTGTTAACACACCGACGAAAACCTTTGGAGATGGAGCCGGCATGGCTGCCGATCTGCAGTACTGGGAGAAGACGGCGAGGCAGATCCGTGACCATTCGAATAGAGATAAGATAATCATTGAAAAAAGCACACTTCCGGTGAGAACGGCGGAGGCCCTGGAGAGAATTCTGACAGCTTCAAACAGCGGTGTCCATTTTGAGGTACTTTCCAACCCGGAGTTCCTGGCGGAGGGGACGGCGATCAGAGATCTTGAAGCGCCCGACAGAGTGCTTATCGGTTCGAGGGAGACCGAGGAAGGCTGCCGCGCAAGGGATGAACTTATCGAAATATACACACACTGGGTTCCCAGAGAACGGATTCTCACATCCAGTGTCTGGAGCAGTGAACTCTCCAAGCTTGTTTCCAATGCCTTTCTGGCGCAGCGAATATCATCGATAAATTCTATTTCAGCGCTCTGTGAGAAAACGGAGGCCGATGTGTCGGAGGTCGCCCGCGCCGTGGGTATGGATAGTCGCCTGGGGCCGAAATTCCTGAATGCCAGTGTAGGATTTGGAGGTTCATGCTTCCAGAAGGATATCCTTAATCTGGTCTATCTGTGCCGATACTACGGTTTGAAAGATGTTGCAGATTACTGGGAGGGAGTTGTCAGGATTAACGACTATCAGAAAGAACGCTTTGTTCATAATATGCTGGGCTCGATGTTCAACACACTTGCGGGCAAGAAAATATGCCTTTTCGGGTTTGCTTTCAAGGCGAATACAGGCGACACGAGGGAAAGTCCGGCGCTGTATGTTACTAGAATGCTTGCGGA
>JAFGPZ010000034.1 GCA_016935935.1 Deltaproteobacteria bacterium
ATACCCAAATCCCTGAGCATGTCGGCATCACCGGGCGAAAGCGCCAGCGCCCTGTCGAAATATTCAAGCGATTCGGCAATCCTTCCCGTTTTACTCTGGACTACTGCCATTCTGTACAGAGCCTCAATATCATCGGGATTTTCCGTCAGTCTTTGACTAAGTGTGTTGAATTTTGTATCGAGATTTTTGCCATCGAGGTACAGTATTGTTTTAATTCTATCGTAATCTCCAATGATATTATTTGCTCCGTCATGACGGTTTCTCACCTGAAGAAGTCCGTCAATGTAACTGATTCTGTCCGTTGTTCCAGGATGTGTCATAAAATAGGAGGGGACTGAATTTGAGTAAAATTCGTATGTTCTCATAATTTTGAGAAAATCATACATCCCCCTTCCATCATATCCTGCGTTTAGAAGACATGATATCCCCATGCGGTCCGCTTCTTCTTCATGCTCTCTGCTATATTTCAGGTTTAAACTGGTTGCTGTTGCAAGTGAGAAGCTTGTAATTGCCGCCGTAGCTTCCCCTCCACCCCCCAGAAATGCGCCGGCCAGCAGCGCTGCAAGGGTGCCGATACCTATTTTTTGTGACTTTTCAATAGTTTTAGCTATGTGTCTTGCCTGTACATGGGCTATTTCATGTGCCAGTACCCCCGCGAGCTGGCTTTCATTGTTCGTTATTCCTACAAGCCCGCTGTAAACATATATGTAACCGCCAGGTGTGGCGAAGGCATTAATGCCGGAATCCTTTATTACTGTAAATGTAAAATCAAAGGGAGGAGTGTCCCCGGCGTATTCCACCAGTCTTTTGCCGAGTTTGTTAATGTAATTAACAACCCGTTGATTATCAATGAAAATATCTTTATCTTTCAGCTTGTCATAAAATTCTTTACCCAGTCTTTTTTCATCTTCAATAGTGAAAGCGGCAGAGCAAACTCCCGCATATCCTGAAATGGAAAGGAAAATAAGCAAGAACGCCATTATCTTACCCGAAGTCTTTTTTACTGTTAAATGCATAATGCTACTTTAGCTTCTTTTTGTCGATTAATCAAGATGTGCTGGTGTCGTTGGGTAAAGGGAAAGTCTCTCTCTAATCCCTGAAGAGACAGTTCCTTTACCCTTTAGACCACTCTATGATATACTGGGTTTACTGAAAATTCATTCAAACAAGGTGTTTAAGAAATGGGTAAGAGACTGGTGATCACCGTTGATGGACCTGCCGGTGTGGGAAAAAGCACCGTCAGTATGAGACTCGCGACAAAGATGTCCTACATTTATCTCGACACGGGTGCGTTATACAGGGCAATTGCTTTCAAGATACGACAGAGCGGCTTTGACCTGGATGATAAAAGGAAACTTTACGCGTTGTGTGCGAAGACGGACATATCACTTGAAATGGTAAATGACGGCATGAGAGTAATGGTCGGCGGAAAGGATATCACCGAGGAAATCAGGACCGAAGAGATCGGAGCTCTCGCTTCCAGAGTATCCGCCATCCCCGTTGTAAGAGAGGCGCTGCTTCCTATGCAGAGGGAGGCAGGTAAAAAAGGGGGCATTATCGCCGAAGGGCGGGATATGGGGACTGTCGTATTTCCAGATGCCGACATCAAGTTTTTTCTCTGTGCCGACGTAAGAGAGCGGGCCAGGCGAAGACAAAATCAACTCCTCGAGAAAGAAATATACAGTGATTATCTTGATATACAAAAGGGATTGGAAAAGAGGGATGGCCAGGACACTGAAAGATCCATCTCTCCTCTGAAGCCTGCCGAGGATGCCTTTATAATAGATACGACACACCTGGGCATTGACGGAGTGACCGAGGAAATGATGAGGCTTATATCTAAAAAAAATGAGGTATTATAGCCAATATGCAAATCGCTTGATATTTAATTATCCGTATGTTAGAAATAAGGGCTTAAGTTCAGAAACGGTTGAGGATTCCACACAACTCGTTGCGGGGAGCTTAAATAATATCAGGGGGTAATTGTCCAATGGTTAATGAAGGTAACTCAATGGTTGAAGAAGAAATGGAAGAGAAGGAGGTAGAGGAGGAGAAGACAAAAAATTCCAGTGAAGGCGAAAATGTAAGTTTTGAGGAACTATATGAACAGAGTCTGCAAGACATTCCTGTAGGAGAGGTCGTAACGGGCAGAGTTGTGCAGATTAATGACGATGTCGTAATGGTTGACGTTGGCTACAAGACCGAAGGCCGGATGCGTTATTCAGAATTTTTGGATGAGAATGGCGACGCCACTATTTCAGTCGGTGATGAAATAGATGTCTTTATTGACCGGAAGAAAGAAGACGACCTGATGCTTTCACGTGACAAAGCAGTCAGGATGCAGGTTTGGAATGAAATTGTAAAGATCTGCGGTAAGGATATTCCCATAAAGGGGACTGTCACGAAACGGGTAAAGGGCGGACTTTCTGTTGACATAGGGATAGAGGCCTTCCTTCCGGGTTCTCAGGTTGATATTCGGCCTGTGAAAAATTTTGATAAATATGTGGGTCAGACGCTGGATCTGGAAGTTCTGAAGTATGACAGAAAAAGAAATAATGTTGTTTTATCCAGAAAATCGATACTGGAGAGGAAGCAGGCGGAAAAAAGAGTAAGCTTACTCGACACAATGGAAGAAGACAAGGTTATAGAAGGAATAGTCAAAAATGTAACAGATTACGGATTATTTGTGGATTTGGGAGGTATAGACGGACTTTTACATATTACAGACATGTCGTGGGGAAGGATAAGACATCCGTCAGAGAAATTTTCCAGAGACGACAAAATTACCGTTAAGGTTCTGGGCTTTGATAAGGATAAACAGCGAGTCTCGCTGGGGCTGAAACAACTTACTGAAAATCCATGGAACAATGTTGCTGAAAAGTATGTTGCAGGCTCTATTGTCGAGGGAAAGGTTGTTAGCATTATCGATTATGGGGCCTTTGTTGAAATGGAACCCGGGTTGGAGGGGCTTATACATATATCAGAGATGTTCTGGACAAAAAAGACAAAGCATCCTTCAAAAATCCTGACAGTCGGTGAGGTTATAAAGGTTAAAATACTTGAAATAGATCCGGAGAACAAAAGGATATCACTTGGTCTGAAGCAGACAATGGAAAATCCCTGGGAGGTCTTGAGGGAAAAATATCCCGAGGGTTCCGTATTGAAGGGTAAGATCAAAAATCTTACAGACTTCGGGATCTTCATTGGCGTGGAAGACGATATTGACGGCCTGGTCCACATATCGGATATTTCCTGGAAGAAGAGGATCAAACATCCCTCAGAGTTCTACAAGAAGGGGCAGGAAATAGAGACGGTTGTTTTGCAGGTAGATGTGGACAATAAGAAGTTTTCCCTGGGAATAAAACAACTGGAAAAGAATCCCTGGGAAGAACTGAAGGAGAAATATGGTGTAGGTTCTGTGGTTACTGGCAAGGTAACGAATGCCACAGATTTCGGCGTATTTGTCGAGATAGAAGATGGTATAGAGGGGCTCGTTCATATATCTGAACTCAGTAATAAGAGAGTGAAATCGTCCAAGGATCTCTATTCTCCGGGAGATAATGTATCCGCCGTGATTAAGAATATCGATGTTGACAGCCAGAAAGTCGCCCTCAGCATAAAAGACATCGAGACGGCCTCAAGTGAACAGGCTCAAACTAATTATGTTAATAACGATGAGAAGGTTGTTTCCAATCTTGGAGACCTTCTGTCCGGAATAAAAGTCTGATTGCCGATATTTTCCATCCGTCATTTTTTACACCTTCTTTAAGGAGGAATAATAAATGACGGATAACAAACCCGTCTTGCTTTAATGTGAAACATGAGAAAACATCCTGTAATTCTGGGACTATCGCTTTTAGTGATAGTCGGAGTGATCGTATTCCTTTTTATTTCCGGGCTGACCTCATCGGGCGGTACGGGAGAACTGTTTTCCCGGCAGAATAAGGTCGGCATAGTTAAAATAGGCGGATTGATAAGCGATTCTAAAGAGTCAACAGACCTTCTGGACAAATATGGGAAGGATGGAAACATCCGCGCGGTGGTAATTAGAATCGATTCTCCCGGTGGTGGAGTTGTTCCATCTCAGGAGATATACGATAAAGTAATCGAACTTAAGAAGCGTAAAAAGGTTGTCATATCGATGGGATCAGTGGCCGCATCAGGCGGCTACTACATCGCATCGGCAGGCGATAGAATCATTGCCAACCCTGGGACCATAACGGGAAGTATAGGCGTCATTATTCAGTTTTCGCAGATTGAAAAATTACTTGATAAGATAGGATTGAAGCCTACGGTTATAAAGGGGGGCAAATTCAAAGATGTCGGTTCTCCTGTCAGGGAGATGACGACAGATGAAAGGGCGTTGATACAGGAAGTTGTCGACGATATCTATGATCAGTTTCTTGAGGCAGTTTCTGCAGGTCGTAACATATCGAAAGAAGATGTTAAAAAAATAGCCGACGGTAAGATCTATACGGGGAGACAGGCTATGAGTCTGGGACTTGTCGATGAACTTGGGAACATGGAACACACCATCAGGGTCGCTGCCAGACTGGGAGGGATCGACGGCAAACCACAGGTCATTTATCCCGAGACAAAGAGAAAAAGCCTGCTTCGATATTTTATAAAAGGGATAATATCAGACATTTCCGATAATTTAGAACAGACAAATACCGGTATTAACTATCTTTTCCGTCATAGTGAGGCTTCGTGAAAAATCCCCGTGAACAGGGGAGAGCCTTGAAAAATTTCCTTTGGTTTCAATATCGTCATGCCGGACTTGATCCGGCATCTAGTATTTTTATATACTTTCTGGATTCCGGTTTTCACCGGAATGACGAATAAGAGGGTTATGCAAAGTTCTCAAGGGTAAGTCGGTGAGGGCACTTCAAAAGGTGTCTTCATCCTTTGGTTGCGGGGCAAAGTCTGTCAGCTGATCTTTTCTCTTTTTGTGTTGCAGTTTTTTTATTGCCTTTGCCTCGATCTGGCGTATCCTTTCTCTGGTTACACCCATCATCTCGCCCACTTCTTCAAGTGTAAATGGACCGTAGTTGCAGGCAACCCATGTGCAGTTGCAAAAAGTTTCGTTCTTAAGCCACCATTCGCATAATTTGTCGCAGCATGGCTCGGTAATAAAAACGCCTTTTGTTTTGCATCTATAGAAATTCATCAATGGATTATTTCCTTTCTGATTCGCTGGAAAATTCCGTTCCGGCGTTTATCATTTATAATATAG
Organism: Deltaproteobacteria bacterium; assembly: GCA_016935935.1. Next base: position 5,237 of record JAFGPZ010000034.1, read on the forward strand.
TGACTGGTAGATTTCTTTGTCAACAACAATAAGCAATAAAAAACTTTTAAACCTTAGCAATTCAAAATTGAAGGTCGCGTAAAAAGTCGATTTGTTTCTCTTTTGTCATTCCGGGCTTGACCCGGAATCCAGTGTTTCTATGCAGTTCTGGATACCGGCTTTCGCCGGCATGACGTCTTGGG
>JAFGPZ010000223.1 GCA_016935935.1 Deltaproteobacteria bacterium
ACCGGAAATCTGAAGGATATGAATTTCATGGATTACCGCACCACCTCTCTTCCCTACAAGCTCCTCAACAATCCCGAAGTGCTCATCGTTGGCGGAGGCGGAGGAACGGAAATTCTGAACGCGAAGTATCACAGGGCAAAGAATATCTCCGTTGTAGAGATGAACAGAGATCTCATAGGTTTCATGCAGGGGAAATATCGGCGTTTCAGCGGGGACATCTATAATCCCCAAGAGTACCGTATCTTCGCCGAAGACGGGAGGGGGTATCTTCAAATCACGAAAAATCGATTTGACCTGATCCAGATATGTCTTCTCGAATCGATGGAGTCGGCCTCCGCGGGCGTTTACTCACTGAATGAAAACTATCTCTTTACGACCGAATCACTGAAAACCTGCCTTGACCGCCTCAATCCGGGAGGCATCCTCAGTATATCGAGGTGGATCAAAAATCCTCCCCGCGACTGTATAAAACTTCTAATAACGGCAATCGCCGCACTCGAGGATAAAAATGCCTCCGAATCCATTATCATGATAAGAAGCTGGCAGACGGCAACGCTTTTGATAAAACACGGCCTCTTTAACAAGAAAGAGATTGGAACTGTTAAAAATTTCTGTAAAAGCCGCCTCTTCGATCTCTGCTACTACCCCGGAATCAAGAAAGAAGAGACCAATATCGTAAACAGAATGGATGAAAGCTACTTTTTCATTGCCGCGACGAGACTTCTCTCTGGAGAAAGAGAGCATTTTTACAACGAATATCCTTTTTATATCCGGCCCGCCACAGACGACAGGCCGTTTTTCGGCCACTTCTTCAAAACGGCAGTGCTGAAAACGTATCTCGCCCCGTATGGTCGGATCTCCATACCGCTCATAGACTGGGGATATATCCTTGTCTGGACAGCTCTTGGTATCCTCGTTTTACTTAGCACAATTTTTATACTGGCTCCCATCAAACTGGTCAGAGGCTCACCACGAGGGAAAACTCCCGTCTTCATATATTTCGGCTGCCTCGGTCTGGCCTATATGTTCTTAGAGATGTCGTTCCTCCAGCAGTTCATCAGGTATCTTTATGATCCCGTCTTCTCAGCAAGCATCGTCATCGGCTCTTTTCTTATCTATTCGGGAATCGGGAGCCTGATCGCGGGGAGGATGGGAACGGTAGGACACAAACACGTCCTCTTTGCCGTAGTTTTTATTGTTACCGTGGGAATCATTTACATCAAATTCGATCAACTGCTGGAAAATACCCTGTCGGGCTTCTCCCTGTGGTCGCGTATGCTTATCTGCAGTCTATTGACAGCGCCCCTTGCCTTGCCGATGGGAATCCCCTTCCCATCCGGGTTAAGCCTGCTGGCAGAAAAAGGCGATGATATGATCCCGTGGGCGTGGGGAATAAACGGTTTCTTCTCCGTCATCGGGGCCTCGGCGACCGTCCTGATCGCAATTCAATGGGGCTTCAAATCGGTTGTCTTTACCGCCTTAACGCTTTATATACTGTCGGCGGTGATGTATCGTCAGATCGGAAGGGATTGCAAGACTGAGGAGAAAATGTCATGAAAGACATGATGAGTTACAAGGGATATTATGGCTCGGTTCATTATGGCGATGAAGATCGTGTCTTTCATGGTAATATAGAATTTATTAGAAACTCCCAAGCAATTCCTGCCAGATTAAAATAATAAAGCTGTATAAACTTTTGGATTGGATGTTTTCTATCAAGGTATGTCAAGACTATCTGAACTCAGTTTAATGAAGAAAGCACCTACCTATACGTAACATAATCTGTTTTCTCTATTGATATTAATATGTTAAGTTGTGTTTAAAATTTCATAGTTTCGTTCTTCCGTCAAGGATTATCTGGGTTGCCAGCCGTTCTCTGCATGATCACCTCCATTGCTTTGTAGTAATCTCTCTGTACTTTGAGGTTTGATACCCGGCAATACCGTTGTGTTGTCCTGATAGAGTTATGTCCCAAGAGATCCTGGATGGTGGACAGACCAGCATCCACATTCAGCATCTGCGTTGCCATCGTATGGCGAAGATGGTGACAGGAGATTCTCAAGTTTGTTCTACGGGCATAATATTCCATCCGTTTCTGGATGCCGCGAATGGATATGGATTGTCCGGTAAGAGGCCCTTTCTCTACCAGAAAAACTTTTTTCACTTTGTTCGCCGATTTCACCCGGAGATATTCCAGGAGAGCATAAAGGGCATCGTTGCTGATGTAAACAATCCGATCCTTGGCACCCTTTCCATCCTGGATGAGCAGCGTTCTGCGTTTAAGATCAATGTTACCGAGGGAAAGATGCGCCACTTCTTCCACCCGTAATCCGCATCGGAGCATAAGCATAAACATAGCCCGATCCCTTGGTCCTTTCATGTTCTGGAAAAGGAGTTCTATCTGCTCGTCTTTCAAATGTTTGGGAAGACCTCTGGGTAGCTTCATGATATTCGGCTTTTTAACAGGGTTGACGATATGGATTCCCTCTTCTTCGCTGAGGTAGTGATAAAGCTGACAAACCGTATTCAGATAACAGTTGATAGTCTTCGGCCTTAAACGTTGGCTGAGCATCCAATCTATATACTCTGTAATTTTCCGGTACGTAACCTCCTCGATGGGGACATCGAGCCATAGAACAAAGTGTTTCAGACCGTTCATATAGGTTTTAACGGTATTCGGTGAGACGTTCCTTCTCTTCAAGAAGCGTCTGTATCTGATGATCGCATCGGTAATGGCCATCAATCTCCCCCCTTTCTATGACTGTCATAGCTCTGAAGTACTCTTCCTCTCTTGTCTTGTCAGTGAGCCTTGCATAGCGCCGCGTCACATCCAGAGAAGTATGCCCCATCAGTGGCTGGAGACACTCGATCCTCATGCCGGCATTTAAAAGCTCACTGGCAAAGGTATGTCGAAGTACATGCAGGGAGTACCCCTTATGGGGAAGGCCGGCTTTCGTAAGATAATCTACAAATATCTGACGAGCAGTGCTGTAGGACATGCTGGTCTTACCTTGGGCGTAAAAGAGAAACACCTTGTGAGCGTCTCTAATCTTGAGCCATGCCCTCAGAGCGCTCATCGCATCATCGCTAAGATACACAACCCGTCCCAGCCGGTTCTTCTCTCCTTCGTAAATGTCAATCCTGCGATCCTTGAGGTGAAGATCCTGCATCTTCGTGTTGAGCAACTCGCCGATTCTTATCCCCGTTCGTAAAAGAACCATGATCATGGCCAGGTTTTTCGGATTGTCGATAACAGAGAGTAACTGCTTCACATCGTCTGGGTCCATGGCGCGCGGTAATGTCTCGGGCTTTTTCAGGCGAATCCTTCTTGCCAGGACATCAGTACTGACAACCCCTGCGTCTATCGCATAGCCCAAAAAAGCATTGACGCAATGCAGTTTCGTCCGTACCGTCGATAGCATCAAACCCCGATCCTGCTCATGCTCAATAAAAGCTTCAACGTCATTCTTGGTGATCTCTTCCAGACGGGTCTTTCCCGAATCCCTGACGCCGGTTAGGAAGACGTAAATTGCTGTCAGGGCACTGGCGTATGTCCTCGGTCGGAAATTCCGCCGATACATGCTCCGGATATATTCCTCAACATGCTCCTTGCCCGGCAATTCCCAGCGCGCAAGGCGATCCAATGCCCAGTGAAGAGCTCTTGCCTCCTGGGTGTATCCAGAAAATACCTTCCCTGATTTTCCTCTATAGATTTCGGGTAAAATAATGGAGGGGAGAAACCCTGCCTGTAGATCATTGCTTCCAAAGTCCGTCAGGGATTCTTTCGCTGATGTGATACTGAAATCTTCTATGGTTATCCGGTCCATCACTATCTCCTTTCCTCTAATTCAATAGGAAATACAGATAGATGATGAACCTAATACGCCTAAGTTGCAATCACCTTTTTGTTACGTATAGCACCTACAAAGAGTGAGGATTGGTTTTTTCTGATCCGCCATTGATTTTGGATTGAAAGAGTGTAACGCAAAAGCTCACTGGCGGGGATGGAGCGCAGTGCCCCGTCCAGTGCAGCGCCTTGTTCGCCCTTCTATCCCAGCTTTCTTGCAATATAGACCCCGTAACTGACGTGGGCTTTGTTTCTTTCGTAAAGATCAATTTCGTGTCGCTCGGCGGCCACAATTGCGCGTGCCTCTTCACTGTTGCCGTTTCGACTTAGGAAGTCATCGAATCTGGACTGCATCGGTCGGTAGTACTGTTCCAGCCAGCATTGCTCCGGCAAAACAAAGTATCCGATGGGTGAGTAACCGTGCTTTTCCAGAACCCTGATTTTGGCAGAGGCCAAATTGATCTCGGGGTATTCGTTGTCCCAATGAGTCTGGATTTCCGCAGGCCGGGAATCCGAAATCCATGTAATCTCTGAAGCAACGAGGAGGCCATTTGTCTTCAGAAAACGCCGCCAGTCTTTTACACCCTTCTCAAATCCAATGTTATATATGGCGCCTTCTGACCAGATGACGTC
>JAFGPZ010000035.1 GCA_016935935.1 Deltaproteobacteria bacterium
ATTGTAACCCTTGACGAGGTTCTTGAGAAGTCTGATTTTATTACCGTCCATACTCCCCTTACGAAAGAAACACGGGGGATCATCGACTCTAAGGCCATTGCAAAGATGAAGGGCGGCGTTTTTCTCATCAATTGTGCCCGCGGCGGCATCATAAAGGAGAAAGACCTGCTGGAGGGACTCAAGTCAGGTAAAATTGGTGGCGCGGCGCTTGATGTTTTTGAAGAGGAACCAACCAAGAATATGGAACTACTCGCTTTAGACAACGTTATATGTACTCCTCATCTGGGTGCATCGACAGACGAAGCTCAGAAGAACGTTGCCATAGCCGTGGCACATCAGATAGTTGACTATCTTACCTCGGGGGAAATCAAAAACGCTGTTAATTTCCCCTCTATCAGCGCCGAAATGGCTGCACTGATAAACCCCTATCTTAATCTGGCGGAAAAGCTCGGTCAATTTCAATCCCAGATTGTTTCCGGTGGAATCAAGGAGGTTTCCGTCGAATACGGAGGAGAGATCCTTGAGTATAACCTTGCACCTGTAACTATCTCTCTTCTTAAGGGGCTCCTGACGCCTATACTGGGAGAGAATGTAAATTATATAAATGCTCCGATCATTGCAAAAGAACGTGGCATCAATGTCGTGGAATCTAAGCACAGTGAGATCAGCGATTACAAAAGCATGATTGCTGTTACTGTCAAAACTGCCGAGCAAGAAAGCTATGCCGCGGGCACCATTTTTGGCCGGCAGGACGCTAGGATTGTGCGGATCAACAAGTTTGTACTTGACGTGATCCCCGAAGGGAATATGCTGGTGCTGTATAACTATGACAAGCCGGGCGTTATCGGAAATATAGGATTAACCCTGGGTAACAGCAATATCAATATAGCAAGGCTTCATCTGAGTCGCGAACTCGTCGATGGAAAGGCTCTTGTCGTTCTAAGCACGGACAGCCTCGTATCCAAGGAAGTGTTGAAAAAACTGAAGGATTTGCAACACGTACTATCGGTTACCCTGGTCGAGATGTAGAATTGTTCACTCTTAACACGTGCAGATAATGATCTGTAAGTCACAACATTGACAGGAGATGGATTATGGCTAATGTTGTTATAGTTGGGACTCAGTGGGGCGATGAGGGGAAAGGTAAGATTGTTGACATCTATTCGCACGATGCCGATGTCATAGTTCGTTTCCAGGGAGGAGATAATGCCGGGCACACACTGGTTGTGGATGGGGTACAGAGCATTTTTCATCTAATTCCCTCTGGCATACTTCACGAACACAAGACTTGTATCCTTGGGAATGGGATGGTTATAAATCCCGATGTCCTGATTCAGGAGATCGATGATCTCCAGAAGAGAAGCCTCTTTCCTCGGGACAACCGGCTCTATATAAGTGAAAATGCCCATATTGTAATGCCATACCACAAGAGGTTGGACAGCGCCAGAGAACGGAGCAAAGGCGCGTTAAAAATCGGGACAACGGAAAAGGGAATTGGTCCCGCCTATGAAGACAAGATTGCCCGCACCGGTATTCGGCTTTGTGATCTTTTAAACGACGAGGTTTTCAGAGAAAAACTTGCGCGTAACGTTGAGGATAAAAACTTCTATTTTACGGAACTGTACAAAGAAGAACCCCTTGATGCGGATGTTATCTATAGAGAATACAACGGATATGCGAATCGCCTGAGACAGTATGCCGCCAATACGTCATTGGTAATTAAAAATGCCATCGAAAATGGGAGTAATCTACTCTTTGAAGGGGCCCAGGGGTGTCACCTTGATATAGATCATGGAACCTATCCTTTTGTTACCTCTTCTAATACTGTGGCTGGCAATGCCTGTTGTGGAGCAGGCTTGGGACCCACAGAAGTAGATAATGTAGTGGGAATCTGCAAGGCCTATACGACCAGGGTCGGGAGTGGTCCCTTCATTACCGAACTGACTGATAAAATCGGTGAGACCATTCAGCAGAAGGGGCGAGAATTTGGTGCTACCACGGGTAGAAAGAGGCGGTGTGGGTGGCTGGACACTGTACTTGTGAAACAGGCTGTAAGATTGTCGGGCATTACCGGTCTAATAGTAACAAAGCTGGATATACTGACGGGGATAGAAAAGCTGAAGATATGCGTGGGCTACAAGTTTGGAAACGATATATATACAGATCATGTGCCTGCGGATATAACACAATTTGAGTGTTGCCATCCAATCTATGAAGAAATGGATGGATGGCAAGAGGACCTGGGGAAGGCCAGGAAAATCATTGACCTTCCGAAAAATGCCAGAAGATATTTGGAAAAATTGGAGAATCTTACGGGAGTCAAGGTGTTTGCCGTGTCTGTTGGGGCAGGAAGAGATGAGACCATCACTGTAGAAAACCCTTTTGCATGAAATTGGCAGTGAATTGGAAACAGAAAATTATAAAATTGCGGGAGGTGGTTTGAGTTAGAGAAGAAGAAGCAAGGACAAGAGTTATACAATTAACAAATGCAGCTCTGGAAAGGAAGGCAAAAGATCTTACCATACTGAGTGTAAAGGAGCTTTCATCCTTTACCGATTATTTTATTATTTGTAGCGGTACCTCAGATCGTCAGGTGAGAGCCATTGCCGATTGCATTGAGACGGGAATGAAAAAACTGGGAGTGCTGCCACTGGGCATAGAGGGAAAGCAAGCAGGCGGGTGGATTTTAATTGATTACAGTGACGTCGTCGTCCATATATTCCACCAACCGGTCAGGGAATTTTATGATATAGAACGCCTTTGGTCGAATGCTCCCATCATGAAAGTTGAGGAAAGTGTTCAAAGTATTACTTCCCTGAACGATGATATTTAAGACAACGACAGCAGTCAGCGGACTTGCTGACATTTTGTTTCCACCGAGATGTTTCCTTTGTGGTTCCATGGAAAGGACGGGTCGGTTCATCTTCTGTCCCGAATGCGTGTCCCTGATCAATTTTGTGGGGGTACCCTTATGTACGTCCTGCGGGGTTCCCTTTGCAGGTGCGTATGGTACTAATCATCTCTGTGAAGACTGCATTTCATCGAGACCGCCCTTTACCGTTGCCCGGTCTCTTGGGATGTATGAGAAGACACTGCTTGATGCCATCCATCTCTTTAAATACAATAGCAATATCGGTATTGGAGAAAAACTGGGGGAGATGATGGCCCAGTATAAATATGATTCTCTCAATATTGGTGATTATTCACTGGTCATTCCCGTTCCTCTTCATCCCATTAGACTGAGAAAGCGCGGATTTAACCAGGCACTGATATTGGCGCGACATATTGCCAAGCGGTTTTTATTACCCCTTGATTTTACTGTTCTGACAAGAGGTGTTGACACGAAGCCACAGGTTGGCCTTGGGAAATCGGAACGGTACAAGAACATCAAAGGGGTTTTTAATGTAATGGACAGTGCAAGGGTGAGAGACCAGAAGGTGCTTCTCGTGGATGATGTATATACGACAGGCAGCACAGTGAGGGAATGTACCCGCGCGCTGCTTAGAGGAAGTGCGAAAGAGGTTGCCGTTCTTACACTTGCAAGGGCATAATAGTGGCATGACGAAAGAACGAATAGTATCAAAAGAAAGACTGAAAGAGGAACTGGACAGACTTAAGCGGAAAGGCAGCAGGATCGTCTTTACAAATGGATGCTTCGACATTCTGCATGCAGGTCATGTGCAGTATCTGAATGAGGCCAGAAGGTTTGGCGATCTGCTGGTTGTCGGTTTGAATAGTGACCGGTCCGTTCGCTTAATTAAGGGCGATGCCAGGCCTGTTGTGGCGCAAAATGACAGGGCTTATATACTGGTATCCCTCAAGGCGGTTGACTATGTTACGATTTTTGATGAAGACACACCGCTGGACTTAATAGAATATCTTGAGCCTCATGTGATTGTCAAAGGTGGAGATTGGAAGGAAGACATGGTTGTGGGTGGAGAATCGGTTGTAAAACGTGGAGGAATCGTAAAAATTATACCCCTGATGGAAGGGAGATCAACGACAAATCTGATAGAAAAGTTATTGACGGCATACAAAAATTATTGCTGAATTATCTTTACAAATGTGAAATTATTTTGTATACAACATGGCTCAGTACACTGTTGTATGGGGGAGTTATTGGGCAATGAAGCAAGAGCAGCTTGACCACTATAAAAGCTTGTTAAAGAAGAAAATAGATGAACTGTTGAGTGAAGCAGGTAAGACCGTTTCAGGTATGACAGGAGGAAACGAAAACTTTCCCGATTTGAGTGACAGAGCCTCTCGTGAGTCTGACAGGAATTTTGAGTTGCGTATAAGGGATAGAGAGCGCAAGCTAATAAAAAAAATGAATGAAGCCCTGCTTCGGATTGATGAAGGAACATTCGGGATATGTGAAGTGTGTGGCGAAGAGATTTCTGAAAAGCGTTTGATGGCTCGGCCCGTCACGACGCTCTGTATCAATTGTAAAAAGAATCAAGAAGCGATTGAAAAACAGAGAGGAGAATAGCTTTTTACGTAGGATGGTTTTCAATTCTGCAGCAGATCAGTCAGAATAACCTTCCGTACATGCTGTGTCGGCTCAGAGTCGTGGCAGTAACACCGCATGGATGGTGATCGCCGTCTCTGAACCTTTATTAACTTTCAATTGTAATAATACCTCATCACAAGAAACACTCCCGTGTTGGCGTCTGGTCGCATTACCATTCGACAGGAGGCGCGATACATTCTCCTATGATACAAAGTGAATACATAAGTAATGGGGCGATGTGTATATGTCGAAACGATCCTCGGACTATATGACAGGCCGCCCCTCACTGATAACCGTTGAGATAATGAGGGATTTTCCAAATAATATAAAAACATGAAGGAGTAGAAGAAGGCGGTAAGATGGATTATAGCAAAGTCGATGATGGCACAGGGGCTGGAGAGAAAAGTTTTGGTGAACTGCTGGAACAGAGTTTGGTGGAAACCCAGAGACTAAACCCGGGTCAAAAGGTGAGTGCTGAAATTGTTAAGATTACAGATGACTGGATATTCATAGACCTCGCTGGCAAGAGCGAAGGGGCCCTGGCCAGGTCGGAGATGGTTAATGAAGAGGGTGAACTGATCGTTGATGAGGGAGATACGATAGAGGCCTATTTCCTGTCTTCACGTAATCATGAACTTATGTTTACGACCAGGATAGAAAGCAGAGATGCAGGTCTTTCACACCTTGACGAAGCATGGAGAAACGGCATCCCAGTGGAGGGAATTGTTGAGAAGGAAATCAAGGGCGGTTATGAGGTGAAGATAGCAGGGAACCTGCGAGGCTTTTGCCCTCACTCGCAAATGGGAATCAGGCGCCGGGATGATGATAATGAGTATATCGGAAAACATCTCACATTTAAAATAACCGAATATGCCGACAAGGGGAGGAACATTGTTCTGTCACACAGGGCGATACGTGAAGATGAGTTGCGAAAGAAAAGGGAGTTTCTGAGAGAAACTCTTCATGAGGGAATGAAGGTAAAAGGGGTTGTAACTTCTATTCAAAAGTTCGGGGCCTTTCTGGATATCGATGGCGCTCAGGGACTTATTCCCATCTCTGAAATATCTTGGGATCAGGTGGATGACATAAAGGAAATACTCACCAATGGACAGGAGGTAGAGGCTGTCATTATAAGACTTGACTGGGACAATGATCGAATAACCTTCAGTATCAGGCAAACACTGCCAAATCCATGGGACAATGTTGATGAAAAATATTCCGTAGGATCTCGTTACAAAGGTAGGGTTTCACGTCTGATGAAATTTGGAGCCTTTGTTACCCTCGAAGGGGGCATAGATGGTCTCATTCATATATCCCGCCTGGGAGAGGGTAAGCATATAAATCATCCCGGTGAAGTGTTGGAAAAAGGGCAGGACATAGAAGTTCAGATCGAAAAAATCGATAAGGTGCAACAACGAATTTCACTGCTCACGACCGATTATGCGGAAGCAAAAAAGATAGAAAATCAGGATGATTACCACAGCTATCTGGGAAAACCGAGCTCATCAATGGGGACCCTGGGTGATCTCCTCAAAAGCAGAGCCGTGGTCAAAAAGATAAAATAACAGGAGCCTTTCAGAAGATTTCGATCGAAACCGCTATGGCTGCAGACAGATAATCTGATTCAGGACCGATCACCATTCCTGACAGAGCAAAAGAGGTCTGCAGCGCGGTATGAGCTCCTTACCAGGGGAGCGCTGGCCACACCAAGGAAGCCGCGGTCCAAGGCTTCCTTTTTATATTCATCAAACTCATTTGGCGGAATATAGCGAATGACGGGATGGTGCCCATGCGAAGGTGACAGGTACTGCCCCAGCGTTAAAAGCTGACATCCCGCATTTCTCAGATCATCCATAGTGGAAAGGATTTCATGCTTTTCCTCTCCCAGCCCCAGCATCATCCCCGATTTTGTAATGATTGCCGTTTGGATTGATGAAACCCTGGTTAACAGACGCATCGAACGTTTATAATCTGCCTGTGGCCGAACGGAGGGGTAAAGGCGCGGTACCGTTTCGATATTATGATTAATAACTGCAGGCTTCGTCTGTAGTATCATATCAAGGGCATCCCAGTTACCATTCAGGTCGGAAATCAGCAGTTCAATGTCAGTATCCGGGGACAGTTTTCGGATCTCCCGCATCGTCTTGATTATATGAGATGCGCCTCCATCAGTGAGATCATCCCTCGTTACCATCGTTAAAACGCTGTATGATAAACCCATATGGTCTATCGCGTGAGCAATGCGGGCCGGCTCTTTTATGTCGGGTTTCTGAACAGATGATTTATCAACGGCGCAAAAGGTGCAGCGGCGGGTGCAGCTTGGCCCAAGCAGTAAGAATGTTGCCTGTCCTCTTGCAAAACACTGCATCTGGTTGGGGCATTTTGCCTCTGCACAGACGGTGTGCAAGGATTTATTATTGATAACCGATATTACCTTGTTGGATGGTGACGACGGTACCTTTATCCGCAGCCATGTCGGCTTTGGTTCCTGTTGTGACATAGGACTTACCTTCAATCGGTTGGAATGTTAAAATGTTGGAACAATAATGCACTAACGTAACAAGGGAAGGATATTCTCTGAAAGATTATTGGTCAAGAACTTTTTAACTTTTAAGGTACCCGATGGAATCTGATGCTTTACAATGACTGAGGTATGGCTTATAGTACAACAGGATGTCAAAGACGGGAGGTGAGTCATGGGCAGGAATCTCATCATTGTTGGAGGAGGCACCGCAGGGCCATCGACGGCGGCTGAGGCGAAAAGGAGAGATCCCTCATTAGATGTAACCATTCTGGAGCGGGGTAATTTTGTATCCTTTGCCTCCTGACCGACACCCTATTACATCGGTGATGTAATAAGGGACGAAAGCAGGCTGGTGGCACGGACACCGGAAAAGTTTGAAGAGACGGGGATTCACGTCAGATTGCACACCATGGTGGAAGGGATTGATACGAAAAAGGGCGAGGTTTGCCTGAAGGATGGAGAAAAACTTCCCTACGACACACTGGTCATTGGAACGGGTGCACTTGCCGTCATGCCCACCGTTAGCGGTATCGACGAAGAGGGTGTTTTTGTTCTGAGAAATCTCAGGGACGCACTCGATATCAAGGCTTATATAAGGGAGCGTGGGTGTAAAAAGGCCATTATTGTGGGCGCCGGTTTTATCGCGATGGAAATGAGTGAGGCCCTGTCCACAATCGGTATGGAGACTCAGATTGTCTATAGGGGCAAGCTCCCCGCAGGCAGATGGGACGGGGAATTCGGTACCATCGTCCTTGATGAGCTTAAAAAACATCGGGTGTCCTTTATGCCGGAAAGGCAGCTTCAGGTCATTGAGAGTGGCAATAAAGGCCGCCTTCGTTTATTCACCAATGACGGGACCTTCGACGGAGACATTATCATTTTGGCCTTGGGTATAAAACCCGATACGCGGCTGGCTGAGCAGGCGGGATGTGCTCTGGGTGATACGGGTGCCATTGGTGTCGACCACTATCAGAAGACTTCTCAAGAGGTCATATATGCAGTGGGGGATTGCTGTGAGGCTTATCATAGGATTGCCAGAAAGTGGGTCCACGTCCCCTTGGGAGATGTTGCCAACAAACAGGGGCGCATTGCCGGGCGAAATATAGGGGGCCTTACTGCCAGATTCGATGGAATCGTTGGCGCCCAGTCATTCAAGGTCTTCGATCTGGAGCTGGGTGCCACGGGACTCGACGAAGGGGATGCCCGCAGGGCGGGATTTAATCCGGGCAGTGTAATTGTATGGGGGTCTCCGGTTGCTGGTTCGCTGAATATGAACAAGGAAAAACTGGGAATGAAGATAATCGCCGATAAACATACCGGCAAGCTTTTGGGCGCTCAGGCGATTGGAAATTCGGGCGCCGTTGGGAGAATTAATGTGCTCTCCGCCTGTCTCTGGGCTGGAATGGATCTCGATAATGTGGCCTTTATGGATCTCGCCTATGCGCCTCCCTTCGGTGGAGCATGGGATCTCATCCATGTAGGAGCACAGGTGTTACAGAAAAAATTGTAGGGAAATTTTTGTCAGGGGGTAGGGTGAAGACCTGTTGCTATAGATGCAAGAAAAAAATTGAGATCGACGGAAAAGTCGGGAGATCGGAGACCTGCCCCTTTTGCGGAAGTGATCTCCATGTTTGCTTTAACTGCCTCTTCTACAGCCCTTCGGCCTATAATTCATGTCATGAACCCCAGGCGGAGCGGGTTGTCGACAAGGACAGGCGCAATTTCTGCGAATATTTCACCTTCGGCGATTCCGCACCGGTGGAACAGGACCGGGATAGGGAGTGGGATAGCAGGAATAAGCTGGAATCTCTTTTCAAAAAGTGACTGATATGTAACTTTGTTAAGCATCTCGTCAAGGGAAAAAATTGGCAGGACATTCCATCGGTTATGACGACGATCGATGGTTGTGTCAGCGCAGGTATAAGGGGAGCAACTTAATCCAAAGATGGGAGGAATGGATATGGGAGACAAAACACTGGATGCGATCTTAGAGATTGCCATTGAAAAGGAAAAAGATGCCTTTGATTTCTACATTGGGTTGAGCAAAAAGATAAAGGCAAAGGATGTGAAAGATACGCTGGGTTTTCTTGCAGGAGAGGAGAAGCGGCATCTTGAATTTCTGGAAGAATATCGTGACGGCAGTTACGGTCCGGGGGCCTTGAGATTGACGGAAGTGGTGAATTACAAGGTAGCCGAGCATCTGGAAAAACCCGACATCGAAAAGGATATGGAAAGCAAGGATGTGTATCTCGTGGCTGCACACAGGGAGCTGCTGTCGTACAACTTTTATCAGTCTCTTGCAGGGCTTCACCCCGACGGGAAGGTAAAAGATATGCTCTCCAGGATGGCCAACGAAGAGCTAAGGCATAAGGAGAAGGTGGAATATCTATACAGTAACACCGCTTTCCCCCAGACTGCCGGGGGATAAAAGCTTGAACCTTTGTTGTAAGCTTTCTGTGAGAAACGCCGGGCGCCCGGGTTACTCTGCCGGACGCCCGAATGGTTTTTAATAGTTTTCGGCCAATACTTCATAATAGGCCTGGGGATGTTTACAGGCGGGACAAATGGCGGGCGCCGAAATTCCCTCATAAACATAACCGCAATTGATACAGTGCCATTTTACGGCTGTTTTTTTCTTAAAGGCAGTTCCGTTTTTTACATTCTGCGCCAGTTTTCTGTATCTGCTTTCGTGAAAGTTCTCAACCATTCCGATTTGCTCGAAGGTCTGGGCAACATCGGCGAATCCCTCTTCCAGTGCAACCTTACCAAAGTCGGGGTACAATGCGGACCATTCCATTTTTTCGCCGTCGGCGGCTGCCTCGAGATTACTCTGCGTATCTCCTATGACACCGGCAGGGTAAGCCGCCGTAATTTCTACCTCACCCCCTTGGAGGAATTTAAAGAAGACCTTTGCATGTTCTTTTTCGTTTTCGGCAGTTTCCTTGAATATATTGGAAATCTGTTCGTAACCTTCCTTCTTTGCAGCGCTGGCAAAGTAGGTGTACCGAGTTCGGGCCTGTGCCTCCCCGGCAAATGCCTTCAATAGATTTTGTTCTGTTTTTGTTCCCTTGATTGATTTATTCATTTAGCCTTTCTCCTTTCGTGAGTTGTAAGAAACGGGATAAACTTTCACCACACCTATTTCCGATTCAGTTACCCAAATTCAGGCAGGCTTACTGAGAAAGTCGTTCATGACCATTTCAAACACGCTCTTTCACTATATCATTATTTCAAATAAATCTCTATAACAAGGGAAGGATTTTACTAAAATCCAATCTTTCGGAAAGAATTTTTTCTATCCTTTTCTTTACTTCAGAAGTTCCGTATAATTTTACGCCATCAATAGCTGTAATACCGCCAATGAAGGTGCTCGTTAATGGTTTCTCTTTCTTCCCGATTGTATCAATACCGATTCTTTTGGTGTATCGGGCATATGCTCCCAAGTTAGCAATGCCGACTGAATTCCCTGTGTTGCTTGACACAAGGATGCTTTTTCTGTAGATCAATAGCCACCCATGGAGGGGTGACATACACAATGATTGATTTGGTAAAGGACTTTTTTGGAACAACAAAGGGGAAAGAAAAAGATTCTGCCCACGATATCCGCATAGCAACCTGCGCGCTGCTGCTGGAGATGTCACAGATAGACGGAGATTTCAGTAACGAAGAGCGTGACAGCATTGTGTCCATCATCTGCAAAGATTTTGATATGCCCGACGACATCGCATCAACCCTACTCGATTCATCGAGAGAAGAGCTGGCCGGGAGTTGTGATCTCTGGCAATTTACCAACCTTATAAATAAGAATTACACGCAGGAGGAAAAGACCGGCATTATAGAAATGGTCTGGAGGATTGCCTATACGGATAGAAAGCTCGATAAATATGAGGATTTTCTTGTCCACAAGCTGGCAAACATGCTCTGTCTGACGCACAGCCAGCTTATTGAAGCCAAGGTCAGGGTGCTGGAAGAAATTGGCATCTACCGAAGGGAATCGTAGTAATAAGTCAGTCCGATGACTAAACTTCATTTGCAGGCATTGATGTTGCCTGTTATATTTACTCCTTATCGTGCTGCAAAGGTTAAGATAATTGATATTATGGGTGACGAAGTGGATCACAAGCAGGGAACGATGCACCAAAGGGTCGAACAGATTATCTCTCCAGTTTATGAGGTTGGAGGTTCCGTCAGGGACGACTTCATGGGGAGAGAACCCGCCGATTACGATTTTTCAACTCCACATGACCCTGAATATATAGAGAAAAAGGTACGAGAGGCGAAGCATAAGCCGTATCTGATCGGTAAACGCTTCGGTACAATCGGCCTCAAGATCAAGGGAAAGCTTGTGGAGATCACCGCCTTCCGGGTTGAAAGGTATCAAGAGGGGAATCGTAAACCGACGGTGGCCTTTGTCGATGATATCACAGCAGATCTCAGCAGGAGGGACTTCACGATAAATGCAATAGCCAGGAGGGGTAAAAAGATTATAGATCCCTTCGGCGGAAGAGAGGATATAGAAAAAAAGATTATCCGGTGTGCGGGTACTCCGACGACACGCTTCCAGGAAGATCCGCTGAGAATATTGAGGGCGGCACGGCTGGCAGCACAACTGGGTTTTGTCATAGACGGGGAAACTCTCGGCGCTATGAAAAAGGCTGCACACAGAATCCTGGAAGTTAGTAAGGAGCGGTGGGTTTCCGAACTGGACAAACTGCTCATGTCGTCAGGCACAGAATTGGGATTGCGATATCTTATGGACACGGAACTCTTTAGCTATATTATTCCCGAATTATCTCTCCAGAAAAATTATGACCAGAATAGCGAGTATCACAGCCGTGATCTCTGGGAACATACCCTTATCGTTGTATCGAATGTTCCCTTCGATCACTGCCTGAGATGGGCAGCCCTACTTCACGATATCGCCAAGCCCTTTGTGAGAAAGGACAGGAATGACAGAAGCAGCTATGCTAAACATGATCTCCTGGGCGCCGAAATAGTGGTTCGTATAGGGCGATATCTGAAGTGGTCCAACAAGAGAACCGAAGATGTGAGAATGCTGGTGCGGGAACATATGAACGATGAAAGCCCGCTCAGAGTCGCTGACAAAATGGCCAGGTAATCTGCTCCAAAGCGATTCTTTGTTGCGATTGCTGGTCAATCAACAATCCTGAGTTTCGATCCAGCAGGCCAATTCTCCCAGCGCAGTGGACTGAATCAGATATGAAGAGGCATGTATGAACGACAGCTTTTGAATATCGAGCAGTAAAACGTATAGAGAATCCTCTGGCGGTTTATCAGCAAGTTTTGATATGTGCCCCCACATGTGTAAAAGCGTATTTCTAAGCGATTTATTAGTGGGTGCCTCTCTCAAAAGAGAGGTAGTTTCCAGGGATAATTGAGGTAAGGTCATCCTGTTGATAGCAACCATGGAACCAATTTTTTTATAGAGGTTATAGTCCCTTGCCATGACAGAGTATTTATGACTGGCCCATAGTTTATGTATCGTATCGGGCAGTTCAATGCGTCCCGTTGATTTGCTTCGGTATTTTTCTTTCAGGATTTTGTATTGTAGGTGAGGTGCGTCCAGAAATGAGGGAGGCCATTCTTCCCGAAAGCTACTCTCCGCGATTGGACTGTGATGGTTGAATCCCCTCAGTTTCATTTCGGCTACTAGCATGCCGTGACGTCTCACAAGACCGCCAGGGAAAAGTTTCCACCGCAGTGTTTCCGGGTGTTTGGAATAGCCATTTTTGTCATTGGTGATAATTGAGTATATACCATGCAGCTCTCGGTGCTCTCCGAGGAGGCTGGGACTGTTTAAAAAGCCCGCATCTATATCCCATATCCTCATGGTCTTTCCCCACTGTTCAGTTTAACTCTAAAAGAAAATGTCAACGGATTGAGTCGCATCATCGTGACTTGCATAGATGGAGTTGTCAGTAATAACGAGTATTGACACAACCGTCTTAATTGCACATATGGTGCCCTTCGTCAGATGACCTCCCAGCGTGACAATCCTGTCGTTCTCAACGGTAGAGGCCGAAAAATGGGCATGAATCTCCACGCCGCCATCCTTTTTTGGTGCAATCCACCCCACCAGGGATACCAGTTCCATGGGTTGTTCCACTTCCAGATAGAGACGGTCTTTCGGGGTTGGGGGGAAAGTATCGGGAAACCACTTCAGGTTCCGGAAGATTGCCTTTCTGAGTGCTCCCAATCCTGATACTATAACACCTGACCGAATATTCTCTACTTGGACGGCCTCTTCTATAGCTCCCAGAAGATCTGCCCCTTGCTTTATCCGAAACTGTACCACACGTTCAATATTTTGAGATCCTATACTTTCGATAACTGTCATTTTTATACCTCCGGTAATCCCGGTATCTGTTTGTTTCTACGCACGAATCTTCCACAATAGCCACGCCATGTTGTGTCCCAGGGTTTTCATTGTCTGGATGCCTTCTTCATCCTTTTCCACATCACCCTTTTCCCTGCCAAATCCTACATTCCAGTAACTTGAACCCGGAACTATCAGCTGATTGATCAGGAAAAAATGATTTATCGTATCAAATGCGTGTATACTGCCTGCCCGCCTGACTGTTATGACTGCCGCACCCACCTTGCGTTTGAAGGCATCCCCGTTGGCACGGGCTATAAAACCGGATCGGTCTATCAATGCCTTCATTTCGGTGGTGACATCACTGAAATAGGTGGGCGATCCCAGAATGATTCCATCGGCCTCAAACATTTTTGCTGCGCACTCGTTCAGGATGTCGGTTTGTACCACACAGCGTCTGTCCTTGTTCTGGAAACACTTGTAGCAGGCCTTGCATCCTCTTATTTCCTTCCCGGCCAGTTGAAAAAGTTCCGTTTCAATCCCCTCGTTCTGTAATTCGCCAAGTACATAATTCAAAAGGATTGCTGTATTACCGTCCTTCCGCGCACTACCGTTGAATGCTACTACTTTCATGAGATTGTCCCCTTTTTGGCTTGTTTATTTAGATTTCCGCCATCCTAACAAATGTAGCTATTGTAGTAAATGACAAAATCATTATAAATCCGCCGGCTATGCCGGTTAGAATCGCAAAGGCTCCGCCATTTAGTACGTGTTTCTTATAAACGGTCCTCCCATGAGGGAGGCCCCGAGAGGCACAAGGAGTGCCGACATGACAGATTGAAAGCGTCAAGCGCATGTGAGTGAATTGGGTATTCATCAGCAATGCAGCCTATATGAGATATTTTGTCTTGAAAAAGAAGTTTCGATACGATATATCTCAAAAAGAAAGATATGGGCGGTTAACTCAGTGGGAGAGTGCTACCTTCACACGGTAGAAGTCACTGGTTCAAATCCAGTACCGCCTACCATAAACAGCAGGGGTTGCGGTACACGACGCAACCCCTGTTATGTCTCAGCAGCTTTTTACAGTCTCGTCTCTTTGTGGCGCCTAAGTGGGGAATAGGGTAAACAATTCTCTCACGATCAGGGCCAGTCCACTGATCCCCGCCACTATCAGAATTGCCCTCCAAAGGTATTTACCATCGAATTTATTCTGTATCTTCCACGACAGGAGATACCCGATTATGACTCCTGGCGCGAGTATGGCGCACAGGAGCAGTTCCATCTGACCGAAAAGATGACTTATCCATAAGGCGCCGATGGAGATCGCGTAGGCAAAGGCGAAGAAGAGGGCCAGCGTGGCTCTCACGGTTCTCCCCGGGGCCTGTTGATAGAGAAGGGCGATTGGGGGTCCGTGAATTCCCGCCATTGTTCCCATAACACCTGAAGAAAGGCCCACAACCAGAAGATTGCGAGGAATTATGTCGACATGATGACCCATAACGCTCAGGAAAACAGCCGCAATGATTATAAAACCGAACATTCCACCCAGATGATCCCTCGGTATCAATGAGAGCGCCACGGCACCGATGACGGTTCCTACAACAAGACCGATTGCGGCAAAGCGCAATTGACCCTGCTCGATAGCGGCGCGTTCCCTGATGCTCATGAGTATGGCGAGGAGTAGATTGGCAAGGAGTGTCGGTCCCGGCGCAAAGGCGGGATTAATCAGCGTCAAAAGCGGCACTGTCACAAGCGCAAATCCGAACCCTACAGAGGCCTGCACCAGCGATCCTGCCGTTGCGATGAAAACGGCAATAATCAATTTATATAAAGCAATATCCACCAGCATCTTGCCGTTTTTAACCGCCTTCGATATTCTGGTTAGGATTTTAATCTGCTTTGCTACTGTGATAAGGCAAACATGCCCGCTGAATCAGGCGCATTCACTGTACCCGCAGAGGCGACAGACGGCGCATCCTCCTTCATGTTCTATGATGCCACCGCAGTCCGGACAGGCCCCCTTGACGAAGGCGACCTTTTCCTTAACAGTGGCAAATCCATTGGCGGACATGTGGGACTGAATGGCCTTGGCAACAGCGTCGGCACATGAAAGTACCTTGTTTTCACCGAAGCCTGAGGGGGAATGGCAGGATATTCCCTGAAGCTGTTTGATGACCTGTCTTGCCTGGATTCCGCTCCGCCAGCAGAGCGATACCAAACGTCCGATGGCTTCATTCTGCGATGCGGCGCATCCCCCTGCCTTCCCCATAGTTGTAAAGAGTTCGAAAAGGCCCGTTGAATCCTGATTGACGGTAACATAGAGCGGGCCACATCCCGTCTGCATCTGGTAGGTCCATCCCTTCAGGGCCTTTGGCCGTTCCCGCTTAGTTATGGACCGATCGGGGTCATGGGAAACGATATTGGTCGGTTCTCCCTTACCCTTCCCAGTTGACAGTACCTGCTTGTCCCGCGTCCCGTCACGGTAGATGGTAACGCCCTTGCAGTTCAATTCGTATGCCAGTTCATAGACCGCCACCACATCATCGACGGTGGCGCCATTGGCAAAGTTGACCGTCTTGCTCACAGCGTTATCAGTGTATCGCTGAAAAGCCGCCTGCATCTTTATGTGATCACTGGGCGTAATATCGTGTGCCGTTACAAAAAGTCGCCGCACGTCTTCCGGGACCTCCTCGATATCCCTGACGGAGCCTTTCTCCGCGATACGCTGCATTAGATCAGGCGAATAAAACCCTCGCTTCTTGGCAATACGTTCAAAGAGAGGATTTACTTCAACAAGGATATCGTCATCCATAACCTGTCTCACATAGGAGACGGCGAAAATCGGTTCCACCCCGGAGGAGGCATTTGCGATGATAGATATGGTTCCAGTCGGCGCGATGGTTGTAATTGTTGCATTTCTGATGGGTGGTTCATTCTTTTCATCGAATAGGGAACCCTTAAAGTTGGGGAAAGCACCCCTGGACTCTGCCAGTTTTCGTGATGCCGCATAGCCTTCATCTTTGATGAATTTTATCACCTTTTCAGCAAGTTCGATAGCCTCATCAGTATCATAGGGGATCCCCAGCAGTATTAGCATATCGGCCCATCCCATGACACCGAGACCAATCTTGCGATTACCGAAGGTCATGTCTGCAATCTCAGGCAGGGGGTAGCGGTTCACTTCGACAACATTATCGAGAAAATGCACGGAAAGATGAACGATCTCTTTCAGACTTTCCCATGATATTTTTCCCTTCCTGACCATCTTGGCAAGATTGATGGAACCTAAGTTGCAGGATTCAAAGGGTAGAAGCGGCTGTTCTCCGCAGGGATTTGTCGATTCAATGGTACCCACATGGGGTGTAGGATTGTCCCGGTTCAGACGGTCCAGGAAAACGATGCCAGGTTCACCGTTTTCCCATGCCTGTGTTATTATGCGGTTAAAGACCTTTCGTGCATTAAGAGTTCCCGTAACTTCTCCATTCCTTGGATTAACGAGATCATAATTTTCATCCTTCGTTACGGCTTTCATGAATGCCTCTGTGAGACCAACGGAAATGTTGAAATTGGTCAGATGTTTCTTGTCGGCCTTACACATAATAAAATCCATCACATCCGGGTGATCGACGCGCAGTATCCCCATATTGGCGCCACGGCGTGTTCCTCCCTGTTTTATCGTTTCTGTAGCCACGTCGAAGACACGCATGAAAGAGATGGGACCGCTAGAAACACCGGTGGTACTTTTGACGACATCATTGGCGGGCCTTAACCTGGAAAAGGAAAAGCCCGTTCCTCCGCCTGATTTATGAATCAATGCGGTGTATTTGACTGCGTTGAATATGTCTTCCATGGAGTCTCCCACGGGGAGGACAAAACAGGCTGAAAGCTGACCCAGTTCCCGCCCGGCGTTCATCAATGTGGGAGAATTAGGGAGAAATTCAAGATTGGCCATCATTGCATAAAATGTATCGGCCAGGGACTTTACGTCGCTCTTTTTATCAAACTTCCTGTCAGCGCCGGCAATGGTGTCGGCTACGCGTCGGAACATGTCGGCAGGGGTTTCCAAGGTCTTGCCCGCAGCGTCTCGCTTTAGATATCTCCGCTCCAATACGGTAATAGCATTTTGAGCCAGAAGCGGTTCAATGATGGAGTTTTTCTTGGTCATTATACATTATCTCCTTTGTAATGGGGCACGGCCTACAGGAATATCAATACTATATAAAGGATGTAGAAGTCATTTGACCACAACATATAGTGTGTGTCAAGCAACTAAATTCAATAATCGTCATTTTTTATTATTTACTTGCCAACTACTTTTTACTATTAATTTTTTTATCACCGATGGTAATCGATATTTTGCATAGGGCTTCGAGGATTCATATATCAAAAATGTGGTGTCTTCCAATGCTCTCATTTGTATCAAATCGGGCCTCTTCAATCTGTGAATGGGCCTCGCAGACAGAGTACTATTGCCCACAGCATTTTTTATATTTCTTACCGCTTCCGCAAGGGCAGGGATCGTTTCTGCCGATCTTGGGCGTTGCCCGGGTCACCTGTTTGTGGGATGCTGTCTTTCCGTCAAAGAAAAACCACTGGCCGCCAGATTTCTTGAAGCGTGACATCTCGTGATGTATATCGTTACCCTTCTCACCTTTGAAATGAGCCTTGAATTCGATACGCCCTTCACTGTCATCCAGTCCGCCTTTGTTAACATCGATTATTTCCAGTTTCTGCCACTCCGTGTTTTCCGACCATTCCTGAATGCTTTTCCGGTCATTCTCCTTCCTCTTTGCCGGGTGGACGGTGTTAATGATGTAATTTACGTCTTTCTTGACGTGCGCCGTATAGCGTGAACGCAACAGTTCCTCCGCCGTTTCGGCAGGACAGATTCCTTTGATGATAGGTTCGCAGCATTTTTCATAGGAATTTTTAGATCCGCAGGGACATTTTGCCATGGCTACCTTGTTACCTCCTCCTTTCTGTGTTGATCGGTTGCTTTCGTCTTTTTCCATATTAGGAGTTTTTTTGCAACACTCGTCTGCATAGTTGAAATATATTCGGAGGAATATTTTCTTGCCGGTGAATAGGCCTTTGTGTATATACGAAGTCCTTGGACCTGAATGCTCCGTCTTTGTGGTGTCCCGTGACCCCCGGTTCATGGCTATAAAACAAGTGGTGACTCTGTGCGGGGAGAGAAGAAGATGAAAGGAGGATAGAAATGGAGTGGTTATTTGCAGAACGGTGGTCGCCCTACGCCGTGGGTCTCGGTATCGGGCTTCTTAGTTGTGTTACCTTTCTTTTGTCCGATAAACCTATTGGTTGCTCCACTGCCTTTGCCCGTACAAGTGGTATGATCGAGAGGATCTTTCGAGGAAGCGGTGTAAGTGGAAAGCCCTATTATCAGAAGTTTCCTCTTGTAATCGATTGGGAGTGGATGCTGGTGCTGGGAATATTCATCGGCGCCTTTGTCTCGGCAAAGCTTTCCGGTCAGTTCAAGTTGCAGTGGGTGCCCGATATGTGGCTCCATGTCTTTGGCGATACAACTGTTGCGAGAGTCATTACCGCATTTGCAGGCGGCATTATTGTGGGCCTTGGTTCCAGGTGGGCCGGTGGATGCACCAGCGGTCACGGTATAAGCGGCACGCTGCAGCTTGCAGTAAGCAGTTGGCTTGCAGTTGTCTGTTTCTTTGCCGGTGGCATCATCACGGCCTTTCTCATCTACTGATCGGAGGTGACGGAATGTTGGAAAAATTTCATTCAAATAATGGTCTGCAACTGATTTTGGGACTCATCACAGGAATCATCTTTGGTTTTCTCCTTCAGAAAGGGGGTGTGACTACCTATGACGTCATAATGGGGCAGCTGCGACTTACTGATTTTACAGTTTTAAAGGTCATGCTTTCGGCTGTTATCATTGGAATGACTGGCGTTCACATCTTGCGCAGCATGGTATTGGTCAATCTCCATCCAAAACCGGGTTCTCTGGGAGCTACGGCCATAGGAGGACTGATCTTCGGTGTGGGCTTTGGAGTTCTCGGATACTGTCCTGGGACGATTGCCGGTGCAGTCGGTCAAGGGTGGCTCGATGTGCTTGTCGGTGGTCTCGCAGGTATTATAGCGGGTTCCGGAATATTTGCCCATTTATATCCCGCATTGAATAGAGGTTTTCTGCAGAGGGGCGATTTCGGGGAAATGACGATTCCAGCATTTTTCAAGGTTAATCCCTGGGGTGTTGTGGTGCCTGTTGCTGTAATCTTGACCCTTTTCCTATATTGGCTGGAAACAATGGGACTCTAATCCTGCTGTCGCTGTGACTCACAGAAACGTGAAAGACATCTGATGACGCAAAGAAAGATGCTGCCCTACATCGAGTAGATCCATGTATACAAAAGGGAATGCTTAAAGGATGATAACTCTTTGACTATTGCGGAAGGGTATGGTAGTTGGTAGAAACATTCCAGATGAATTATAGAACAGGAGGGCAATATGCCAAGGATTACCATCAAGGCCATAGAAGGAAGGACTGTGGAACAGAAAAGGGGACTGATTAAGGATATCACTGATGCTGTTGTCAAGAATTTCAATACTCCGCCGGAGTCTGTTGCGATTGATATTATTGAGTACAAAAAAGAGAATATGGCCGGAGGGGGCAAACTCTTCTGCGATAAATAATGATCAGATTACGACATCCCAACATCGAGAATTAGTCCATGGCAGCTTCGTAAAAGGAGTGGCCATATTTTACCAAAACATAACAAAAAGTGACGCGGGAGATGGCCGCCTTCTCTTCGATACTGATTCGATTTACCCTGTGTAGCCTTTTGTGCTGTAGCTGCGAAGCAGGTTACGCAGTTCTTCCCTTTCTCTTCTTTTTTTGCAATTGTTTAACAAGTATTCTTATGTGATTACAGGTTTTTAGATAAATCTCTCTCCTTTGTATCTCATGGCACGGGTAATGCAGTTACAAGTGCTAAATGTTACTTTACAACATGGAGGGCGATATGTTTTACATGGAAGCAATAAGTCCTGAGCCGTTCAATGCCTCGGATAATTCTCAACTGTACTTTAAAGGGGGGCAGGAAGATACCTCAGTTTCCAACGGAGCCGGCTTTCAGTATTGGGAGGAAGATAAACTCTCTGATGGATGTTGTTTTGATCTTTACGCCTGGTCCAAGGTAAAATAGCTTGTCTTAATCACTTGCAATTCAATACAAATCCACCGGAGTATGTTGAAGGCAGCCGGAAGTACCTTTGGTCAAAATTAATCAGGATGTCATCTCAAAGAAGGGCGCATGATTGGATGTAAATACCGGTGGTTCCCGGTTCAGTATAGCCGAAACTGCCGGGTTGCGCTTGAATTCCCTGTCGAGAAACTGTCTTACCTGTTGTCTTTCCCAGCCTCTGGGGTGTGAAAAACTCCGATAAATTGAGAGATCTCCCTTATAAAAATCACCCGTTTTCAACCTTAGGGCATCCTCGCTGTGGGCGGGCATGTTAAAGATGGCAATATTCAGAAAGCCAATCTCATGACGGTGCTGGATGGTAAATTCGAGTGTTTGACGAGCCTCCTCAACGCTCTCTGCGGGTGTTCCAAAGAGCAGATAAACGTAACTTGTTATTCCTGCATCCTTCAAGTTTTTCAAGACCATCGATGCCTCATGCAGGCTGAACCCCTTTTCAAGAGAATTTAGGACCTCCTGATTCCCTGATTCTATCCCCAGTTTCAGCATGACACAGCCTGACTGCTTCAAGTCCCGGCAGAAATCAAGTTTCATAAGTTGTTTTGATATGCGGGCAAACCCGTACCAGGGAACTCCAGGCGGGACATCGATAAAGGCCCTCATGAGCG